>JBCBRD010000007.1:0-2012 GCA_039819885.1 Pseudomonadota bacterium
CCGATTGGGTCGATACAGCCGCGAGCGCCTTCGACTTCGTCACTACAAACATGATCGAAAACGGTCGGCTCCAACACGCGTGGCGCAAAGGTCGTTGCAACGCGCCCGGCACCGCTAACGACTATGCAAACATCATCTGGGCAGCGATCCGCCTCTATCAAGCAACCGCTGAGCCCCGCTTCCTCGAACAAGCCGAAGCGTTGACACAGACCCTGAATACGCACCATTGGCTGCCAACCGAACAACGCTATGCGACATCGGCGGACGACACATCGGATGTCATCGTGCGCCTTGCGACCGGAACCGATGATGCGGTCCCAAACGCAAACGGCATCATGGTGTCCAATCTAGCAAGCCTGACCCTCATCACCGGAAACCTGGATTACGTTCAACAAGGGGCCACGATTGTGGACAGCTTCGGCCCCGAAATGGCCAGCAACCTCATTGCCTACACCGGCCTCTTGGCTGCTGAGTATGATCTCTCACGACCACAGATCGTCGCCGTCTTCACGCCCGAGGAGCAAGGCAGCACCGAAGACAACAACCCCACAAGCTTCCGCGAAGCAGTGAACTCGGTCGCTCTACCAGGTGCACTTGAGTTTTCGTTTGTTGGCGCGCCAGACAATCTTCCACCAGCGTTGAGAGGTAAGGCACCTGTCGACGACAAACCAACGGCTTATATCTGTATCGGACCACAATGCTCCATGCCCATAACGGACCCCCAAGACCTCGCCGGGCAACTGCCCGCACTGCGAAAGCAACCAGACAAACAGCAGATTCGTTCGAGTCAAAAAGATGTGGGTAACGAGTCCAGCTGAAGTTGTTTCACGTGAAACTGGAGTCGTTACAACTTGACTCTCAGATGTGAGGCAAAGCCTGCTGAGTCAAAATCACAGTACTACTGTGCAGATGAAGTATAAAAAAATCGCGGAGTTCTACCAGCCTCGACAAAAAGGGCGACGATGCGCCGCCGCAATCCCTCGTGATCGTGATCGCAGCAAACACAAAGTCCCAATAAAATGGTGATCATTTGGTAGGCGTTGCCAATCACTTGGCGCTAAGGCCCGAGTTCAGGAGTGAGGAATTCGCGAATGCTGGACAAGCCAGACAAGCGTTCAAATCCGCACAGAAAAACCGATACGACCAACTCAAACAACACAAGCTTTGCTTTTGAAATTGCCAAATTGAAAGAGCGCGATAACATCACGAACTTCTATTATATCGCTCAGATCTACTTAATCATCGCAGCAACGATCGTTGGAACAGTCTGGGCATGGGAAGCCGCCTTCGTCGGTCAACTTGGCTGGGGCTGGGTGACAGCAATCTCGATCGTAGCCGTTGCAGTCATTGGTGCCTCCCAACACAACCTGGGCGCAGTCATCCACGAGGGCACACACTACCTACTTTTCAAAAACCGAACGCTAAACGAGTACGCGTCCGATTGGCTCGGCGGCTTTCCGATCTACACATCGACGCACGCTTACAGGCTGCATCATTTCGCACACCACCAGTTCGTGAATGATCCTGAGCGTGACCCGATCTTCGATCAGATCGAAGACGGTCAATACTGGTTAGACTTTCCAGTCCACCACATCGAGTTGCTATGGGGCGTCTTACGCCTTCTCTGGATCCCAAACCTGGTCAAATACATCGCAGCGCGCGCCAAGTACGCCGCCATAGGCAACGACACAAACCCATTCTCGGATCCAGACAGAACAGGTTCACCATGGCCGGTGCGGTTTGGCGTGCTGTTCCTCGTTGTTTCGCCTGCCATCATCACACCGCTTGTTGCCTTCGGACAATTTGCAGTGGCGGGAGCTACCATCGGGATGATGTGGTTGGCAATCACGACTTATTACATCGTGATCCCAGATGACGCATTTCCAGAAAACCGCATCACATCGGACGTGTCGCAACGCTGGACGACGATCGGACGCATGACATATGGCGCAGCACTCTACGCGAGTTTGACCTGGGCGGAAGCCGCAACCGGCGCACCGGCATGGGGCTAC
>JBCBRD010000007.1:2110-7883 GCA_039819885.1 Pseudomonadota bacterium
ACGCATGACATATGGCGCAGCACTCTACGCGAGTTTGACCTGGGCGGAAGCCGCAACCGGCGCACCGGCATGGGGCTACTTCGGCCTGTTATGGGTGCTGCCGCTCTTCACGACCTTCCCAGTCTTCATGATCTTTCGAGAGTGGTGCCAGCATGGGAATGCCGACCGCGGACGGATGACCAACACGCGCGTGTTTTTCGTCGACCCCTTCTCCCGTTACGCGGTCTTCCCTTTGGGTATGGAATACCACCTGCCCCATCACCTGTTCGCATCTGTACCGCACTACAAACTCAAGGCGCTACACGAATTGATGGGTCAAAATCCTGAGTATGCAGCGAAGGGACGCATCGTTGAAAACTGGGCCGGGCACGCTCCGAGCGGCAACCCCACCATCATTGATATCCTGGGACCGAAATACACACCGACCGGCGAACGCGCGTATGTCGATGAGACTGTCACCGAAGACGCCGAAATCCGCGACCGCGACGCCATCGACAAACATTCAGAACAGTCAGCAAGGAGCTAGTATACATCAGGAAATGAACCAAATCGTCCGAACATCATCTTGCGCCTGCGGCAACGTAAAGTGCGAGGGCGTAGGTTCACCAATCCTCTGCGGTGTCTGTTACTGTAATGATTGCCAGGCCGGCGGGCGACAGATCGAAAGCCTTAACAAGGCAAAGCCAGTGCGCGATCCTGATGGCGGTACAGCTTACCTGACCTATCGCGACGATCGTTTCAATTGCGTATCTGGTGCAGACCTATTGGTTGGCTACAAGCTCAAGGATAATGCACCCACTCAGAGGTTCGTTGCATCCTGCTGCAATACAGGGATGTTCATCAAATATCGTCCTGGCCACTGGGTCTCAGCTTATCGCAACCGGTTCGAAGGTGAGCTTCCACCGATTGAAATGCGGAACCAAACGCGACACAGGCAATCGGACTTGGCGATCCCACAAGACGCGCCAAGTTACAGCAAGTTCCCATTGAAGCTGTTTGGTCGTCTCATGACGTCTCGTATCGAAATGCTTCTCGGGCGATGACCAACGCTCGGCCGGACCGGATTCAGCGAAAGCCTTAACGACCGTTTAATTCAATCCAAGAGGGTTGATTGTGCTCATTAACCTTCTTAGCCTCGTTGCATTGTGAGTTTCAGTGCGCGAGGGGGTTGCGTCGATGGATTTGGGATATATTGCGGCGTTTTTTGAGCTTGTCATAAGCGGAATAAACTCTGGACTTGGGACTAGCATACCGAATGACTGGGCTGAGCCGTTCGCAGTCGTCTTGTTATTACCACTACTGCTCTTTGCTCTGTTTGCGTCGATCAACAAAGCGCGTGTGCAGGTCAAACGATGGAATGGAAATAGAGATGCACTGGACGCGGACGGTCACGCTGTTGTCGAGACTATAAAAGGCGACCTCGACAAGCTCAAAGCAGAGATACAGAAAGCAGCAAATAATAACAAAGTAGAGGAACTTCAGCCTATACTGAACTTACTGTTTGAGCGGATCGACAATGCAGAAACACTTGTTGACAACAGCAGCGAAGAAGAAACAACAGAGCAAAAACTCGATCGCAACGGTCGCATGCCTCGTCGTCAAATGGTCCGACTAGTACGCGAAACCGTTCTATCCAATCTCTGGGCGGGCAACTATTTTGACGAGACACTGAAACACCGTCATGTGTTCCGAGCCTCATTTGAGGATCATGATCGAAAGCGCATTTCGATCACTGTGAGAACACCCTTTGCAAAATTGCCAAAAGAGAAGGACGATCCCTACCAAATCGATGTGCGTGAAGAAAACCGGTATGTCCTTCGCATGCACTGGGATCCATTCGAGCATGCGAAAATCACCGTTTGGTACTGCGAGCGCGGAAATTGGGAGGACGCAATCCTCAGTTGGAATGTGACGCACGAATACGTTCCCAAAATCCCTGACGAACCAACCGAAGCACAACGTTATGCGAGCGCGCTTGGGTGAGATGCGGCACAGCTCACTCAGTCACCAAATCGGCCAACAAGCTCCGAAACTTCAGCTGCAGCAGGGTCGGCCTCCTGCAATAGGCCGTCCTGCACACCCTTCCGATCTTGCGCGTCTTTGTTCTGGCTGACCTTCCACTTGCCTTCCAATTCCGTCACTTGGATCTCAACGCCAACAAGTCCTTTGAGCTGTCGGGCCATGTAGTCTTCGGGTGCATCCGAGACGTGCCAGGGCTTTGAGCGGCGGCCTTCATGCCGCGCTGTAAGCTCCGACAAGTGTTCCATCAGCCAGCCATGATCATCTCGGAACTCAAGCGTCCCCCGAGCATGCACAACCGCATAATTCCATGTCGGAACGACCTTTCCGTGCACCTTCTTAGAAGGATACCAGGATGGCGTGACATAAGCCTGAGGCCCTTGGAAAACAGCAAGCACCTCTGATGATCCGACTCGATCCAACCACAGTGGATTGCCCTTGGCGATGTGGCAGCGAATGATGCCTCTCTCCGCCAAATCCTCATGGATGACCATCGGCAGATGATCCGCATTAAGGCGACCAGCCTGTATCGAGTTGAGCAAACCGAACGGGTGGGCACGCATTAGTTGGTGCATCACATCCACACGGTCTTCGCGGAAGAGAGCAGGCTGATACATAGATCCTCAATCCTCTCAAACGACGCGTTCTGGCGGTGATCGCCCTTCGAAATCAAGCGATCTGTTGAGACAGGATCGCGTAGGCGATGAGTGCCATTCCACCCCAAGCTGCAAAATACGCAAGAGGTCGGACCACCGGCAACGCCAGGACATAAATGAAGTAGTGGGCCAACCGCGCAAAGAAGTAGATTTGCACGCCGAGAAGAACGTTTGGATCGCTGACGCCAGCAACATGAGCAGTCAGAACCAGGATCGCAACGATGGCTAGACTTTCGATCGCATTTCGATGTGCGCGGTAAGCGCGAGCCGCCCACTTGGAAGGCGTCTCAGTGGGTTGATCGAACCCAGCAGTTCCCTCACTGGTGTAGTTTGCAGCCGCTAGGCCTCCAACACGCAAAATGCGCTCAAATACGTAAGGGAACCCCATAAACATCGTAACAACCGCTGTAAGCGTAAGCCAATAAAGTTCTTCCGTCATCGTGCGGTTCCCTCACCATCATGTTTTTGATTTTGGCGCTAAAAGCGGTGAGCGGCAGCTTTTAACAAAAACACAATGATTGGCAAGCTGCGTCACGTGTTCATCGAGTCGAAGAACTCAGAGTTGGTCTTGGTCGACTTGAGCTTGTCGATGAGGAACTCGATGGAGTCCATCGTGCCCATCGGATTGAGGATCCGGCGAAGAACATAGATCTTTTTCAAGTTCTCCTTGGCGATCAGAAGGTCTTCCTTCCGAGTACCTGAGCGGGCAACGTCGATTGCAGGATAAACGCGCTTGTCGGACACCTTCCGGTCGAGGATGATTTCCGAGTTACCCGTTCCTTTAAACTCTTCAAAGATCACTTCGTCCATACGGCTGCCGGTCTCGATCAGCGCGGTCGCAATGATCGTCAACGACCCACCTTCTTCGATGTTTCGAGCGGCACCAAAAAAGCGCTTCGGACGCTGCAAAGCGTTTGAATCGACACCGCCGGTCAGAACCTTGCCTGATGATGGAACAACGGTGTTGTAAGCCCGGCCAAGTCGCGTAATCGAGTCCAGCAGGATCACAACGTCCCGCTTATGCTCAACAAGCCTCTTAGCCTTTTCAATAACCATTTCAGACACTTGAACGTGTCGAGATGGTGGCTCATCAAATGTTGAGGCAATCACCTCCCCATTCACAGAACGCTGCATATCTGTAACTTCTTCCGGCCGTTCGTCGATCAAAAGCACAATCAGATAACACTCGGGGTGATTGACCGAAATCGAGTGTGCAATATTTTGCAGCAGCACCGTTTTACCAGTCCGCGGAGGCGCAACGATCAAACCACGTTGGCCCTTCCCCATCGGCGCCACGATATCGATGACACGCGGCGAGAGATCTTTGATCGTTGGATCTTCAACCTCAAGTTTGAGCCAGGACGTCGGGTAAAGCGGGGTTAGGTTATCAAAGTGGATCTTGTGCTTGGTCTGCTCAGGATCTTCAAAGTTGATCTTGCCCACCTTGAGAAGCGCGAAGTATCGCTCGCCTTCTTTCGGACTTCGGATCTGCCCTTCGACCGTATCGCCAGTCCGCAGCGCAAAACGCCTTATCTGTGAGGGCGACACATATATATCATCGGGCCCAGGGAGATAATTCGCCTCAGGTGATCTCAGAAAGCCAAAACCGTCCTGCAAAACCTCGACGACGCCGGTTCCGACAATGTCGATGTCTTGGGCAGCAAGTTGCTTCAAGGTGGCAAACAGGAGTTCCTGCTTGCGCAAGGTGCTCGCGTTTTCAACGCCAACCTCTTCAGCAAAACTGATCAGGTCTTTGGGAGACTTGAGCTTGAGATCCTCAAGTTTCATTTCGTCCATAAAAAGTGCTCCGATAGGCGGCGGCCAAGGGGAGGGGAAAATAAACGTAGGGAGAGCCGCGCCGGGAAATTGCGTGTGATGTCTGGATAGGGGTCACGACGGGGATCAATCACCGACAAGCGTCGAACAAGTCGTCGGATGAGATCTCGAGAGTTTAGGTCAGGTGACCCAACGTGAAAGGATCTCTAACCCATAACAGACAAGGACCTCGATGAAAAGACGAAGCTTGCCGCACCTGATGTTGGTCTATTGCATAACGAAACAGCGCTCTAGAACGGTTTCACAATCACCAAGATCACAATTCCGATCATCAATAAGGTGGGAACTTCATTCATGATCCGCCAGTGGCGCGGCGTCCGAATATTGTTGTCCTGTGCAAAGTGCCTCACGGCCACTGAGAAATACCCATGCACGGCTGAAAGCCCCAGCACCAAGACCAACTTCGCGTGAAACCACCCCTCAGAAAACCAACCGGCATTCCATCCCAACCAAAGTCCCAGCACCCAAGCGATCACCATGGCTGGGTTGGTAATCAGGCGTAAGAGCCGACGTTCCATCACTTTGAACGTTTCGGACTGCTGAGACCCCTTCGGCGCATCGCAGTGGTAGATGAACAACCGAGGCAGATACAACAGTCCAGCCATCCAAGCGATGATCGCGATGACGTGAACGGACTTCACCCAAAGATAAGCACCATCCCCCAGCACCAGAATCACGAAGACGGTTGCTGCCACAGTGAATGCCAATGCAAACGCGGCACGGAACGTGGGATCCTCTTGGATCGGGCGTTTGACGTCCTCAGCCTGTGCCAAATATCGAACTCCGTTCCATCAGCACATCCAACCTTCAGCGCGCAGTTAGCGCACCTCCCGAACGACGCGTACCAGGCGCTCCACGTGCTCCGGCGGCGTCTGCGGAACAATACCGTGGCCCAGATTGAAGATAAACCGCTTGCCCCTCATCGTTTCAACAATGTGCCGAACCCGCGCATCCAGTGCATCCCCGCCAGCCACCAACAACAACGGATCGAGATTTCCCTGAACAACCACATCTTCTGTACGCGCCAGCTCTGCCATCATCTCAACCGGCATCGACGTATCACAGCTGACGCCGTCAACCTTGGTCTCACGCACAAACCGAGCCGTCTGCGCATTCGCAGCTCGTGGGAAACCTAAGATCGGAACCTCCGGATACTTCGCCTTCAACGCTTCGACCATATGCCGAGTCGGGGCAACAACCCAACGGTCGAATTGATCATCCGCCAAACTCCCCGCCCAACTATCGAAGATCTGCAAAACATC
>JBCBRD010000007.1:7985-32526 GCA_039819885.1 Pseudomonadota bacterium
GGCAGCCGCTTGGTCCGGTGAACCGCGCCCACCAACCACGTAGGTTGCAACCGTCCACGGCGCGCCACAAAAACCAATCAGGGCCGTCTCATCGGGCAATCCAGCCCGCAACAGTTTCACCGTCTCACAGACCGTGCCAAACACCTTGCCCGTTGCCGATGGATCCAATCGCTCAAGCCCGGCTTCATCGCTGATCGGATCAAGTCGCGGCCCTTCGCCCTCGACGAAACGAACCTCCTGCCCAAGCGCATCCGGCACAACCAGGATATCCGAAAACAGGATCGACGCATCGAACGCATACCGCCGGATCGGTTGGAACGTGACTTCGGCAGCAAGCTCCGGTGCATAGCACAATTGCAGGAAGCTCCCTGCTTCCTTCCGCGTCGCCCGATACTCAGGCAGATACCGCCCAGCTTGGCGCATCAACCACATCGGCGGTGGCGAGATTGCCTCGCCTAGAAAAGGCTTCAAGAACCGACGTCGCGCAGCGCGATCCGCAAGTGCGTCCACAGCACTGGCCCCCCACTTCTAATTGAAAAGAAAAGAGTCTTAGATTTCTATTTTGACTCTTACCGGACGGGATAACGGGAATTGAAGTCCTGCCCACAGCTTATCAAGCTGTTATCCAGGCCCTAAAAACCCCAGTTCTACATCTTGTGTCAGATGATGATCAACGCCACAAGGCGTGCAAACCCAATTCAATGTCAACGACTTGCGACCATTGTAGAAGCCGCTTCGGGGCGAAGATCATGTGGAGATCACGTGTGCTACTCTGTGCAATCAACAGACAACCCCAACTACGGCAGTCCGTTAAAAAAACAGTTCTTACGAGCTGAAATGTGGGTATCACAGGGGATATCGCCGTACTTATCCTGCACAACCCGACCACCACCCCTCCAGGCCGGGATAACTCGAACACTCATCCACACATGGTCAACGCCTTACCAAGCTACTACCACCTCCATCTTGTATCAGATGCAACTGGCGAAACGCTGACCACGATGGCGAAGGCGGCCTCCGTTCAGTACGCGTTGGTGCGCCCGATAGAACACGTCCACCCACTGGTGCGGACACGCCGTCAACTTGCCCGTGTTCTTCAGGAAATCGAACAAACGCCGGGTATAGTGCTTTACACTGTGGTCAATCCCGAACTGTCCGCTGAGATCGAGGCACGCTGCAATGAATTGGGCGTGCCGGCTCTTGCAGTGCTGGACCCGGTGATGCGCGTCTTTGAGTCCTACCTTGGCGCGCCGCAGACGCCGACGGTGGCTGGTCAGCATGTTTTGGACGCGGAATACTTCTCCCGCATTGATGCGCTGAACTTCACCATGGCGCACGATGATGGCCAGCTTCCCGAAGACTTGGATCAAGCCGACATTTTGATTTTGGGAATCTCGCGGACATCGAAAACGCCAACGAGCATCTACTTGGCCCAGCGCGGATACAAAACGACCAACCTGCCCATCGTACCTAGCGTCCCGCTGCCACCTAGCATTGAGGAAGATCACTCTGCGTTTGTCGTGTGCCTGATCGCAAACGTGGACCGCATTGCAGAGGTTCGTCGCAACCGCGCGATGATCCTGTCTGACCGTGACTTGGGTGAATACGTTGACCGTGATGTGATCCTAGCGGAGTTGCAGCACTCCCGCCGGATCTGCGCGCGGAACAACTGGCCAATCATCGATGTGACCCGCAGGTCGGTCGAGGAAACGGCAGCGACGATCATTAAACTCATGCATGACAAGCGCGCTGAGAGCGTTGAAGGTGCTGCGGCCACCAACGACAAAGACGAAGGATGACACAGTCGATGTCTGATCGTGAACAATCCGCAGGTGCGATCCCGAGGTTGATCCTGGCGTCAGGCAGTTCAGCCCGGCACGCTATCCTTAAAAACGCAAGTATCGCATTCACCGTCATACCAGCCGACATCGATGAAGATGCTGTCCGCAACAGTCTGCTGGCAACCGATCAACAAATCGACCCGGCCGACTTGGCTGAAATGCTGGCGCAAGCCAAGGGATCGGTTGTCTCAACAAACAATGTCGGCAGTCTGGTGATTGCGGCGGATCAGATCCTCGTGTGCGGCGATGAGGTTTTCACAAAACCTGCAGATCAAAACGCCGCGCGTGAAACACTGATGAAACTGCGTGGGAAAACCCACCAATTGCACAGCGCCGTGGTGCTTGCCCGTGATGGCGAAATCATCTGGTCGCACGTCGAAACTGCAAACCTGGCGATGCGAAAGTTCACAGCCACGTTCATCGCAGAATACATGCTGCGATCAGGCGCAGACATTTGCGAAAGCGTTGGTGCTTACAAACTTGAAGGCATGGGCACGCAACTCTTTGACAGAATAGAGGGGGACTACTTCACCATCCTCGGACTGCCCCTGATGCCGCTTTTGGCCAAACTTCGCGAGATGGGCGCATTGACGACATGAGCAGCGCCAAACTATCTCCGCGCGCTGGTGTTATCGGTTGGCCGATCAAACATTCGCGGTCACCGCTGATCCATAGGCATTGGCTGAAAACCTATGGCCGTGATGGCAGCTACGAACGTCACGCCGTGCAACCTGAGGACGCTAATGCGTTTTTCCAATCCTTCGCTGACTTCGGTTGGGTCGGATGCAACGTGACCGTGCCGCACAAGGAAACGGCATATGTATGCGCAGAATTGCGCGATGCATCAGCGAAAGCGGTTCAGGCCGCCAACACGCTCTGGCTCGACAATGGAAGACTTTGCGCCGCTAACACGGACACCTATGGGTTCATGGAGCACTTGACGCAGTCGCAATCCCATTGGCGTGAAACAACGGAAAACGTCTTGATACTCGGCGCTGGGGGCGCATCGCGTGCAATCGCTTATGGCTTCGCCGAAGCCGGGATCGCGAACGTGAACATTGCAAATCGAACGACGGCTCGTGCCATTGGTCTGGTTGAAGCTCTTGGCACTAAAAACCTCAAGCCAGCACCATGGGACGATCGCCAAAAGCTTGCTCGTTCCGCAGACATCATAGTGAACACGACAACGCTGGGGATGAGCACAGGGAACACCGATGCAGAGGCAGATGACCAAGCGTTTCCTCTAGGCCTCGACTTATCCCAGCGTACCTCACCTTCTCCCGCCATCGTCTGTGACATCGTCTATGTCCCGCTCGAAACACCTTTGCTCGCTCATGCCAAAGCCAGCGGCCACAAGACCGTCGACGGTTTGGGAATGCTGCTCCATCAGGCCGTGCCTGGATTCGAGAAATGGTTCGGCATCCGGCCGGACGTCACACCAGAGCTCCGTGACATTATTCTCGCCGATCTGGAGACACCCCCATGATGATTGTCGGGCTGACGGGGTCCATCGGCATGGGTAAGACCACTGCCGCAGAACGGTTCCGACACAATGGAATACCGGTCTGTGATGCAGACGCTGAGGTCCACGCTCTTTACGCAGGCAAAGCCGCACCACTAATAGAAGATGTCTTCCCTGGTACGACAGACGCTGGCGTTGTTGATCGTGAAAAGCTTAGTAAAGCGTTGCTAGCGGATCCATCCGGCTTCAAGCGATTGGAGGCGATCGTTCACCCACTTGTGCGCGAGGCCGAACGTGCCTTTCTGCAGGCCTCCCACGATGCGTGTCATGCGATTGCGGTTCTAGAGATACCGCTGCTGTTTGAGACGGGGGGCGATAGCCTAGTAGACAAGACGGTGGTCGTCAGCGCTGGGCTTGATGAGCAAAGGCGCCGTGTTCTCCAACGTCCAGGAATGACCCCCGAAAAGCTTCAAAACATCCTATTTCGGCAACGACCTGACGCAGAAAAGCGCGCAAAAGCGGATTTTATCGTGGATAGCTCCGGTTCGATCACGGACAGCGCAGCACAAGTCGATGACATTCTACGACAGCTCAATCGCCTGGCCAGTGACCCCAGCAACGCGGAAGCTTATCATCGCCATTGGTCGAGGCGTTAAGCTCGGCGTCGCCAAGCCTGAACGAATAAGAGGATCAAATGCGAGAAATCGTGATGGACACCGAGACCACGGGATTTGATCCGCATAAGGGTGACCGCCTGATTGAAATCGGTTGTGTTGAGATCTTTAACCGCGTTCCAACGGGCAACGAGTACCACTGTTTCATCAACCCAATGCGCGACGTTCCCGAAGCAGCCCAGGCGGTCCATGGAATAGCAACTGAGTTCTTGCAGGATAAACCGCTTTTCGATGCGGTTGCCGACGACTTTCTGGCGTTCGTCGCAGATGATCCTCTGGTGATTCACAATGCACCGTTCGACATTGGTTTTTTGAATGCGGAGCTCACGAGATCGGGCCGCACAGCGCTATCAAACGATCGCGTTGTCGACACGTTGGTCATGGCTCGCCGAAAACATCCAGGCGGGTCAAACACGCTCGATGCGCTATGCAAACGCTATGGTGTCGACAATTCAAAACGCGATAAGCACGGCGCGCTGATCGACAGCTTACTGTTGGCGGAAGTCTACCTGGAGCTTCTTGGCGAACGCCAAACTGATTTCTTGTCCGCATCATCTTCGCAGTCCGTCACCGCCGGTACGCGTGGCGCAACATCACGATCAGCAGCGCGACAAAGGCCTAGTCCGCTCCCAAGCCGTGTGTCCGCTGCAGATGAAGCAGCCCACGCAGCGTTTGTCACAACCCTCGGCGATGACGCAATGTGGTGGCGCTACATCGAAAAACCGACAACGGATTAAACGGCTTGCAACTCCATAGTGCGTGACCCAAAACGGGTGTCAGTAAGATCGCGCCGTGACGAAAACCCTACGCGTTAGCCTCGGGTTGTCCCTCGCCAGCTTGTTGCTTGCGGCGCATGTACAGACCCGCAAAATCGATGGGATCAAGCAGGAGTGGCGGGAAGCCACCTTCGCGTGAAAGATCGGCCACCAAACGGCGCAAGAACGGGAAGACCAGCGCTGGGCAGTTGATAAGCAGGAAGGGTTCCATTGCCTCATCGGGGATGTTCTTGATCCGAAACAATCCAGCATACACCAGCTCAAGAACGTAGATCGTCCCCTCCTTGTTGGTGGCGTGTCCCTTGAAGTCGATCGCACTTTCGAACAGGTCATCACCAACACGCTTGGCGTTGACGTTCACCTCCATCTTCATGTTCGGGTTATCGCCAGGTCCGTTCAGGAGCTTCTCGATGTTCGGGTTCTCGAACGACAAATCCTTGATATATTGCGCGACCACCTGGGCTTGCACCTGTTGTTGCGCTTCACCTGCCCCGGCCTCTTGTGCCGGCGTCGTTCCATTGCCATTCGTGGTCTCAGCCATCGTTCATTCACCGATTAATGTGTGGTTGTGCCGTGTTTGGGTTGAACACGGGCGGTAGCATGCACACAGGCTTCGAGCAATGTCAGACACCGGCTTGTCACCGATCAGCGGAGGCAGACAACTGGAATTGTGCAGATACGTATAGGACTAGCGCGGTTTCCGCTTTGGTCTGTGGGTCTTTTCATCAATGCGCTCAAACTCGCCCTCAATGACATCAGGCGGACGCCCGCTCTGTTGAGGTCGCCCTGGTCCGCTTGCACCAAATGGGTCGCCGCCAGCCGGTGATTTTGGGTCCGGATCATCGTCACCGGCACCAAACGTCGAGACATTCACAATTCCGGCATTCAAAACCCGCTTGATTGTCCACCGCGCCACAGCCTGTCGGGCCATCGGGATCAGTAGTGTGAACCCGATCGCATCCGTGAGCAGTCCTGGCGTGAGCAAAAAGGCACCAGCCAGAAGCAAGAAAACACCTTCCACGACTGGTTCGATCGGCGCTTTGCCACTCTGCATGGCCTCCGTGGCGCGGGCCAACACGCCAAAACCCTGCTGTCGCAGCAAGGTTGTGCCAATCACCGCCGTCGCAATAACGATACCGATGGTCGGCAATACGCCGACCGCAGATCCAAGTTGGATCAGCAGGACAATTTCGATCAACGGGATCGCAATGAATAACCCGAGAAAAACAAAAGGATTAATCGGCAACGGGTTGCAACTCCCTTGGTGCGGCCCAATTTCTAGGATGACTGCTGGTCACAGATGACAGCATACGTTTAACGCGTTTAATGAAAGATTGTGCGCTGCGGTTGGCTTCGGGGTTGGAGTGGCCTAAGTTATCAGTGTTATCGCCCGGAACCTCTCACCGTATTGAGCGGTCTGATTTGCCGGTCACCGCGTAACATCTACCCAATAATCAGGCGCCAGTACCATCGTGGCGCGTTTGTTCTCGGTATTGACCGGCTGGAAAGCATCACATGGACGGCAGTCTGGACCTCATCACAATAATCTCTCTCGTCGTGGCCGTGTTTGCGATTTTCAAGCTTCGCAGCGTACTCGGTCGACGCACGGGAGATGAAGAAACTCGGATAGAGCGCTATCGGACTGAGGCCAGTCAGCGCAAAGCGACGGCTCCGTCGGACAATGTCGTCACGCTTCCACGCCGAGAACATGAGGACGTACAATCCGGTGTTCAAGAGTCGGCCGAGCCAACAACGGACCAGGCAGTCGAGCAAATCAAAGCGTTCGCAGGTGATGATGAGCGCCTTCAGGCCGGACTGATGGAAATTCTCCAGAATGATCCGAATTTCGAGCCTCAGCCATTCCTGACCGGTGCGAAACAAGCCTACGAAATGATCGTGACCTCATTTGCTGAGGGCAATCGCCGGATGCTGCAGGATCTGCTGAGTACTGAAGTGTTCGAGGGTTTTGCTTCAGCGATTGCAGACCGCGAAGACCGCAACGAGCAAATTGATCAGAGTTTTGTCGGGATTGAAAAGGCCGACATTCTGGAAGCCGACGTAAAAGACGGCATGGCGCATGTAACCGTGAAGTTCATGAGCCAACTGATATCAGCAACGCGGGATCACTCGGGCGCTGTAATCTCCGGTGATCCGCAACGCATTATGGACGTCACCGACATCTGGACGTTTGTACGCGACGTGTCGTCCGCCCGCGCTGCTGCCAACCCGAACTGGCGTTTGGCAGCCACTCAGGCCGCCAACTGATCATCTGTGATGTGAGTTTGCTCTTGGTAGGATAGCATGAGCAACTTGGTTTTCACGTGAATCACTACAAGATCCTTTCGCCGCTATATCGGCGGTGGTTCCGGCCGATACCGACAGGCCGAGGCGCTGGTCCCGCCTTGGAACAAGCATGAAATACGCTTCGCTTTCAGGTCTTCAAGGCTGGACATCGGACAGTTTAAGCGGCGCAATTGAAGCGTTCACAGCCGTCCCCGCAGATCTCTTGATCGATAGTTGGCGAAAGCATCCGCGTTTGCAGGCGCTGGACGCGCAAATCATCGTCAACACCGCGCGCACGCTTCTAGCGCGGGCAAGCAGCATTGACCCGCATGACACAGCCGGTATCCGCAACTACTTCGAAAATTGCTTCACGGCGCAGTCTGGATCTGCCGACCTAGACAACGGAGGCTCAGGCCTCGTCACCGGTTATTTCGACCCGCTTCTAAAAGCGGACCGGCATCCCTCTGACGCGTTCCCCGTTCCGCTCTACGCTCGGCCGTCAGACCTCATCAACCTTGTCGACGAAGATCAACGCGCCACGGGGCCGACCGCATTCACGCATGCCAGGCGTACAAAATCCGGATCAGAACCATTTTCGACACGTGCTGAAATCGAGGCGGGCGCGCTGAACGGCCAAGGGCTCGAGCTCTGCTATTTAGCTGATCCGGTTGATGCTTTTTTTCTGCACGTTCAAGGATCTGGGAAAGTGATCTATCCAGATGGGGAAAGCGCTCGGCTGACGTATTACGGCAAAAACGGTCACCCGTACACGTCAATTGGCGCCGAACTCATCGCTCAAGGCGACATTGAGGCAGCCGATATGACCCTGGATCGTTTGGCTCACTGGCTCCGCAGTCACCCGGCTGCCGCCCGTGAAATCATGCAACGCAATCAGTCATACGTGTTCTTCAAGTTTCTTGACCCAAACGTTGAAGACACAGCACACGGTGTGCTCGACACCCCACTTCACCCATTGCGCAGTCTGGCAGTCGACACGCAGTTTCACGTGTTGGGACTGCCGGTTTTCGTTGCTGCCCCGAGCCTCGCGGCTCAATCAAGCTCTCAGCAGAAACCGTCTCAAAACGCTCCTGCGGGTTTCAGTCGCCTGATGTTCGCGCACGATGTGGGCTCTGCCATCAAGGGACGGCACCGCGGTGACATCTACTTCGGGTCCGGCGACGAGGCGGGGCGGCGTGCAGGCGCTACCAAACATTCTGCGACGCTGACACCGCTATTGCCGATTGATTTTGTCGAGGCACTCAGCACGTGACCAGAAAGGTGCCCAAAAAGCCGGATCGAAAAGAAGAAGCGACGCAAGGACAGTCTGGAAGAGGCCTTTCCGCTGATGAACAGAAGCTCTGGAGCCGCGTCGCCGAAACCGTGAAACGAGATCAAAGGTCCAAGTCAGCTTTACTGCTTGGCGTAGACTTGAGCGCGATGCAGCGGGCGCTCGGTGAATCGGACGAGAGGGAAAAACCGAAAACCCTGGCCCCTGCTAAAGCTCAGACAAAGCGAACAGGCAGCTCAACATCCCCATCTCCCACCACAGCACGATCCAAGCCGTCAAAGACACAACCGATCGGGAAAACCGCAAGCCGGTCGAAGCAGACTTCCGCTGCATCAGTTTCAAGATCAGATCTCGATCCCAAAACGCTTCGCAAGGTGAGGTCAGGCCGTCACGCGATTGAGGCTCGACTGGACCTGCACGGTATGCGGCAGCACGAGGCGCACGGCGAGCTACGCGCATTTCTCCATCGATGCCATGCAAAGGGTCGGCGCTGGGTGCTGGTGATCACTGGGAAGGGGTTGAGCCGTTCTTCAATCCACGCCGTGGAACAGAACCAATCGCGTTCGTCCCATTGGTCCGATGATTTTTCGGAACGCTCCAGACCGGGCATCCTAAAGGAGCGCGTCCCCACTTGGTTGGCAGAGCCAGACCTCAAAATGATTGTGATCGGCTTCAGTGAGGCAGCGCCTCAACACGGTGGCGAAGGCGCGATCTATGTGCAGCTCAGAAGCCGCGCCAAGCTTTAGACAGTTTGCCCCAAGGCGACGACGGACGTACACCAAGAAAAAAGCCGCCCAATCCGTCGATCAGGCGACCTTCATACACTGAGTATCGTTATCGTTTAGCGACAGGTCGTCGCCAAACCCGAGAGCGCTGCGGAAATGCCCATCAAGGAGTAGTTGTCCGTAGTGGTGGTTCCCTGTGACGACGTCGCGGCAACTTTCATGAGCGAGCCGCGCTTCATGGCGTCGATCAATTTGAGCTCATCCTGGGGATTTGCGACGAAAGCCTTATCGTCCTTGGCAAACAGCTCAAACTTCGTCCCGCCAACAACGACATTAACTGTGCTGCCAGGTTTAATCGGATAACCCATCCGAACACTGATTTCCGACTTCACACCGTCCTTGGGCCATGCCGAGATGTAGAAAAACACGGCGTCGCGCTTGGCTGATGCCGGAGCGCTCTCTTTAGGCTGTGAGGCGGCAAAGCAAATCTTCTTCTGGGCTTCCTCGTGAGAGAACAAGCTCCAGTCTCTGTAAGATTTGACCAGATTAGCCGCGTTCGCGACGCTGGAAAAGCTGAAGAGCAACAGGGTTGAACCTGCTGCGGCGAAGATCATGCGCGATTTGCGAGGTGACATACCGACGAGCATTGTCCCTATTTCGTTGTTAGAAAACTGCTTGTTCCTGACGTCATATAAGAAAATTGCGACCAGGATGTCACTAGCTCACGCAGATATTAAGACGGAACACCACAGTTATGCAGGTGGTTAGCCTTTCTGCGTGACAACAGGGCCACCTGGGCGAACCGGTCTATTGGGAAAACGAGAAAGACTTATTGTACGATCATACATGAGGATCGCGCCGGCCATGGCGACGTTGACGCAAAAGAGCGTCGGGATTCGCACAACATACTGACACTGATCAAGAAGTTCAGGTGAAAGCGAGCCTTTTTCGGGCCCAAGAACATAAGCGGCTTTTAGTGGGTGTCTGAATGATGGCAGGTCGACCGCCTCTTCCGTCAGTTCAACGCCGATCAGCGAGCAACCCTCTGGCAGTCTAAGCGCGTCAAGATCGTCCCAATCATAGTGAGGCACATGGTTGCGACTTTTGGACGTATCCGCATGCGCTTCCAGGCCGCCATACCGTGCACCGATTGTGAAGGTGAAGCTCGCGCCAAACCCATGCGCGGACCGCATAAGGTTGCCGACGTTCAATGCCTTTGAGATGCGTTCAGCACCAATAGCGAAATAGCCCCTGGATGCGGGTGGCCAGGATTGCGAAAGAGACGAGTTACGTGCCATGGGGTGAGTAAAACCGATACGCCTTTGAGAGTAATGATGCCCCATGCGGCGGAAGGCGCGACGCATAGGGGTTGGAAGCGAGCAAAATGCAGATGAAAGCGGTGCTGTGCAAATCCCTGGACGGGCCAGAAGCACTCGAAGTGGCAGATATTGAAGTTCCAAAACCCGACAAAGGCGAAGTTCTCGTGCGCATATCTGCCTGCGCGCTCAACTTCATGGACACACTGGTCACCCGCGGGAAGTACCAATACAAGCCCGAGCTCCCATTTTCCCCGTCTGGAGAAATCTGCGGCACGGTTGAGGCACTTGGCAAGGGTGCGGAACGCCTGAAACAAGGCGAGCGCGTCATGGGCTACATCGGATGGGGCGGCGCGCGGGAGTTCGCTGTTGTTCCAGAAGATCGCCTCGTACCTGTCCCTGACGGTGTGTCAGACGCAGTCGCAGCAGGGCTATCCATCACATACGGCACGGCACTGCATGGCCTTCGTGACCGCGCACAACTCGCAGCAGGCGAAACGTTGGCCGTTCTGGGTGCCTCTGGAGGTGCAGGGCTTGCAGCGGTCGAGATCGGACGCTTACTGGGCGCGCATGTCATCGCCGTTGCGTCATCAGACGAGAAATTGGCCGTCTGTCGAGACAATGGTGCCGAATTCACCTTGAATTACAAAACCACAGATCTTCGAACGGGATTGAAGGATCTCACGGGCGGCAAAGGTGTAGATGTCGTCTACGATTGCGTCGGTGGTGACCATGCTGAAGCCGCAGTCCGGGCAACCGCATGGAACGGCCGCTTCCTGGTGGTCGGCTTTGCGTCAGGCGATATCCCCAAGCTGCCACTAAATCTCCTCCTGCTAAAAGGGTGTGCGGCGTTGGGCGTGTTCTGGGGAAGATCCGTCGACGAAGATGCAAGCCGGTACCGAGAGAACATGGCTCTGCTCATGAACTGGGTCCATCAGGGTCAACTCACCCCTCGGATTGACAAGACACTACCGCTGACAGACGTCCACGAAGGGCTCCGCATGCTGACAAACAGATCAGCAACAGGAAAGATTGTGCTGGTTCCGGCTCAGGGCTAAGCACCACGTTTGGGTTATGGGTCAAAGTATCGCGACCATTAATATCTATTAAAATCCGCATATTAGCCATTCTGGCAAGAAGATCAGTTGAACCGGGTAGTCAGAGGCCAAAGTCCGTTGTATCCCGCTGAGCAGAATGCGTTTGGCGTTGGGTGGAATGGTACTGCGGGTCATACAGAGTTGGTTGACGACGGCCGGGGTTTCGGGATGGCGATCAGGAAAGATCACCCTCCAAACGACCGCTGTCGCTGCTGGCTGCTCGATCGCTGCGTGGTTCGCCTCAGTCGCCTTCGGTTACTCTTCTGCGACCGTACCACTGCCGAGCCGTGCACCTTCACTTAACGAATTGGGCCTGGCCTACAAATCCGGCTCCAAGCTGCCTCCAAAACCGTTCAGGCTTTTGAACCCAGGTGGTGGTGATCGTATTTTAACCGCTCAAACACACCGATGGGCGATCAAACCTGCTGTGGAACACAACGAGTGGGACACGGACGACAGCCCGTATGTTCCAACCATCCCGCATGATCGTCCCACCTACCGGATCGGTTGCGGTGCGTCGTGTAGGACGAAATCAGCAACACGCGTTATTCGATTTCCACTGACCAAAAACCCGGTCGTGCGACAGGTCACAAAGAGTCCTGTGGGACATCAGACTATCGA
Organism: Pseudomonadota bacterium; assembly: GCA_039819885.1. Lineage (GTDB taxonomy): Bacteria > Pseudomonadota > Alphaproteobacteria > Rhizobiales > Hyphomicrobiaceae > JBCBRD01. The sequence continues at coordinate 20,069 of JBCBRD010000007.1, forward strand.
TCTCCCATCGCGCGTAACTGAGAACCTGTCGACACGCGCATCGTGGTTGTCACGCAGGTAAACATGCCCAAGACATGGGCATGGGCAAGATTTCTGACGCTTTTTTCCAGATACAGACCAGCCGTTTAGCAAAAATTTGCCTTGTTGCGCCACGATCCCCGGAAGCGGGTCATCTGTGGCCTGAACGATGTATGCGTAAGTGTTGAGTGTGAGTTTCAGCGTATGACGGCCTCTAAGCCAAAATTGCGTGGTCTATCGGCGTGTCTGCTGGGCCTGGTGGCGGTGTGTATTCCGCTAACACTTGAGTCAGCACCAGCGAACGCGCAATCGTTTTTCCAGTCTCTGTTCGGCATCTTCACCCCGCAGGCGTCGAAGGCTCCGAGAGCTGCGAAACCGCAGGAAAAGCCCAAAAGCATACCCTGGGTCGGATCAAAGGAAGACCTGTCCGAGATCAGGCGCTCTCGTCGTCCGAAAACAGCCATTCCCCATGGCGGCGCCTACCGCACGATGTGCGTTCGGTCCTGTGATGGATATTACTTTCCCATCTCTCAGGGTGTGCCCTCCAGTCGTTTTCGCAAGGATGAACTCACCTGTGCCAGCCGGTGTGGCAGCGGCGCGCGGCTATTTTATCTCCCCAAGAACTCGGGCGATATTGCCAGCATGCGTGATCTTCAAGGCACGGCCTATGAAGATACAAAAAGCGCTTTTGCCTACCGCAAAAAACTCCGCGACGGCTGCACGTGCAGACCCATGCCTTGGTCAGCCGCTGAGCGTGCACGACACAAACGCTACGAGATTTATGAGGCCTACATGAAGATCCAGGCCAAGCGAGAGGCAGAGGCTGAACGTCAGGCAGAAGCTAAGATCGCAGCACTAGCCGAACAACGCCGCCAGGCAGCAGCTCGCAAAGCATCAAGTGAGGCTAACGACCCAGCGCTGGGAGAAGCCGATGCCAGCCATCAGGAACATCACTTGAGCACGGACAACGCCAAAATGGCGTCGCAACCCGCAGCAGCCGCTGTTCAAGGGTCGGTTGCACAGTGGGAACAACCGCCTGACGAAACTTATGCCGCTGAAAGTCAGCCACCCTTGGCAAAAAAGCGGGCTAAGACCTATCGTACCAAAGGCCTTCGCTACACCAAGCCGCGCCGTCGCAAGTACAGCAGCAAAAAACACCAAAAACCCATGGGGTTAGGCGGTATGTTCGGCAGCGGTGGATCGCAGAAATATGCTTGGCCGGGCGATCGCTGAACAACCAGCCACAAGCCACTCATCGCTCGTTGGCGATAGGGTCGATCGTATCACGCGCGCGCGACAACCCGCCGAGAAGTGGAAACGTGTCCTCAACGACGTACGGCCCTCCACCGCCACCTGGCCGCGCTGAAAACAAGCTAAAATGCGTGACCAGAAACGGTTCGCTTTCGTAGCTGCCAAATTTCTCCAAGAACCGAACCACGCGCTCAATCGGAGGGTTCCGCAGCCGCGCTAAGGTAATGTGCGGTCGAAAGGATTTGCGCGCAGCTTGAAGGCGCGGATTGGGGAGCCCAGCATTGCGGGCGGCGCGTTGGTTGGCCCGTGCGAGGATCTCCAGCCCGGGTCCAGCCTCAATACCCGCCCAGAGCGTGCGAGGGTCCTTCTCCGTAAAAACACCTACACCTTTGATCTTCATCTGGAAGGCATCGACATCAATGTCTTCAAGGTAGCGGTGCCAATCATTCGCCGGTTGGGGATCGACGTCGCCAACAAATTGCAAAGTCAGATGGTAGTCGTCCCATGACACCCAGCGCGCACCACCGATAGGCAGATCAAGCCCCGACAAGTCGTCGCGAATGGCGTCCGGCAATTCTATACCTGTAAACAATCGTGGCATGTCCGATCACCCAACACTCTTGCTCACACCATAAGGCAGCGAAATTTGCGCTCAGGTAGCCGAACGCCATACACGCCGGGCAGCTCGACCACGCAAACACAGACCGTGGTTAGCCAGATTTAGCAACGGCTGTACGGTCAAGCAATTCCAGAACGGTCGGTAGAATTCGCTCGACAATAACGGCGATGCCTTCAGCGTTTGGGTGCAGCCCGTCCGACAAATTGAGCTTGGGATCTTGCGCAACGCCATCGAGAAAATTCGGATAGTGAAGAGCATTATATTGCGCAGCTAGCTTCGGAAACATTTCAGAAAAAGCCACCTGGTACTCGTCACCCCAGTTTGACGGGGATGGAAAACCGGCGATCAAAACCGGCAAGCTCTTCTCCTTCAGTAGGACAAGGATCTCGTTCAGATTTTGCTTGGTGTCTGCAACCGGCAAACCGCGTAGGGCATCATTGGCCCCAAGTTCAAGGATCACCGCATCAGCATCCGGCGGCACCGCCCAGTCAAAGCGGCTCAACCCAGCGCCCGTCGTGTCGCCGGAGACACCCGCATTGAGAACGCGAACATTGCGCCCCGCCTTGCGCAGAGCCACTTCAAGCTGAGCTGGAAAGGATTGTGAGGGCTTTAATCCGAAGCCTGCGGTCAAGCTGTCCCCAAAAGCGACAAGAGTTTGGGGTTTCTCGGCTGAGCCAGCGTGAGCGGTTGCAATGAGGACCGACCAGCTAACCAGAAGCAATGCCGCAGTTGTTACAACTTGGCGTATCCCTACCAAAATTCTGAACCGTGCCATCACTATGTTACTCCACATGCAATAGTCTGCGCTTGCTTTTTCGGCCGACCTCCAGTCGGCACTCACGACCCGGTGATCAGTTCACCGCAACGCACATCCAAGCTGTGCTAACTGCGTAACCACTGTCTAACGTATACATCGCCAGGCCGGTATACGCAGGTAAGTGAAAACCAGACACGTCAATCGACTTGGAGCATCCATTTTGTCGAACGCACCTATCGTTGATCTCCACGATGTCCGCCTCACATTGACAAGTCGCGCAGGCGCAGTCGACATCTTGCGCGGGGTGACACTAGGCATTGAAGCGGGCCAATCGGTGGCCATTGTAGGACCCTCCGGTTCTGGCAAGACCTCGCTTATGATGGTAATGGCAGGCCTCGAGCCAGCCACGTCCGGTGGTGTCACAGTTGCGGGGCACGACTTCAAAGAGCTATCGGAAGATCGCCTCGCTCAGGTTCGCGGCCGGGAGATAGGCATCGTGTTCCAGTCCTTTCACCTCGTTCCGACCATGACGGCCTTGGAGAACATCGCGCTCCCGTTGGAGTTCCAGGGCGACCCTGATGCTTTCTTGAAAGCCGGTGAACTGCTGGCCAAGGTCGGTTTGTCAAAACGTGACACGCACTACCCGGCAGAATTGTCTGGGGGTGAGCAGCAACGCGTGGCACTGGCACGAGCCGTCGCAATCGGGCCCCGATTGATCCTAGCTGATGAACCAACGGGCAACCTCGATGGTGAGACCGGTCGGCAGGTCGTCGATCTCCTCTTTGGACTCCGCAAGCAGACCGACACGACCCTGGTCCTCATCACCCATGATGAGCGCTTGGCTGCAAAGTGCGAGCGGATCATCAGGATGGCCGATGGAGTCATCCGATCAGAGGAAGCGGCAGCCGCGGCATGAGTATTTCAGACACATCGCCGTCGTCGTCTGCGCTGCCAGGTTCCGCTTGGACGACGCGCCTACCATTGTCGACCAAACTTGCCCTGCGCGAAATGCGTGCAGGCCTGAGCGGCTTCGTAATTTTCATCGCTTGCATCGCGTTAGGCGTAATGGTCATCACTGGCGTTGGCGCGTTAACAGATACCTTGAGAAGCGGCCTGCAGGATCAGGGGCGCTTGTTAATCGGCGGCGACATTTCTATCGCCCGGATGCACACCCGCTTGGCAGAAGCCGAACGCAATAAACTCGCAACCTTCGGTAAAATTTCCGAGACTGCAACCATGCGGACGATGGCGCGCTCGACGACAGGCGATGACCAAGCTCTGATTGAGTTAAAGGCTGTCGACGATGCCTACCCACTCGTTGGTGACGTGCAATTCGATGGCGATGCCTCGCTGAAGTCAGCTTTTGCAGAACCGCTCTCCGCTGCCGTGGATCCAATCCTTCTAGAGCGCTTGGGTATCAAAATTGGTGATCAGTTTACTGTCGGCGCAACCAAGCTAACGGCATCCGCGATCATCACAAAGGAGCCCGATGCCCTGGGGGACCGACTAACCTTCGGCCCACGCGTACTTATGAATGTCGCTACGTTCGATGCCACCGGGCTGCTGAAGCCAGGCGCACTGGTCAGATGGCGTTATGCTGTCGCAATTCCTGCATCAGCTGATGACAACCCCGCGTTGGTAAAAGCGCGTGCCGACTTAGGAAAAGCGTTCAAGGATGCAGGCTTCACCGTCGTGGATCGGCGTCACCCTTCTCCGGATGTGACACGCACTTTGGATCGTCTGCGCGAATTCCTGACGCTGATCGGTCTAACGGCCTTGATGGTTGGCGGTGTTGGTGTTGCCAATGCAGTTGCAAGCTTCATCGATAAGCGCCGGAAGTCCATCGCAACGCTAAAGAGTATCGGTGCCGCAAGCGGTCAGATCTTCTCAATCTTCCTCACGCAGATCGTGTTTGTAACACTGATCGGGATCGCGATCGGCCTTGCAGCGGGGCTTCTGCTGCCAGTCCTTGTAAACGCGTTCTTCGGAGAGATGCTGCCGATCCCGGCGAACGTCACAGTCTCAGCAACCAGTATCGGCATCGCCATCGTTTACGGGCTGCTTGTTGCGCTCCTGTTTGCGTTGTGGCCGCTCGGTCGCGCCGAACTTGTCCCGTCCGCCGTTTTGTTTCGTGATGACGTGTCGGGAGATCGAACATGGCCGCGGCAGCGGATCGTTATTGGCACACTGGTTGTTGCGGCTGCTTTGTTCGCGATCTCTGTTATCGCCTCCGACACCCGTCGCGTCGCTTTAGCGTTCTGCTTTGCGATCGTTTCGATCTTTGCCGTGTTCTTTGCACTGGGTTGGGCAGTCAGTTGGGGCGCCCGCCGCATGCCACGTCCACGAATGCCCGAACTCGCACTCGCCGTTGGAAACCTCGGCGCGCCCGGCGGGCTGACTCGATCAGTGGTCTTGTCGCTGGGCTCAGGCTTGTCACTGTTGATGGCTGTTGCTCTGGCAGATTCCTCCATCGTCGCTGAGTTGAAGCAGCGGTTACCTGACAATTCGCCGGACTACTTCGTGCTCGATATCCCGAAGAACGACATTGCAGCCTTCCGTAAAACGGTCCTGACAGCGAAACCCGAGACGACGATTTACGATGCTCCGATGTTGCGTGGCCGGATCGTGGCCATTGGCGATACGCGAGCCGAGGACATCAAAGCGGGACCGGAAGCACAATGGGCCTTGAACGGAGACCGGGGCATCACGTACGCAGACACACCGCCCGACGGCTCCAAGATCACCGCTGGAGAATGGTGGGACAAGGGCTATGACGGCGAGCCGCTCGTATCGTTTGAGGCAGATATCGCCAAGGGGCTTGGCCTCGGCATAGGCGACCGCGTAACAGTCAATGTGCTGGGGCGGAATATCACGGCGAAGATTGCAAACCTTCGAAAAGTCGAGTGGGAAAGCCTCGTGATCAACTTTGTGATGGTGTTTTCGCCAAATACGCTGCGCGGTGCGCCGACCAATATTCTTGCGACCGTGACGCTTCCAAAGGGATCGCCGTTGTCAGACGAGGCAGCTGTTTCACGCGCCATTACCAAAGATTTTCCGACCACCACAGTGTTGCGGGTACGCGACGCCATTGCAGCCTTCGGCGAGATCTTTGGCAAGGTGATGATGGCTGTGCGCGTTGCCGGTGGCGTAACGCTCATTGCGGGCGCCCTGGTTTTGGCCGGGGCACTTGCCACAGCACAGCGGAGGCGCATTCAGGAGGCGGTCATCTTAAAAGCGATCGGGGCGACGCAACGTAGGATATTGTCCGCACACGCCATAGAATATGCACTCTTGGCCCTGGTGACTGCTGGCTTTGCGATCATCCTGGGTGCACTGGCTGCATGGGCAACCTTGACATTTATAATGGATGTTCAATTTACGTTCTCATGGTTAGCGGTCGCGCAGGCCATCGGACTGGCATCCGGATTGGTATTGCTATTCGGTGGTTTGGGAACATGGCAGGCGCTTCGAGCAAGGCCAGTGCCCTATCTGAGGTCGGAATAGGAGCAAGGAGCCCGGAAGCCTCCAAAATAAGCGCGTGCGACAGTCCGCGCATTAAACTTCAGGGATTGTTTTTCTGCGTGAATTCCCTATTTGAATTACCGGAGGAGGGGTTTGATCAAAACCCACTCGCTCAACCTTTTCGTAACGGTGAACCAATGGTGGGCTCAATTGGGGCTCGCAGTCACACCAAGCAACGGTCACAAAGGAAACACAGATGGCTCAGTATGAAGACAATCTAGCCCGTTCGGGCGGTACCACAGGATCAGCGGCAGCCGTCGATGAAGGCCTCCGCTCATACATGCTCGGCGTCTACAACTACATGGCAATGGGTGTGGCTCTAACGGGCGTCCTAGCTTACGCAGTGTCCTCGATGGCAGTGCAGGACGGCCAGCTCACTCAGCTTGGTCAGTTGCTGTACGCATCACCTCTCAAGTGGGTGCTGATGCTGGCACCATTGGCATTCGTACTGATCATCAGCTTCGGCATTAACAAGTTGAGCCCCGCAGCCACTCAAATGGTGTTCTGGGCTTTCGCCGCCGTGATGGGTGTCTCGATCTCATCGATCTTCCTCGTGTACACGGGGTCATCGATTGCTCAGATCTTCTTCATCACAGCAGCATCGTTCGCAGGCCTTTCGGCTTGGGGTTACACGACCAAGAAGGACCTATCTGGTTGGGGGTCTTTCCTGATCATGGGTGTGATCGGTTTGATTATCGCGTCGATCGTTAACATCTTCCTGGCATCCAGCGCTCTACAGTGGGCGATCTCGGTCATCACATTGCTGGTCTTCGCTGGCCTCACTGCCTATGACAACCAGCGCCTGAAAGACGAATATCTGATGATCCGCAACGATGCGGCAATGGTTGCGAAATCGTCGATCATGGGTGCCTTGAGCCTGTACATCAACTTCATCAACATGTTCATGGCAGCACTCCAGCTCTTCGGCGATCGCGAATAGTCGGAAGCGGTTAGTTCCCAAACTTGAAGTTGAAGGGGTCCTTAAGGGGCCCCTTTTTCTTTGTTGGCTTGGGGGGGGGGGGCCAGTACGAAGCAGGCAAAGCAAAGATGATGGCCACTGCAGTCGAACAATCAAACAGTGTGGAGTTCAAACCACGTGCCACCTTTTGAGCCGTTCATAAGACCAGCTACATCCGCAGACCTCGCCTCGGTTCGCGCAATCTATGGGAACGCTGTCAGCACCTCACTGGCGACTTGGGACGAAATCTGCCCGTCACTCGAGGAAATACAAAGTAGATTCACAGCGCTGACGGAAGCGGGGTTCCCCTACCTCGTTGCCGAGGATTCTGAAGCGGGCGTGATTGCCGGTTTCGCGAGTGCCACGCCGTTTCACAGACAATCGGGCTGGCGCTACACTGCAGAACACTCGATCTACGTGGCAGACGAATACAGAGGTCGGGGGATCGGAAGAGCACTTCTGAAAAAGCTCATCGGCGCGCTGAAAGCGGCTGGATTTCGCACCTTGATTGCTGGCGTTAGCGAGCCCGGTGGTGAGGCTTCAATTGCATTTCACAAAGCCATGGGCTTTGCCGTTCACGGCACGCTTCTAAATACAGGATTTAAGGACGGACAGTGGCTCAGCGCCGTATACTTGGTCCATGACTTGGGTGAACCCGCCGACATGGAGTTGCGGCGCTGAGGCATTCTAGCTGCCAGTAATCAGCGAACCAAGCGCACAGGTTTGTCGATCGCTTTGAGAACAACCCGGAGGTCATGGCCGCGTTTCACAATAAGCCCGTTTGCAGAAACGACACGGTAAGCCCCCTGCTTGCGCGCCAGTTTCGGGACCTTCTCGATACGGTAGAGCGCACATTCGCTTGAGCGCCTAAAGATAGAGAACGTCGCAACATCCGTTCCCATGTCGATGGCGTAGTCGCGCCATTCGCCTGAAGCTACGTTCCGACCGTAGACGTCGAGAAGCGCGCCGAGTTCCTTACGATCAAAGCGGGTGATGGGGGAGGTTCTAGATCGTTCGTGAGAATGTGTGGCCGGTCTTTCTGAACGCGCCGCGGTACGCCGCGGACGCAACTCAACTATTGGATCGGTATCGTTCACACACGCCTCCTAATTCGCGCAGGGTCGCGCTTGACCGTTTCGGCGACATCCAAACCTGTCTCTTGGGGGTGTCGCACCGTTGTCATGATCACTTGTAGCCAGACATGATGCAAGGCTGGACCAAATCGCCACCTGCACCATGTCGGGCCCACAATCATGTCATCATCTGAAATAAAAATCACATTTCGAACAAAGCCTGACCCCGCTCGCGCCCTGTCGTCTTGCAAGGTGTTGAGATAGGTACAGCCCGTTGTCCGATTGCTCGGCCAGCCTTCAGCCCCCCGAAGTCTCCGCTGGCCATAGTTGTGACCCCGCGGGCTGTACCACTGAATTACCTGAGAAAATTCGATCGATCAGCAGCGCGTCTTGCAGCTTGGGAAGCCCCATGGCGCTAGCATGGCGGGCAGCAGGTACGCGTGGTTGAAAAGGCCAAAAACACTGTTTTGAGAAGAATTTCGATTCGCCCTTGTGTGGCCTCAAATCATCGGCACAAATAAAATCGTCGCTGCCCGGTCAGTTTTTGAAATGAGGCTCTGGACTCTCAGCCCCCCAGCCCCCGGGGCCAGCTTTTGGGAATAGGACCGGGCAGCGATCTAACAGTTCGAATTCGTATGCCTTCAAAATCCGCGTCGATCGCTGTGTCGGGGTCATTATCCCGAGACCGACATCATGCGAACCGCAACAACTCAGAGTTTTTTCATCGCTGGCTTTGTCTCCCTGTGATGTCTCCAGAAAAGGACCGGCTCCCCAAGGCCGGTCCTTTTTGTTGTGATGCGGTTGTCATTTGCCGCTCGTCAAGTCGATGTGGTTCAACCGCTCAGACCTCGATTGTGTGAGCGAAATCCACCGACCGAACCGCAAATCAAAAAAACCTGTCAGGATGTCGAACCGTATTGAAAGTAAGTGATAACTGGCGGTACCAGAACAACTGAGAGAGCGATCTGATCAATGCCCGCAGCCAAATCCCCTACACCAAAAAACGATAAGAAAAAGCGGTCTGCACCAGCGATGAAGACAGCCTCAGCAAACCCTTTTTCAAAGCCATGGCGCACACCTTTTGGCGCTCCGCCCTTTGCAAGGATAAAGGCCGCTCACTACGCCGAAGCGTTCAAGCAGGCGATGCATGATCACGTCACGGCAATCGAGAAGATCTCGGACAATAAGGCCGCTGCAACGTTCTCCAACACGATTGAGGCCCTAGAAAAATCATCACTCTCATTGAGCCGAGTCGCTGCGGTATTTTTCAATTTGGCGGGTACGGACTCAACGGAAGAGATCCGGCAGATTGAACGCGACATCGCAGGGAAACTGTCAAAGCACACAAGCGCAATCTACCTGAACAAGAAGCTGTTTGCGCGCATCGAAGCAGTCTTTGAAAAGCGCGATGGCTTGAAGTTGACGCCGGAGCAGGATCGCATCCTGGAGCGGACGCATACATGGTTTGTGAACGCTGGCGCACGACTGAAAAAGTCGGATAAGGCGCGGGTATCGAAGATCAACGCGCGACTGGCAGAATTGGCGACGGCCTTCAATCAAAACGTCCTAGTTGCCGAACAATCGTGGCACATGGCGCTAAACTCAGAAGATGATTTGGCAGGCCTTCCTGACGGCGTGCGTGCTGCCGCCAAACGGGCAGCCACGGACCTGGGTGTTAAGGGCGAGAACCCCCATGCAATCACACTCGCCCGGTCGAGCGTGGAAAGCTTCTTAACGTTTTCAGATCGTCGGGACCTGCGGGAAAAAGCGTTTAAGGCGTGGATCAAGCGGGCCGAAAAATCAGGATCAGGTGGCAATCCTGCAATCCTTTCAGAGGCCATAGAGCTGCGAACTGAACTCGCGAACATTCTAGGCTTTGACAGCTACGCCGACTATGCGCTCTCCGAAACGATGGCCAAGACGCCGGACGCGGTGGCAGGCTTGCTCAAACCAGTTTGGGATGCTGCGAAGGATCGCGCATCCGAAGAGCGTGATGCGCTACAAACCCGAGCCAAGGCTGCCGGACAAAACGAACCGCTCGAAGCCTGGGATTGGCGATACTACGCAGAAAAAGAGCGTAAATCCCGCTTTGACATCGACGAAAGCGAGATCCGCCCCTACCTCGAACTCGACAACATGATTGAGGCCGCGTTCCATATCGCGGGTCGCTTGTTCGGTTTATCGTTCAAGGAACAAACGGACGCCGAGCGCTACCACCCTGACGTGCGTGTGTTCGAAGTCACCGACACGGCCGGCGACCATGTGGCGCTGTTTTATGGTGACTACTTCGCGCGCCCTTCAAAGCGATCCGGCGCGTGGATGTCGCGGTTTCGCTCGCAACACAATCTGGGCAGCAAGCCAACGCGCCCGATCATCGTCAACGTCATGAACTTTGCCCGTGGCGGTGATGGAGAGCCAACACTGCTGTCCTTTGATGATGCGCGCACGCTGTTTCACGAGTTCGGCCATGGTCTCCACGGCATGCTGTCGGATGTCACTTATCCGTCGTTGTCCGGAACAGCCGTGTCCCGCGATTTTGTTGAGCTGCCCTCGCAGCTCTATGAGCATTGGCTTGGTGAGCCCGAAGTTCTTAGGCAATTTGCCAAGCACTACAAAACCGGTAAGCCGATGCCGAATGCGCTTCTTAAGCGTTTGAAAGCTGCCGAAAACTTCAACCAGGGCTTTGCGACCGTTGAGTATACGGCATGCGCTCTCCTTGACATGGAACTGCACACGCGTGGTAACGGCAAAGCCCTCAAGCCTGGGCCGTTCGAGAAGAAGACGTTGGCCGAACTCGGCATGCCGCAGGAAATCGTGATGCGGCACCGTCTACCGCACTTCATGCACATCATGGGTGGATATGCGGCAGGCTACTACAGCTACATGTGGTCGGAGGTGATGGATGCAGATGCCTTTGCGGCCTTCAAGGAGGCCAAGAACATCTTCGATCCAGAGACAGCCGAGCGGTTGAAAACCCACATATACTCAGCGGGCAACGCGCAAGATCCAGAGCTAGCGTATCTGGCATTCCGAGGCCGCGCACCATCGATCGACGGTCTACTTAAAAAGCGCGGCTTCGTCACCTGAGCTGACGGTTTTACAATTGTGACAATGGTTACCGATCGTTCTGCAACTTTGGGTGACAGCCCGCAGCACGGCGTCGGCGTTATCAAACAGACAGCTGGTCCACCAATTGCATCAACTGACTGCGCATGTTCAGAATTTCCGCTTCACTCATATCCAAGCGTCGAGCAACATGCTTTCGCGCATCAAGAGCCTCTGACTTGAGAGCAAGACCGGCAGGCGTCAGATGAATATGGACCTGCCTTTCATCTGAACTACTACGCACGCGCCGGACCAGCTCCATGACTTCAAGTCTCTTCAAAAGCGGTGTCAGCGTGCCAGTATCAAGCATCAAGCGCCGTCCCAGGTCTGAAACAGCCTGCTTGTCGCTCTCCCACAAGACGATCAAAACGAGGTACTGCGGGTAGGTGAGCCCGATGTCGGCTAGTCGTTCACGGTAGGTTTTCGTGATGGCACGGCTTGCTGCGTACAACGCAAAACACAACTGCTGATCCAGTTTCAGCAAATCGTAATGCTCAGCGTCAGGTCGCTGTTCGTCGACACACTCCATCGTCTTCAAACCTCCCTGGCGCGATGACCTTTAGAGATATACGCGGATCGTCATTTGACTTTTGATCTATCTAAATAATTGAACACAGTTTTTCCAGATTTTCAAAGGCGAAAATGCGGCGTCAACAAATCAAACAGGCTTTTGCATGATGACCACGTTTTTTGACGGCACTTCACAGTGCCATCCCATTCTATCGGCAACACATCTGAAGGTTGTATCCCTGAAGAACACCACATGCGTTGGATCCTTCCGGTAGTGCCAGTGTTCAAACCTGTCATCATCCGTCTGAAAACACGTCATGATGCCTAGCAGTCCTCCTGGTTTCAGCATGTGGCAAAAGCAATCAAATGCTTTGAAGGGATCATGAAGATGCTCGACGACTTCGGTGCACGTAATGAAGTCATAGTGCCGCTGGAGAGGGTCTGTGTCGGGTGCAAAGCATGGATCGTAGAGGGCAACGTCATGACCGACTTCTGAGAACATGGCTGCGAGCGCAGGTCCAGGTCCGCAGCCGAAGTCCAGCCCTTTCGAGCCTGGAACAAGCTTCTCGCACATGGGAACGAAGACCTTCGACAAAAAATGCCGGTACTGGGGGTCATCATCAAAATGATCCGGATGACCCCCAG
>JBCBRD010000008.1:0-30987 GCA_039819885.1 Pseudomonadota bacterium
TGGCGTTCTTGCCGCGACCTTCACGGAACGGCGCACGGCGAGACAACACACGCCATCCCCATGCAAGACCTTCCTTGATGTTCGTATTCCCCGAAGCCTGCATCCGTGAAATCGCATACTCAACATCAGAGCGCGTCGAGTTAAGTGGCAACAGCGGCTGCGTCGTACACATTGAGTTGGGTCCAGACCCACCAGAGCGGCGTTGGCCATAGTACTTGCAGGTTCGCGCCTGAGCTTCAGAATCTGGCAGTCGGACAGTCTGCTCATTCGTGCAATTGCCTCGACGTGAATAGCGCAAACAGACTTTCTCATATCGAGGGCACTGCCCACCATCATCGTCGAGATAGCTATTGTTGTAGCCCGAACGCGCGCGCCCAGCTTCTCCAGGTTCATCCGGAGCAAACATCGGCACGAACATCGTCTTGCCAACTGATGCAACCGGTTTACGATCTTTGACATCCAACCCGTTAGGACGCGCTTCAACGCACCCGGCCCAGCTTTCACCTACGGCATTGAACAGCTCAAACCGGTTGCGTTGCTCGGCGAAATTCTCGTAGTGCGTTGGCCCAACACCACCACCGTCAATCCAATTCGCGGTCTTGTTTTGTGGTCCGACATTCACCGAAGCCGCAAAGGGAACAACGCCGACCATCACCCGGTCAGTCCCCTCAACTCCTGCAAACACAGTCTTCGTGAGATCCGTCGCAGCCGTGCGCAGATTAGCTATAGACGTCCCAGACATTGAACCGGAGTTGTCAAGAACGAGAGCTAGCTCGACCGTCCCCGAACCCCTCGCGACCGTCGCGCTAACACTCACTTCACGGTCTGAACCGATGCCCGGGAAAAACTCATCAAGCCCCTTAAGAAGAGTCGCTTGCCATCCGGTTTTCGTTTTTGCTGAAACTTCGCCAGTGTTGGAGTCCAGCTTGACGTCTTCAATGGTGGACTTCGGGTTCTTGAGACGGTTTGCGGCGTAGAATGCCTCTGCACGCGCCTTTCCCGACACATCCTGATCTTCAAGACCAAGCCGATCGGACGCAGCCAGAACTGCAGCATCCACCGCACGCTGATCGCGGATCTTATCCGTGACCAACCGACCATAGTCGATCGCAATACCCGCAACGAGCGCCAGCGCGGTAAATCCAATCCCGAAAACAACGGCGGAAACGCCACTTTCATCGTCTCGAAAACGCCGAGTGAAAGACTGAGTGGACCGATGGGAGGAATTCAGCATGTGTTGCCCCTAACAGAGAGTTAGCAAACACTACGCAATGCCGTTTTCCTTCTCGTAAACGAGCGAAGAACAATTTTATTCAATTTGCCGAAGCACTCAGCGAGGAGCAAAACCTTGCAACGATCGGACCCATCAGTACACATTGATGACAACCCGCAGAACACCGGCTGACGGCATTGCCAACAAAACAGGTCCAAACAATGGTTCTGGAACAGACCACACACAGCAACCCGATGGGCCTGGACACCAAACAGGCTACAGAACACGACAAAAACACAGCGGATGTCTTTCGCAAGATCAGTGAAGCATGGTCACATCAGCCAGAAGAGCGCACGCTCTTTCAGGCCATCCTTGCTGCTGCCAAGATGTACGGCCAAGACAAAACAGTCGTTGATGATCCCGAACGCAATACGCTCACTTACAAACGGCTCATCCTAGCAAGCCTGATACTAGGCAGGCAGCTCGCCAGAGGCACCCAGCCCGGTGAAGCCGTCGGCGTCCTCCTACCCAACGTCACCGGTCTCGTGGTGACGCTTGTAGGTCTTAACGCTAACGGCCGCGTCCCAGCGCTTCTAAATTTCACCGCTGGTCCGCGCAACATCGTTTCCGCCGTTCATACCGCACCAACGTCACGCGTCGTGACATCCAGGCGCTTTGTAGAAACCGCCAAACTCAGCAACATCATCGATGCCCTGGAAGCAGCACCCCTTGCAGATGGCCGCAAAATTCAAATCATCTACCTTGAAGATGTGCGCGCAAAGATCGGCATAGCTGCAAAAGCCTTAGGCTTCATACGATCGATGCGGGCTGCACAGTTCCATCGTTCGACAGGCATGCGCCCGAACAAACCGGCAGCCGTACTCTTTACATCCGGCACAGAGGGCGCACCAAAGGGCGTGGTTTTGTCGAACCGCAACCTCGTTGGCAACTCCCAGCAGATCATCTCGCATGCTGACGGTTACCTTTCGTCCGAAGACACCGTGCTTAACCCCTTGCCAATGTTCCACTCATTTGGCCTGACCGCCGGCACGCTGATGCCACTTACCCAAGGCATGCGGGTTGTGCTGTACCCAAGCCCGCTTCACTACAAACAGATCCCAAAACTGATCCGGCAAAAACAGGCCACCGTGCTGTTTGCAACAGACACCTTCCTGCAGGGCTATGCCCGCGCAGCCGATCCAGATGACCTGGCAAGCGTTCGGTTTGTCGTTGCAGGTGCCGAGCGGGTCAAAGACACAACGCGTCAGCTTTGGCAGGAACTGGGCACCGATATTCAGGAAGGATACGGTGCCACCGAATGCGCACCCGTCATCGCTTGCAACCTCCCACCCATCAACACACCCGGATCAGTGGGCCCGTTTCTACCCGGCATTGAATACCGGCTTGAACCAGTTGAAGGCATTCGTGAAGGTGGTCGTCTCTTCATCCGTGGTCCAAACGTAATGCTGGGTTATCTGTACGCGGACGCCCCCGGTGTTGTCGTACCGCCAGAAGACGGTTGGCATGACACTGGCGACATCGTTGACGTCACCGACGGAAAAGTCATCATCAAGGGTCGAGCCAAACGGTTCGCCAAGATCGGCGGCGAAATGGTGTCTCTCGCCGCAATCGAAGCACTGGCAGCTACTCTGTGGCCGGAAGCACAACATGTCGTCGTCAACATTCCCGATCCGAAAAAGGGTGAGCAGCTTATCTTGGTCACAGACAAGCCAGATGCTGAACGGCGTGCGTTGGCAGACTTCGCACGGGACAAAGGCTTTCCCGAACTTTGGATTCCAAAAGCCCTCATGGTCGTGGGTGCCATCCCGGTTTTAGGCTCTGGAAAGATCGATTTCCCAGCAACAACCAAAATGGTTCAACAGGCCAGACCATTGCTCTGAAAACCGCAATGCCGACTTCAATGGACCGTTCGAAAAACGACCAAACAAACCAAAGCCAATGCCCGCAGGCGGCCGACGATTGTCCAACCCGTGACTTCCACACCACGCATCGCCACTCGTGATTCTGTTTCGCCCGAGCAACGCTTGACCTCACACCTCACGCATAGCAAGCAAGACCAGCGATGCTCACGTGTCGCAGGGGGACGATAGGCAGATCTTCGACATCTGAACGCAACCGAGCGAACGCGTCACATCGGGACTTCACCGGCTTGTGCGTTTGCGCGCAGATCAGGTGTCCATTGTCTGTTGTAAGTTCGGTGTGTTGCAGGGGCAAAGGTGAGGATGTCAGAACTTAAGATGACAACAGCAGAGGACGACCCCACTTCCCAGCGTAAGCCTCAGCTCACATTTGGGCGTGCGATCCAGCGCAGCATCCTGACAATCACGTTCTTTATCTGTGCGATGATTGGCCTAGCCACATTGATGCACGCAGGCATCGATCCGCGAATTGAGGGAATTCAGGCCGAAGGCTCGCTCTTGAATACCTTAACCCGACTGGCAGCCCAACTCTGAGCACCCCCGGTTAAGTAGTCTGAGACAGCCGGGAACGCGGCGATGAACACCCAAAACCATATGTTGCAGCTACGCCGAGCACCCCGCCAAAGCCTTAAACGCGCGCGCAACGACACGCTCACCCCTTAAACGGCACCTCAGAGCGGTGATGTACGATCGATCTTCTTGATCCCGCAAGGATTGCACACGTATCATGGAGTACGCTCCAGTAACGTGCGCGTAGGCTCGCGGGAATAGGGACAGATGACAGAACAGCAAAAGCACTTTCCCGAGTTTTACGTTACGGCGCCTCAGCCATGTCCGTACCTGAAAGACCGTTACGAGCGAAAACTCTTCACACACTTGACGCCTGAAAAACCGCGCGCCCTCATCGACAACCTCTTGAAGGGCGGCTTTCGTCGCTCGCAGAACATTGCCTACATGCCCTACTGTGAGGGGTGTCAAGCTTGCGTGTCCGTGCGCGTCGCCGTTGACGAATTTGTTCCCGGCAAATCCATGCGCCGCTTGATGGAAAAGAACCGTGACTTGGCTGCGACCTGCGTGCCCTCCGTTCCCACATCCGAGCAATACAGTCTTTTCCGGTCCTACATCGATGCCCGTCACTTTGATGGCGGCATGGCCGATATGACCGTGCTGGACTACGCTATGATGGTTGAAGACAGTGTCATTGACACGTTCGTCACTGAATATCGCAGCAAGCCCGATGCGCCTCTCGACAGCTACGAACAGAGCTGGCCGCTCAAGGCAGCTGCACTTTGTGACCGACTTTCAGACGGCATCTCCATGGTCTACAGCTTTTTCGACCCAGAAGAAGACAACCGTAGTCTTGGAACATACATGATCCTCGAACACATCGAACGGACTAGAAAGCTCGGCCTTCCGTACCTGTACCTCGGCTACTGGATCGACGGCTCGAAAAAGATGAACTACAAGACACGCTTCCAGCCTCAAGAACATTTGACGGCAGAGGGCTGGGTCCGTCGCACACCCAATCCGTGATCAGGTGCAAACATTTTAACTCTATGAGTTTGAATGAAAAAGGCTGATACGCCAGAACGCATTGTGGATGCGATGAGTGGCATTGGCCAAAGGTGCGGGCAAACAGCCACGTCCAATGATCATTTTTTCGCCACGTCAGCGAACCATCTCCGACCCTGTAGCGTTTACGAACTACGGTTGACTGCCCAGTCATCCCTGCTCGAACCTCCGCGTCCGTTAAATTGAAAGGGAGGCGACATGACTGGAACATCGTTACCTCTTCAGTCTTCCGATCCGCTTATTACGCCGACAGACCGAACGTCGGCTTTAGAGCCAGACGGCGCCGACACCGACGCGCTTTATCATCGGCTGTTTGAAACGAGGCAGCTGTCGTCGGACTTAGCGGCACCCTTGAGCAATGAGGATCAAACAGTCCAGGCAAGCGATGATGCCAGCCCCACCAAATGGCACCTAGCGCATACGACGTGGTTCTTCGAGAGCTTTCTGCTTGAACCACATCTGCCCGATTACAGGCGCTACTCAGACGCGTTCGAGTACTGCTTCAACTCATATTACGAAGCAAAAGGTGACCGGCACCCTCGCGCATCACGAGGACTACTCACGCGCCCGTCTGCCGGGGAGGTCCGCAGCTACCGCGCGCATGTTGATCAAGCTCTTAAAGACCTTGGTCAACGCGAAGAAGGCCAGATCGACGCTGTCAAGGAACTCGTTGAACTCGGCATCAACCATGAACAGCAGCACCAAGAGCTTATTCTAACCGACATCCTTGCCCTGTTTGCAGCCCAGCCTCTGCGCCCAGCCTACATCGCAGATCAAGACCGCAGCACACAGAACACCGACAGCCAAAATTCAACACGCCCAGCAGCGTTCGTACCTTTTGACGGTGGGATCTATGCCGTTGGACATGACGGATCGGGCTTCTCCTACGACAACGAGAGCCCACGGCACGACACACTTGTACGACCATTTCGGCTAGCAAACCGCCTCGTGACAAATGCCGAGTGGATGGCGTTCATGGACGATGGTGGTTACACAGACCACCGCCATTGGTTGGCTGACGGCTGGGCCTGGCTCAAACAACACAGTATCGATGCACCTGGATACTTCGAGAAGTGCGACGATGACCGGCGTCAGATGACGTTGCACGGCCTGATCAAACTTGATCCCGCCGCACCTGTCACCCATGTCAGCTACTATGAGGCCGACGCGTACGCGAAGTGGGCGGGCAAGCGATTACCGACTGAAACCGAGTGGGAAATCGCCACCTCGAAAGCGCGACTTTCTGAACCCAATACGCTCGCAACCCGAAGCTTCAAACCTCTCCCCGCACCATTGGCGCGCCCCGGACTAATCGACCAAATGTTCGGCGATGTCTGGGAATGGACCTCGAGTTCGTATAGCGCCTATCCCGGCTACCGCGCTCCAGATGGCGCAGTTGGTGAATACAACGGCAAGTTCATGTGTTCACAGCAGGTCCTGCGCGGAGCTTCCTGCGCAACCGCGCCGAACCACACGCGTGCCACCTACAGAAATTTCTTTTACCCCCACCAGCGTTGGCAATTCATGGGCCTTCGCCTCGCAGAGGACGCCTAATGCCAACGAATGCAGCCGAAAAACTCCAACAGAACGCAACTGACGCAACGACCGCCCAAGACTTCGCATCAGCGCTGTTTGAAGGTCTGACCCAGCGGAAAAAATCCATTCCCTGCCGCTTCCTTTACGATGCAAAGGGTAGCGACCTGTTCGAGGATATCACGCGCCAGCCCGAGTACTACCCGACGCGCACCGAAGCAGCCATCTTGAAGGACTGCGCGCCCGCAATCGCGTCCTCAGCATCACGCGACACCGTCCTCGTCGAATTCGGTTCCGGCTCGAGTATCAAAACCGAAATCCTCATCTCGGCATTCGCCACCAGTCTGGCCGGTTACGTGCCCCTGGACATTAGCCAGGCAGCCCTGGACGAAGCCGTAGAGCGCTTGGAAAAACGCTTTCCAAAGCTTTCGATAACACCCGTTACAGCCGATTTCTCAAAACCCATCAGACTTCCAGAAGGTCATGCGAAGCAGGATCACCTTGGATTTTTCCCAGGTTCAACCATTGGCAACATGGTGGAAGCGGACGCCATAGCACTGCTGAAAAGCATGCATGAAACACTGGGGGCAACAGGCCGCCTCATTATCGGCACTGACCTCGTCAAGCCGCTGGACATCTTGATCCCGGCCTACAACGACAGCGCAGGCGTCACAGCAGCGTTCAATCTCAACGTTCTCCGCCACGCCAATCGCGTGATCGGCACGGACTTCGACCTGAGCAAGTTCCGCCACGAAGCCATCTGGAATGCCGAGGCCAGCCGCATTGAAATGCACCTGATCAGCCTGGCCGATCAGAAGATCAACGGTCTTGCTCAACCCGTTGCCATCTCGGAAGGTGAGCATCTCCACACTGAGAACTCGCACAAATATACCATCGAACGGTTCCATGCTTTGGCGCAGAGCGCGGGGTGGACAGCCACCCAGGTTTGGACAGATGAGGCCAAATTATTTGCCGTCCACGACTTGGCCGTGAGCTAAACCGACAGAGCACTTCGACAGAACCACCTAGGAAACGAACAAAGGGGAGGCCGCATCTGCAGCCTCCCCTTCTTCTTAGGTCACCAACCAGCCATCTGCTGGAGCAACATCGCCACGTGCCGAACCTCTGAAGGCTTTGGCACCTGACCACCAGGAAACGCGGCTGGCACTGCATCCTGATGTGGAGCCCACAAGGCACGCCACTTCTTAGGATCGGTCAGCAACGTTCCCGCATCGGTATCAGCACCACCGACTGGGTCGGACGCATGCTGCAACAACCACATCCGCACGCGCTCACGCACTTCAGCCGAGACACGCGAGTTACCTGGCCCCTGAAGCTGAGCGATGTGCGGCAACGCTTCAGGGTTCCGGGAGCAACGAACTTCCATCGTTGCAACACGGTGCCCATCTCGACGGATCCCGAAGATAAGGCAGTGTCCCCGCGCCACCTCATTGGCATATGTGCCAACACAGTGGTTCATCAGACGCCCCTCCTCGTTCAGTTCCGCAGCCGTCTGCAAGACCACAACAGCATACCCAGCCTGGCGGTTGCGAAGGCTGTACCGACCAGGTCCTCGCTTCGCAGGTTGACGCTCCGCCTCAGCAATGAGGCGCAACGCCCATTCAGCCGCCGCACGCTGCGCCGTCTTTAGTGCGGTCCCCTTCGACCAGCGTTTGTTGATCGAATTGAACCCCGCAGCCTGATCGTTACGTGATGCCCAGGCGAACGCCGCCAGCAACCAGATCACCGCTGGACGCAACGGATGATCAAGCAAGCTCAGCTTCTTTTGACCCGCAACCCAAAGGGCAAACGGTTGATCACCAACCCGCAGCGCCTCAAGTACAGCACCAAGCCAGAGGTCAGTCACGTCGTTATCCTTTGGAAGTTGGTTCATCATCCGACGTCCGAAGTCAGCGTCCGAAGGAAGGTCTCCAATGGGAGCAGCAAATGCCTCTGGAGGAAGTTTCCGAGCCCAAAACGGTAGTCCCAAAACCTCCGACACAGCTTTCAACGACGCACCAGCTTTGATCAAGGCAACCGCGTTCCCACGCCCATCAACCGTCCCAAACCCCGAGACAAGCGCAAACGCTGCCGCAGGAAAGGAAACAAGAAGATCACTTAATGGGGCAGACCCCGAAACCAACCGACGCAACCTACGCCGATAGACCTTCGGGAACCGGGCAATCTCAAACTCGACCAGTTGGTTCGATTGATTTTTGACAAACATGACCAGCCTCGAATTGTCTTTTCGAAAAGCAGGTTGGAATTAGAGAGTTTGAAAAAATTCCAGCCATCATCATGCCCCGAAACCAACGCTCCGGAATGGAATAGACAGCTGCGAATAGTCGCCAATAAATTGAATTTGCAAAATCAAAGACAATGCAAATTCAATTCAACCAACAAACGGCAATGCCAATGAGCGCCTATAATTGGAGAGCAGCGGAGCCGCTTCACAATCAGCTAGCGCCATGAAAGCCATGCATACGCATTGGAACCGAAGTCTGGCTCCATGCGCGACGAGTGCTTTGGTACGCCGTTATTTCAAATCTCGTGAAGGAATGTCGGTGACCAGCGGCCCACCTGCATGAGAGCAGCAGACACGATGACCATAGGCACAACCCTATGCAAATCAGCAAAGGGCTGAAAGCGTTAGCTTCCGTAAGGGACGCCGCAGTCATCCGCCAAATCCTGGCAGACCCCGCGCGCACTACGCCACGCAGCATCTGCTTTCACTGATAGCAAATGTTGATGTGTTCGTAGCACGTGTCCAAAGCCTCATAACTATTATCGACGCACGCTATATCTCATAGCGAACCTGCCAAATCAACCCTGGAAAACAAATTTCAAGAAATCAACACAATCAGGCCTCGGTCAATAAAACCGAGAAAAGCTGATAAATGACTTATTCAGAAAGCGCTTTTTCGATCTTTCCAAACATATACGCCCACTTCTCTTTTTGCGCAGAAACCAGTTTCATCATGCGCTCGCGCAACCCCATAAGTAGCTTGCAGTCCGGTTCCGCAGCCTCTGATCCCTCTTGGCCAAGCTCGGCTATTTCGGCAAGCAGTTGTTGGGAGGACGCATCAAAGACATTGGTCTTTTCATCGCGCACATAGGTCGCAGCATTCTTCAAAAACGCTTCATGCGACCACGCCCGCTTGTCCTTAAGTTCACGCAACTTCGCTTGAAATCGCGGCTTGTTGGCCGAGTTCAATGAGCGCAGTGCACTCCCGGCCTCATCGACAACCGCCTCAAAATCACCGCGCGCACACTCGGGAGCAGGCTGCGCCATAACCGAAGGTGACCGACCGACAACCGACAGCACCAGTCCAAGTGAAAGGACAACTGCACCTATCCCCCCAGTCTTCAGGCATTTGCTTGCGCGCCACTCGAACAAACTCAAAGGCTCCACCCAAACTTCAAAGATCGCGGGAAGCCTTTTGGCACTGTTCGTCCCGCCTGGGCACGCTGCCCAACCCACTCTTCCACTTCGTCAAGGCCAACCGTAAAGGTCCGCCCCGCGGCATCAACCCAGCTCAAACCGTCAGCCGCGTCAAAAGTCGTTACATCCGAAAGTCCGCCGTCTTTAAAGCGCTGCAGGATCACACCTTTCCCGCGCGTAATTTCGTTGACTTCCGACGCCTTGAAGATCAACAAGCGCCGGTTTTCACCCACGGTCGCAATCGTATCACCATCAACCGGAACAACGCACCTCGCCTCGTCCGGCTCACTCACATTCAAGACCTGCTTACCCTTGCGCGTCGAAGCCACAACATCAGCCTCAGCCACCAAGAACCCGTATCCCGCAGACGAGGCCACAACCAGCTTTCGGCCCGGCTCGTGGACAAAAGCCGTGACGATGTCGTGGTTCTGTTCCAAATCCACCATCAGACGGACCGGTTCGCCATGCCCGCGTCCTCCCGGTAGCTGACTGGCCTCAAGCGTAAAGAAACGACCGTTCGTTGCAAACACGAGGATCTTGTCCGTCGTATGCGCCTGGAACGCCTGCTTCAGCTCGTCACCCTGTTTAAACTCAAACCGCGAGACATCGTCATGGTGTCCCTTCATCGCCCGCAGCCAACCCTTTTCGGACAGAACAACGGTAATCGGCTCTTTCTCAACAAACGCCTGATCAAGATCGATATCGACGACTGGCGCATCACCCAGGTCAGAGCGGCGACGCCCCAACTCGGTGTTTTTCCCAAACGTCTTCTTAGTTTCCTTGACCTCTTCGCTTATCCGCTTCCATTGCAGATCCTCAGAAGCCAAGAGCGCTTTGATGCCGTCGCGTTCCTTGGAAAGCCGCTCGTGTTCCGCGCGGATCTCCACTTCTTCCAGCTTCGACAAAGCCCGCAAGCGAAGGTTTAAAACAGCTTCAGCTTGAACTTCCGACAGTTTGAACGTCGAGATCAGCTTGGCTTTCGGCTCGTCTTCGAACCGGACAATCCTGATCACTTCATCAATATTGAGGAAGGCGATCAAGTAGCCGTCCAGCACCTCAAGCCGGTGCTCAATCTTATTGAGACGGTACTGCGAGCGGCGGACCAACACCTCAACACGGTGTTCCAGCCACTGCTTCAACACATCCCGCAACGAGAGGACGTTCGGGATCTGCCCGCCCGACAAAACGTTCATGTTCAGGCCAAACCTGAGTTCAAGCTCAGTCAGCTTGAACAGGCTTTCCATCAAAAGCGTCGGATCAATAGTGCGCGACTTCGGCTCAAGAACCAGCCGGATTTCTTCCGCCGACTCGTCACGGACATCGCCAAGCAGGGGCAGCTTCTTCTCCATCAAAAGCTCAGCGATCTTCTCGACCAACTTGGCTTTTTGAACCTGATAGGGAATTTCCGTAATGACGATCTGATAGCCGCCCCGACCGGTTTCTTCCCGCTCCCACTTCGCACGCAGTCGGAAACCGCCACGTCCCGTTTTGTAGGCTTCCAGAATTTGCGAAGCCGGTTCGACAATCACCCCCCCGGTCGGGAAGTCCGGTCCCGGCACAAACTCGACCAACTTCTCGACGGTCGCATTCGGGTATTTGATCAGATGGAGTGCCGCATCGCACAATTCAGCAACGTTGTGCGGCGGAATGTTCGTCGCCATGCCAACCGCAATACCCGACGACCCATTCGCCAGAAGGTTCGGAAAGGCAGCCGGGAGAACAGATGGCTCTTCGGTGACGTTATCGAACGTCAGCCTGAAATCGACGGTGTCTTCATCGATGCCATCAAGCAGCAACTTGGCAACGT
Source organism: Pseudomonadota bacterium (assembly GCA_039819885.1). Lineage (GTDB taxonomy): Bacteria > Pseudomonadota > Alphaproteobacteria > Rhizobiales > Hyphomicrobiaceae > JBCBRD01. The sequence goes on from JBCBRD010000008.1 coordinate 11,508, forward strand.
CGGTCATCCGCGTTTCGGTGTACCGCATTGCAGCAGCGTTATCGCCGTCAATGTTGCCAAAGTTGCCCTGACCGTCGACGAGTGGATAGCGCACCGCAAAATCCTGCGCCAGCCGGACCAGCGCGTCGTAGATCGATTGATCGCCGTGCGGGTGATACTTACCGATTACGTCACCCACGATCCGGGCGCTCTTTTTATAGCCCTGATCCGGATTGAGCTTAAGCTCACGCATGGCATAAAGAATGCGACGGTGCACAGGCTTCAAACCGTCACGAACGTCAGGTAGGGCCCGCCCCATGATCGTTGACAGCGCATACGCGAGATAACGCTCTTCGAGAGCGTCTTTCAGGTTGACGGGCTCGGAGCCGTCTGGTCCAGGCAGAATCGGTTTGTCACTCATACCCACCGACTAGGCCTCCAGCGCCGCAAGCTCAAGTGCTGCCTCGACACGGAGCTTCCATAAATGTGATTTCACGCACACCAGTTTCGCCCAAAACACTGGATAACAATCGGCACTTGCAGCCCGCCCCCACAACGTGCTGAATTTTGGGCAATCGGTGGAAACGCTCTTCAGTTTCATCAAAGAGCGACCTTCCCCGGCAGCTTTTGCACATGACCCTTTACGGCCAATGCCGTTTGCGGAGAGACCATGACGCCCGCACTTCCCGATGTTCCCGTTGTCGAAATGCAGATCATTGCACTGACCAACGAAGTACGCGCAGAGCAGAGCTTGGCCCCGGTAAAGCGCAACACACAGCTGGATCAGGCTGCAATCGACTACGCGAGGCTCCTGGCCGCCACCAACAAGTTCGCTCATGATGCGGACGGGCGCGGTCCAGAAGATCGGGCTGTAGAAGCGGGTTACAAATACTGCCAGATCGCAGAAAACCTAGCACTTCACCTCAACAGTCGCGGATTTTCATCCAACGGCCTTGCCGAACTCGCGATGGAAGGCTGGCTCAACTCACCAGGCCACCGGCGCAATCTGCTTCAGCCGCATGTCACCGAAATTGGTATCGCCGTCGTCCGCGCACCCGACAAGCACCCCAAGTACATCTCGGTACAGCTCTTCGGCCGACCACAGAGCGAGGCGTACAGCTTTCAGGTCTCAAATTCATCTGTGACCACAGTAACTTACGCGTATGGCGGTGAAACCCACGACGTCAAACCTGGCTTTGCCGTACGCCACAGTGATTGCGTTCCAAACACACTGCAATTCAAGAGTGCAAAGGCAAAGGCAGGCAAAAAAGTCCGGCTAAGGTCACGCTTTGCTGCTTCAGATGGGCGGGTTTATGTTGTGAAGGGCCGTTCAGCGGGCAGCGTTTCGGTGGCGGTAGAACAAAAACGCACGCTGTCGCGGAACCGCATCAATCGCAAACCGGCGACCACGTCGCGAACGCCCATCCCACCTTTGCCAACAAGGCCATAGGCATCAGCTGGGATCATCCACGCACTGCGTTACAAACTGACAACGTTTGTCGGTTGATCCGCCTGGCGACGCACAAACAACTCAAGCATTCGCATCCGCGCATCCGGCAAAGACTGATCCTGGGGCTGCAAAACCCGCGTCTCAAGAAAATGCCCCGTGAGCTCAAAGCCAGCCAGCACATCATCGACGTGTGTGGGCCCACGGTTGCCCCCGTTTTGCTCTAGAAACGCAGGTAGGCATAGCAGTCGGTCCTTATAGGGCTCACCAGCATGCACCGAAACGGCCCGACCACTCTTTGGCGAGACATAAGCAAGATCCTCCGTCTGCCCCGTCGAGGCACATGAGGTCAGGTCCAGCCCAAAACCAAGCTCGTTGAGCAGCATCAACTCCCAGCGCACCATCAATGCCGGCCAGACGTCCACATCGTCCAGATACCCAAGTACAAACAAAGTCACTTCATAGAGGCTTGCAAACGGATCGCGCTCCGGCATCAGCCTCAACAACCAAGTCAGGCTTTGCAAGCCGTTCAAGGCAATGGGGTCCGACATGGCGGTCGCCGCATACCCACGCTGCAACTCGACACTCATCGATCCGAGATGCTCGCTAAGACGTGCTTTCCAAACTGCATCAACATGATTACCGGGCTGCAGTGTGGGACGCTTCTTTCGCGACCGCCCTCCATGCACCAACCCCAGATGACGCCCATGCGCCCGCGTAAACAGTTCACAAACAGCGACCGTCTCGCCGTGGGGGCGAACAGAAAGAACAATGCCTTCATCTTCCCACTGCATGCTTCGGTCTCACGTCTCTCTCTTAGGGCAACAATTACGTCTTAAGGGAAACAACTACGTCCCAATCTCCCTTGCATCGGGCTGCAACGGCGGCTTGGGTGCCACTTGTCGGATTGTACACGGTTGTCCAAGCACGACGCATTCGTGTTGCCGCCCGACAACTTCGCACCTGAGTCGTCGGTTATTGGCAAGCCGCCAGCTTGGGTATTCCATGCCAGCACGTTTCGATTTTTCGACCCAACTGGCAAGCGCAGCGCGCTTGGCATCTTTCTCAGTTGCAGCCTGTTCAATCTGCCCAACGACCAACGGCTTACATACGCGGACGGCGGCATCTGCAGAGCCGATCAACCATATCGATGCACAAAAACCAACAATCATGGTCAAGCCGTAAGAACGGATCCGATATGCCCGATCAATCTGCAAAACCAAGTGTCTCCAACATCAAACCGCAGTGCACGATGCGATTACCCCTTCGGAAACGCCAGCCCCATTTCTCGGAACCGCTCTGGATCGCCTCCCCAACCCTGCCGGACTTTCACGAACAAGAACAAATGCACCGGTTGCTCGATGATCTCAGAAATATCAGCGCGCGCATCCGATGAAATCTGCTTCACCGTTTGACCACCCTTCCCAAGCACGATCGCTTTCTGGCTGTCGCGTTCTACATAAATCGTCTGCTCAACACGGACGGATTTGTTGCGTAACACCTTCCAATCCGACGTTTCGACAGTAATGGCATAGGGCAGCTCGTCGTGAAGACGATTGTAGATCTTTTCGCGTGTGATCTCAGCAGCCAGTATGCGCACCGGTAAATCCGACATCTCGTCTTCTGGATAGTGCCAGGGACCAACTGGAACAGCTCCCGCAAGATAATTACGCAGCGCATCAAGACCATCGCAGTTCAGTGCTGAGATCATAAACACCTCATCGAAAGACACACGCGCGGTCAGTTCGGAAACCAACGCCAATAGCTTCGCCTTGTCGGCCAACCGATCAATCTTGTTGACCAGCAAAATCCGACGACGACCCCCTGCGCCTTCAAGCTTATCGACGATGCGTCCCACATCTTCGGTCAATCCCTTTTGGGCATCAACGATCAACGCAACAATGTCGGCGTCACCGGCACCACCCCAGGCCGCCTCAACCATGGCCCGGTCCAACAGCCGCTTTGGCTGGAAAATGCCTGGCGTATCGAGAAACACCAACTGGCTTTGTCCATGGGCGACAATTCCGCGAACCGGCGCACGCGTTGTCTGGACCTTGTGCGAAACGATCGTCACCTTCGCACCGACCAACGCATTGACCAGCGTCGACTTTCCAGCGTTAGGCGCACCAACAATAGCGACGAAGCCGCAGCGCTTTGCCCCGTCAGATGGCGAACCTTCACCATCGTCTGGCACTTCGCCCGCGCCGTTGCCTTCATCAGTGTTTGCCATCTAAGTCCGTACTTTCCCAAATGCCCTCGCGTACGAGGAAGGAGCCTGCAGCCGATTGTTCAGCAACACGCTTTGATGCTCCTTCACCCTGTGCGGGCTCATGTTTTTCAATCCGAACCTCGGATGTAAACTTCGGGGCATGATCAGGGCCGGTCCGCTTCAATTCGACGTAACGTGGTAAGGCCAAACCCTGTCCTTGCGCCCATTCCTGCAGTGCAGTCTTTGCATCAATTGCAATGGTCGGCAGGCGATGCGTATAGGGCTCCCACAATCTGCGCACCACCAAGCGGGCTTTTTCAAACCCCGCATCAAGAAACACGGCAGCTAGGACAGCCTCCATTGCGTCCGCCATGATCGAGTCACGACCTCGACCGCCTCCAGCAGCCTCGCTGTCCGAAATAACAACAGAGCTGCCTAGATCGATATCTTTGGCAACGGCCGCACAGGCATCGCCGCACACCAACCAGTTGAAACGCCTGGCAAGCTCACCTTCGGTTGCATCCGGGAATCGCTCGGCCAGCAGTTCCGCAATCGACAACCCCAAAACCCGGTCGCCTATAAACTCTAGCCGCTCGTTGTCTCCAATGGCCCTAAAACCGTCAGCCGAAGCCGTCTGCGCTGCTTTCCGCCCACGCGCACCCGTCGTCACGCTGGAATGGGTCAAAGCGCGTTGCAGTAAGTCTTGAGACTTGAATTTATACCCGAGCGCCTTCTCAAGCTTGGGGTGAGGTCGCGGTTTAAGCATCCAGTTTACATAGAACGACCGCACGCTGGCGAAAAGCCAACGTTATCGAACAAATGAGAAAAACCGTCCCCAGCGCACATCAAAAGGCCACGTCCAAGGGCTCGTCCACTCCAAAGCCCCAGGCTCATCCACCGCACCCGAGAAAAAGATAATCTCGGCACGCCCGATCAGGTTTTCATGCGGAACATACCCAACACCCCACAAGGCGCGAGAATCTGTGGAGTTATCCCGGTTGTCACCCATCATGAAGTAGTTCCCAGCCGGTACCGTATAAGGCCCGACGTTATCAAACGGCCCCTGCGGATCGGCATCCAGAACCTTGTACGTCACGCCGTTTGGCAACGTCTCGATATACTGCGGAATTGTGCGAGGGCGTCCTGTATCACTCACGGTTTTGAATTCACCGTCGCTCTTACGCGGAACCTCTTTACCGTTAATGAAAACAACACCGCTGCGGACGACGATCTCGTCGCCGGGAAGCCCGATAACCCGCTTGATGTAATCGGTTTCTTGGTCGCGAGGCAGTTTAAAAACAACGACGTCACCCCGTTCCGGCTTGCCGGAAAAGACACGGGTCCCCTCACCAAACAAGTTCGGGCTGAACGGGAACGAAAAGCGCGAGTAACCGTATGAGAGCTTTGACACAAATAGATAATCGCCAACCAGCAGTGTCGGCTTCATAGATCCCGATGGGATGTTAAACGGCTGGTAGAAGAAAACCCGAACAACCATCGCGATGGCCAGGGCCTGGATGACGATCTTAATCGTTTCCCACCATCCACTCTCGGTGGCGCGCTTGGCGTTCGTGCTCAAACTCATAGAGTGCTCCAAAAGGAGGCCGAAAGTGCGAAAGATCCGCCGCCTGCCTCTTCTTAATCCCCAAGGACGGTTTGTCCTAAAAAATCCACTGCGCGTGCGTTACGACTGCTTCGACAGGGTCATACCGTCTGTAGAGGACAACCTGGGCGATTGCAGGAAAGATCAAGCGCTGGCTATAGCCAGTTTAAGCACCCATCGCAATTGGCGGACATCGAAAACCATCACGACTAACAGTGATATCGCAACATCGTCGCTTCATCGCCACGGCCCGGACACCTCCCGCTCGCTCTACCACCGCAAAGCCGTGTGACCGCCACAATCAAGGTCCGTCGCGTTTAACTGGAACCGCTGATATGATCACGATCGCCTGGGCATGCGGGAAATCGTCGGTCAATGTAAGATCAATCCTTGCTTCATGACCATCAGGAGTGAGCAGTTCCAGACGTTTTGAAGCACCCCCGGTGAGCACAAGTGTGGGACGTCCTGAAGCCAAATTCACGACACCCATTTGTCGCCAAGCTACACCTTGACGCATCCCCGTCCCTAGGGCCTTTGAGCAAGCTTCCTTTGCAGCAAAACGCTTGGCGTATGTCGCAGCGCGCAACAAAGGGCGGCGCTCTGCGCGCTGACGTTCGTGATCGGTAAAAACACGATCCAGGAAACGGTCTCCAAATCTCGCCAGAGTTTTCTCAATGCGGCGAATATCGGTCAGATCATTCCCAAGACCTAAGATCATGTGTCCGCCGCAAGCTGGTCAGTAAGGGCCAGTTGGCGCGCCGACGCCATCATCTCACGCATCTGCGACACGGCCTCACCAAGACCGATAAACACAGCCTCACCGACCAGGAATTGTCCGATGTTTAACTCAACCATCTCCGGCATGGCCGCAACCGCGCCCACCGTATTGAACGTCAAACCATGACCCGCATGAACCTCAAGTCCTGCCGCATGTGCTAACCCAGCACTCTCGCGCAGAGCTTTAAGAGTCGACTGAATAGCACCGGCATTGTTCTCAAGCGCCGCTTCACAGTAAGGCCCTGTGTGCAGTTCCACAATGTCAGCACCAAGCGCTGCCGAAGCTTCAACCGCGCGCGCATCAGGTGCAATGAACAGCGAAACGCGTATTCCAGCCTCACGCAAAGGCCCAATCACGCGCTGAAGTTGGTCACCACCGGAGACAACGTCCAATCCACCCTCGGTTGTACGTTCCTCTCGCCGTTCAGGCACGAGACAACAGGCGTTCGGCACCGTTTTCAGAGCAATAGCGACCATCTCGTCGGTTGCGGCCATTTCAAAGTTCAAAGGGCGCGTAATCTCAGCTTTCAGCCGTGCGATGTCGTCATCGCGAATATGCCGCCGATCTTCCCGCAAATGCGCTGTAATACCATCAGCCCCTGCCGATATCGCAATGTGAGCGGCACGGACGGGATCTGGATGCGCTCCACCCCGCGCATTCCGCAGCGTCGCAACATGATCAATATTAACGCCGAGCCTCAAAGGCAGATTAGCTTTGGGCAGGGTCATAGGTTGCAACGAAATATCCCAATGGCCAAGAACTCGACGAATACGTCCGGCCTTTGCGGCGCAACTGATGAAGCTCAGCTGCGCGCCGACAGATCATGTAAAAAGCGCCTGCAATAACAAGCCCAACCGGGAATGTACCCAGGATCATCGGCTTCCACAATGGCCACACCACAGCAAACGCCGCTGCAAACATATCAGGTGAGAACTGAAACAAGGCATCGCCGAAACGCGCCAACTCTGAACTGATCTGAATATCACCGAGGCCCACTGGCAAACCCAGCAGGTAGGCCCCAGTTGAATAGGTCGCCGGCCAAACAACTGCCCAAACCGCTGGATTCCCGAACAGAGTACCGATCATGGCTGCTGCAAAGCTTGCTTTTAGCGCAACCGCAACAACGCCTGCAAAGAGCATCTGCGCTCCAACCAACGGTGTAACAGCGGCAAAAACGCCAATAGCGCATCCCAGGGCAAGTTGGTGAGGCGTTGCGGGAACGCGCATAAGTCTGAGAAGAACATACCGGATTGAACGGTCCCAGCTTCGTCTGGGCCAAATCAGGACCCTGATCCGTTCCGAAACATTCGGCGGTGTGCGCCGTCCAAATAGCATTCAGTGAGCCCCCCAGCTCGAAGACACTGTTTTTCCCACCAACTTACACCGTTCAATGTCCAAAAAAAGCCAACGCTAATCGAACACGCGTTCGACGCGACTAACAACGCTATCTGCTCTCAGAGACATAATTATTTGGTTTAAGTGATCAAGGTCCCACACCTCGACATCGAGATACATCTCGGTGAACTCGGGCCCACGATTAATCATTTTTAGCGAGTCAATATTCCCATCACGCGCCCCGATCAATTGGGCAATTTGCGCAAGCGTCCCTGGTTCGTTTCGCGTGGTGACCGTAATACGCGCCGAGAACCGAACAGGGTTCGCCGGATCAACATCCCAGGCCACATCGATCCAGTTTTCGTGTTCGTACGCTTTCAACTTCGGCGAGTGGATCTGGAAGATGCGGATTCCCTCATCTTGCGTCAAGACACCAACAATCCGATCTCCCGGAAGTGCACCGCCTTCGGCAAAGCAAACCGGCAGATCGGATTGCGTCCCACGGATCGGCAATGCAGATCCAATTGGCTGCTGCGAGGCGTTCTCACCCTCATCAGAGCGTCGAAACTTGACGTGTCGCTCACGCCCCAGGCTGAACCAACCCTCTTGGCCTTGGACGTGTGCGTGTCGATTTTTAGGGCGTTTTGCCGGTGCCTTCGTTGCAAGTTTCGCGTCCGGGAACATCGCCCTAACGACGTCGCTAACTGGAAGTTCATTCCGCGCCACCTTCGCCATCACATCATCGACAGAGTGCAAGGTGTTGCCAAGCCGCGGCAAAGCCTCCTGCAGCAGCGCACCGTCAAACGCATACCCCTCGGCTTCCAAAGCCTGGGAAAGCAGATGCCGCCCTAGGCCACCGAACTGTTTGCGAACAGCATCACGAGCAGCCTTCCGGATCGCACTCCTCGCACGCCCTGTAATCACGAAGGCTTCCCACGCCGGTGGTGGTGAATGTGTTTCCGAGGTCAAAACCTCAACTTCGTCACCATTGCGCAATCGCGTATCAACCGGCATGTGGCGCCCGTTTACAGAGGCTCCGACGGCGCGATTTCCAATGTCGGTGTGCACCGCATAGGCGAAATCTAGAACCGTCGCACCGCGCGGCAGCGCTATCAAAAGGCCTTTCGGCGTGAAACAGAAAACCTGGTCCTGGAAGAGTTCCAGTTTGGTATGTTCCAAAACCTCCTGCGCATCGGCACCCTCAAGCAGCGACCCAACCATTTTGCGCAGGCCCGCATACGGCGCAGCGTGATCTAGTGAGCCATTTTTCAAGTGCACCCGGGCCTCGTCCAGGCTCGCTGCATCATCCTTGTAGATAGCATGCGCAGCCACACCATATTCAGCCACGTCATGCATGTGATGGGTTCTGATCTGCAGCTCAACGCGTTGATATCGCGGACCCGCCACTGTCGTATGTATCGATCGATATCCGTTGCGCTTCGGCGTCGAAATGTAATCCTTGAACCGTCCCGGGATCGTCTTCCACTCCTGGTGAATAATCCCCAGAACTCGGTAGCAATCCTCAATTGTATCAACGACCAACCGAAACGCGAAAATGTCCGAGAATTGCTCAAGGCTGATCTGCTTCGTGACCATTTTACGCCATACGGAATAGGGACGTTTTTCGCGACCTGAAACTTTCGCAAACATGCCTTTCTGCGTCAGTTTCGCATCAAGGATCTCGCAGATTTCATCGACCAAGCCCTTGTTCTTCTCTCTGATCGCATCGAGTCGCTCGGTAACAGTCCGATAGGCCTCCGGTTCCAGCCACTTAAAGGCATGGTCCTCAAGCTCATCGCGAAGCGCTTGCATCCCCATGCGTCCAGCAAGCGGCGCATAGATTTCAATCGTTTCCAGAGAGATTCGTTTGCGGCTGTCTGGCTTCATGTGCTGCATGGTCCGCATGTTGTGCAGACGATCGGCAAGCTTCACGAGCAAGACGCGAATGTCAGACGAGATAGCGACCAGGAGTTTACGAAAGTTTTCGGCCTGTTCAGCCTGTTTCGACACCAGGTCCAAACGACGGATCTTCGTCAATCCATCCACCAGGGCACCTATTTCAGCCCCGAACATCTCATCGATCTCAGTCCGCGTCGTGGGCGTATCTTCAATGACATCGTGCAAGAGCGCGGTTGCGATGGTCGCATCATCTAGCCGCAATTCAGTAAGAATGGCAGCAACTTCCAGCGGATGTGAAAAATACGGATCGCCAGACTTCCGGGTTTGTTGCCCATGCGCCTTCATGGCATAGACGTAGGCCCGGTTCAGCAGCGCTTCATCAGCATCAGGATGATAGCTCAGAACGCGCTCAACAAGCTCGTACTGGCGCATCATCGACGATCTCACTCCTAAGTTTGAAAAGCCATTCGCTCATTCAAGTGACACAACTCGGTGCCAGAATGACCATAGGCGCTTGGCAATTCTAAACTCGCTTCTAACAACGCTGCAACGGTCGAAACAAAGGCCGATGAAGCAACACCAGCCAATGTGCCAACCCAAAGCGCTAAACAAAAGGGGACCGACGCCATAAGCACCAGTCCCCGTACTCTATATCGGGACAACCCGCTATGTTCAGCAATTGCTTAGCGACTACGGTCCCTTGGACCATTGCCGCCCTGCGCTGATGGCTCAGTTGGAGTCATGGTCTCAAGACCACGCAACAGCTGCTCTTCAGTCAGCACGTCGACGACAGTGTCACTGCCATAGTCGTCGCGGCCCAGAATAGGTGTGCGCCGTTCGACGGCAAGCGTTGGCGCAGCTGCTGCTTCCGGTTCGTCCACTTCGACGTTTTTCTGAAGATCGTGAATGAGACCTTCCTTCATGTCTTCAGGGCCAATTGTCTGTTCGGCAATTTCGCGAAGCGCAATAACTGGATTCTTGTCGTTGTCTTCCTCAACGGTAATCGCACTACCACCGGAGATGTTCCGCGCCCGATGCGCCGCCAGCAAAACCAGTTCGAACCGGTTCTGAACTTTATCCACGCAATCTTCAACTGTGACTCGAGCCATGTCGATCAGCCTTTCGAGGTCGGATTTCTGGTAAGCGAAACATATGACACAGTCCGCAAAAAGACGCAAATCATGGGGTTCCAGCTTTCACTCTGTAGTCGGAGGCTTGGTTACTCCGCTAACTGACAAGCTGTTCAATTAAGCGTGCACCGACCTGAATACCGAAATATTAGAGTTGCAACAGCCGGTTAGCTGGACTAGACGGAGACCACGGTTTCACTTATGTATGCAATGTACGGTATACCGTGAAGCAGTTTTACCAAATGGCAACACACGTTAGTCTCTTTTAGAGCACTCTCGCAGGGTTGTTGGTCAACATATCGCTTTTTTAGACTCTATCGTATGTACTCTGCAGATGGGCGCGAACCCAATGTGGTCTCGGCGGTTCCAGGTAGCATTTTGTATTTCGCCGCGTTGATTAAGGCGACCAAGACAGAAGAATAGGACGTCCCATGCCAATTCGTCAGAACGAGCGCGTTGCGCTATTCATTGACGGTGCCAATCTCTATGCGACTTCCAAGTCGTTGGGCTTCGACATCGATTATAAGCGCCTGCTTGGCTGGTTCGGGCAGCGCGGCAATTTGATCCGTGCGCTTTACTACACGGCGATCGCTGAGGACCAGGAGTATTCCTCGATCCGCCCCCTCATCGATTGGCTGGACTACAACGGCTACACGATGATCACCAAGCCGACGAAGGAATTCACCGACGCGACCGGCCGTCGCAAGGTCAAAGGCAACATGGACATTGAATTGACCGTGGACGCCATGCGGTTGGCAGAGCATCTCGATCACGTGGTCATATTTTCTGGCGACGGTGACTTCCGCTCTGTCGTCGAAGCCATTCAGCAGCGCGGCCGCCGCGTGAGTGTCGTATCAACGCTTCAGACCCAGCCGCCGATGGTTGCAGACGAACTTCGCCGGCAGGCAGACCACTTCATCGATCTCGCAGATCTTGAAAGTGCAATCGGTCGTGAAGGTGGTCGCCCGCAACGCATGGATGCACCGGCGACAAGAACACCGTCACGGTCAAGACGTCCTGCTCCTGAGGACGATCATTTGCCAGAACCGGTACCCTTTGATTCGGACGAAGATTGATCGTCAAATCGAATATGTTGCGTCCTGTCGTCTGTTTGCTCCAGCAGATAACCGACACGATCGGTACACTTGATTGATGCCAATCAGCGTGCTTTCCCCATGCTATGGAAAGCCCCTCAATACTGACGCCTGCAGAGGCGCCGCTAGATTGCGATAAGTGCCCTCGACTGTGCGCATTTCGACATGAGCACGCCGAAACCGAACCGTCTTGGTTTAACGGCCCCGTTCCATCTTTCGGCCCAACAACGGCAGAAGTCCTGATTGTCGGCCTGGCACCCGGCTTAAAGGGCGCAAACAAAACCGGGCGCCCCTTCACTGGCGACTACGCGGGCGATCTACTCTATGCCACGCTATCGGAGTTCGGCTTTTCCAAAGGCACTTACGCTGGTCATGCCAAAGATGGGCTGTCGCTATCGAACTGCATGATCACCAACGCAGTCCGATGTGTGCCGCCTCAAAACAAGCCGACCCCACTCGAAATCAAAACCTGCCGGCCGTTCTTTCAAAGCCGTGTAGAGACACTTCCCAATTTGCGTGTTCTCCTGGCCCTAGGTCGCATTGCGCACGATCAAACCTTGGACACATTGAAGGCACGCAAGCGCGATTTCCCATTTGCGCATGGCGCTGTTCACGATGTCAGCCAGACCTGCAGATCAGGTGAAATCCGTCGCTTAAAACTCATCGATAGTTTTCACTGCTCTCGCTACAACACCAATACCGGACGCCTGACCGCGGAAATGTTTCAAAATGTTTTTGCAAAAATCAAAGAACTGATCGCATAACGATCAAAGCTGGAGCGAGTGATCGACTAGCCCAACTGCCGATACGACCTGTATAAAGTGCCCAGCGCTCAGACAACCGGAATAGCGACCATGGCTCTCGAAATTGCCCCTGAAAAAGTTGCATACGTTATCATCAAGGCCCGCGAGCTCGACGTGAAAGTTGGCGCTTGGGAGGATACGGATGATGACGCCGCCCCTTACGAAAACGAAGATGCAGACTCCATCCTCGAAGATTTGTCAGCGGACCCAACACATCAAGAGGCCACCGAGTTCATCGACAACCTGAACGAAGATGAGAAGCTTCACCTCGTGGCACTTGCTTGGATTGGTCGGGGCACATTTGACGCCTCTGACCTGGACGAGGCTGTACAAACGGCGCGCGACGAAGCATCGAACACAACATCCAGTTATTTGCTCGGAATGCCGCTTCTGCCCGATTACTTGGAGGAGGGCCTAGACAAACTCGGCTTTTCCGTCGGCGAAATCGAAGACGATGTCATGTAACGGATCAGGCCAATCACTCGCTTGTCGTTTGACTTAAAATCGACAGGACTTGCTCAGCGTCTCGTGGCGGCGGATGAACAGGGTAAAGCGTGCGTTTAATCACGCCATCACCGATAATCAGGGTCAGTCGCCTCAAAAAACGCTGGCCGTCTGCTTCGAAGCTCGGCAGAGCAAGCGCACCCGAAAAATCACCCGGGTCGTGGATCAAAGGGAAGTTCAACCGCAGCCGACGATAGCTGCCGAGTTGATCACCAAAACGCTGCATAGAAATACCATGCACATCATAACCGAGCGCGCTAAACCTCCCGATCTGCCTTGAATACGCTACGGCCTGGGGAGTGGAACCATGAGCGCCCGGAATGTCGTCCCACCCTTGCGGGTTAGGGCGCGCGGGCCCGCCCATAAATGGATAAACGAAAACCACCGCAGGCCTGAGCATCTCAGTGAAATTCACAAATCGAGCAGCGGTACAGAATAAGCCAAGTTTGGGAACAGGGGTCCCCGGCTTCAAATGATCCGCCGCGCCATCATCTTCAGGCGCCGGCCACGGCCATGCATCAGCTTCACCGCTGGGGCCCGATGACATCACCGTTCAACCCTTGTCCCGCATGATGCGCGCCTTTTCACGATCCCAATCCCGCTTGCGATCGCTCTCACGCTTGTCATGCAGCTTCTTACCCTTGGCCAAACCAAGCCGCAGTTTTGCAATGCCACGCTCATTGAAATATAGCGACAGTGGGATCAGCGTCATGCCCTGGCGTTCCGAGGCAACCCACAGCTTGTGGATCTCTTTCCGGTGCATCAAAAGCTGACGCTTGCGCCGCGGTTCATGCTGAAAAAACGGCCCTGCACCAGGGTACTCAGGGATCGTCGCGTTGATGAGCCACAGCCCACCGTCTTCAATCGACGCATAACTCTCCGCGATGTTTGCCTGCCCTTTTCGTAAGGACTTGACCTCCGTACCAGTGAGCGCAAGGCCCGCCTCGTACGTTTCATCAATCATGTACTCATGCCGCGCCTTCCGGTTCTCGGCGACCGGCTTCTGAGCATCGCTTTTTGCTTTGGCAGCCATAGCTTCATAGAACCGCCAATAGCGGCACTCCGATTGATAGGGACGTCAACAGACCAGCCTGAGGACGGCGAATGAAGAACATGTCGCCTGAAGGAGGCTCAGGGGTGCATACTAACGGACGAAAGCGAAGTCCTGCGCCTTACGCCTGACGTCCGTGGGTTCACGCCTACTGCGCGGCAACCGCTGACAGGAGCCCCAACTCTTCGATGACAGTATCAATCCGCGCCTTGGTCTCATCTTTCAAAGGCACCATGGGCAATCGGGCATCAGCCTTACAGATCCCCAATCGCATGAGAGCATACTTGGCGGGCGATGGATTGGTCTCGACAAACAGCACGTCATGCAGTGGCATCAACTGGTCCTGCAGCTTCAACGCCTTTGCATAATCCCCGGCAAGACACGCTTCCTGGAACTGCGAACACAGCCGAGGGGCGACATTTGAAGCAACAGAAATACACCCATCACCGCCGTGAGCCATGAATCCTAGCGCCGTGGCATCCTCCCCGGAAAGCTGATTAAACTCAGGCCCCATTGCGGCCCGCTGTTGCGAGACACGCGCCAGATTGGCCGTCGCATCCTTGACCCCGGTTATGTTGGGCAACGCATAAAGCCGCGCCATCGTTTCAACGCTCATATCAACAACCGACCGACCGGGGATGTTGTAGATAATGATCGGGATGTTGAGCGCGTCATTGATCGCCTTGTAGTGCGCGTAAAGCCCATCCTGTGTCGGCTTGTTGTAATAGGGCGTGACCACCAACACAGCCGATGCGCCAGCACTCTGTGCGTGTTTTGCAAGATCAATTGCTTCAGCAGTTGAATTCGAACCGGACCCGGCAATAACAGGCACGCGCCCGTTGGCCGTCTGGATGGTCAACTCGACCACACGCTTGTGTTCATCATGGTTGAGCGTCGGGCTCTCGCCGGTTGTTCCAACCGGGACCAATCCATGCGTACCCTCAGCTATCTGCCAGGACACCAGCCTTTGGAAGGCATCTTCATCCAATCCATCCCCATCGAATGGTGTGACCAGTGCCGTATATGAACCCTTAAACGTCATGTCGTGTCTTCCTTCCGGCGCGCTCTAGCGCGAGCCCGACCACCGTTCATTCAATTGTCAATCGTCGTCAAAACGTCCAGTCTGCCTCTCAAGACAAAGCAAACTGTCAACCGTGGCATGAGTGAACGTATCCAGCTCAACAGATCGCGAGCAACGCCAACGCCCACAAGGGCGAGACGTCCAGCGTGCGTCCTACCACATGCACTTACGTCATCAAATCGCCGTCGATCGAACGCACCAGCAGACACGAACGTTTTTCCCGACACTCAACTGCGTCATACCGATGCGAACTCATGTATAAACGCATGACACATGTCTACAACATTCGTCGACCAGTATTCAGGTCAACACAGTAGTATCAGGCTCGCCAACGGGCAACCGATGCAAGCCTTCGCGCGGCTAGCGCAACCTGGCTACAATTTCAAAGGGACTTGAGATTTGTTTCAAGCATTTCAGGACGGTAAGCAGCCTTGCGCGGATTGGATAAGACGACTTTCTGTGCTGACAACCTCGGCGATCCTCGTCCTTACGTCATTTGGTGCAGCCAACGCCGCCCAGTCGCCAAACGCTGCATCACCAGAGCAGCCAACAGTTCAACGTGGCACCTCCTCGGCAAAGATACAGTTGGCGCTTAACCGCCAGGGCCAAGTCGCGACCACGCCAGACGCAGGCGACAAAAGGGAAAAACAACACAACCGCGTTCTCGACGCCGCAGTTCAGCCCATCCTCGACACGCCGCTGTCTGCTAGCGATGCCGGCGCTCTAAAAGCAGCATTCAAGGCACTTGCCAAAAAAGACGTCCCAACAGCACGCACCTGGCAACGTAGCCTTCAAAACCCCGTCGCACGAAAACTGGTGACTTGGGACCGCCTGCGTCGTGGGCTCGGATCGCGCGGCGAAACCGAACGCTTTCTGACCGACAACCCGCTCTGGCCAAATGGCTGGAAACTCGTCGCGCAGATTGAGCAGAAACTCTTTGATAGCCGCGATGACGGCGCAACGCTGGCATTCTACAAGTCCCGAAAACCCCGGTCACCACTTGGAGCTGCTGCCTTAGCCTCTGCACTCATCGCCTCCGGCCGACAAAACGATGCCCGCTCTCTCATTCAACAAACATGGCGTATGGACGATTTCACGTCCGATGAGGAAAGCGCATTTCTCTCTCGTCACGGCAAAACGCTATCAGCTGCTGATCACAAATGGCGACTGGACCGCTTATTGACCAACGACTTCAGGTGGCGCGCGTCTCGAAAACGCAGAGCTGCCGTCGTGCGTCGGCAAATGAAACGGGTTCCAAAAACCGAACGCAGAATTGCCAACGCACGCCTTGCCGTTTTCCTGCGTAAAAAGAATGCCTTGCAAAAAATCAACGCATTACCAGGCAGCACATCTTCCGATTGGAGCCTCGCCTACCACAAGGTGCAGCAACTCCGCCGATCCAAACAAACCAGCAAGGCAGCGCAGCTCCTATTGAGCGCACCGACCGACACGAATGACATCATAAACCCCGATGCATGGTGGGAGGAGCGGCGCGTCAATGCCTATGTCGCGCTACGTCAAAAGAACCCGAAACTCGCCTATGCCATTGTCAAGGATGCGGGCGACCTGTCGGAGAACCCTAAGAAGCAGCAAGCCTTCGTCGCTGGCTGGCTAGCCTTGAGATTTCTTGGCGATAGCCAAGCTGCACTTGCGCACTTCTCGACAATGTACAAAGCCGCCGATGGCCCTCTAAGCCGTTCGAAATCAGCATACTGGATGGCTCGCACGCACGAAGTGCTTGGAAACGGTGCTGAAGCCCGCAGCTTCTTTGAGAAGTCCGCTAAAGAAGTCGACACCTTCCATGGCCAAATATCGCGTCAGATTTTGGCAGGCGGCAAACCACTGACAGTTGAGATTGCGCCTCCCCAATCACCGTCAAACGATCAAGTGCAGCGCTTTAGGAACCTTGATGCTGCGCAAGCTGCTGTCATAGCAAACAAGGCTCGCCTTGGCCGGACGGTCACACGACCGTTTCTAGCGAACCTCGCCAACAAAATGAAAACCGAACCAGAGGTCGCACTCGCAGCCCACCTGACACGGAATATGGGCGACACCCAGCAGTCCCTCCGTATCGGGAAAAAAGCGATCGGGCGCGGTATGAACCTGTTGTACTACGCCTATCCGCTCCACGCGTTTCCAGATTACAAGCCCCTACGCAAACCACCTGAGAAAGCATTCCTACTCGGCATTGCGCGCCAGGAAAGCGAGTTTAACACGCAGATCGTGTCAGGCGCGGGGGCCCGCGGTATTCTCCAGGTCATGAAGATAACCGCCAAGCACGTCTGCCGCGACTACCGCATCAAATGCCAATACAAGCGGCTGCTGACGGATGAAGCTTACAACACCAAGATCGCCTCAGCTTATATTGCAGATAGAATGGGAGAATTCGACGGTTCGTACATTCTCGGTATGGCTGGCTACAACGCCGGTCCAGGCCGTGCCCGACAATGGATCAGACAATTCGGTGACCCGCGCTCTGCCAAGATGGACCCCATTGACTGGATTGAGCGCATCCCATTTACCGAGACCCGCCGCTACGTCCAAAAGGTCCTCTCAAATGTGCAGGTTTATCGTGCACGTCTTGGTCAAAAACGATCTTTGCGTCTACTGCAGGACCTTCGCCGCGCAAAATCGGGCAACGGTCGCAACGCCAGATTGTTTGCACCCGGTGGGCGGATAGCACGCGTCCAGTAAAATCTTCACCTGCATGCGATTTTGGGTGGAGGTGATCGTGATTGTCATCAACAATACGACATGAGCACAGCGTGCAGCCCGTTCGTCGACACGCCTTGATAATCGGTCTTAAGAGAAGCCAACACATGACACAGTCGTCGACAGCCCAAACACTCTATCCTTATCGCGAAATCTACTTCCGTGTGCGCGACGGGCTGAGACTGTATGGTCGGCACTATCCAGCCGCCTCGGGCACCGCTGTCGGTCGCCCGGTGCTCTGCCTACCTGGCCTGACCCGTAACTCGCGGGACTTCGACGCGGTCGCAGCCTACCTCTCGCAAACCGCCATCCCCCGACGGGATGTCTATACGCTCGACTTCAGAGGCCGGGGGTTATCGGAATGGGACAGCAACTGGAAGAACTACACAGTTCCCATCGAGGCCATGGATGTGATGGATTTCGCCACGTTGTGCGGCATCCACGACGCCGCAATCATTGGCACCTCACGCGGAGGTCTGGTTGCGATGATCATCGCAGCAATCCAACCATCCGTCATAGGCTGCACCATTCTGAATGACATCGGGCCAGTACTCGACCCCGACGGGCTTTTGCGAATTGCAAGTTATGTTGGCAAAACTCCATTGCCAGGAAACTGGGCCGAAGCAGCCGAGAGCGTAAAGCTCGGTAACAAGCGGCAATTTCCAAATGTTACCGATGACGAATGGGCCATCATTGCCAAGCAGCTTTTCAACGAAAGCGATGGTCGTCCAAGCCAAGGATACGACCCCAAAATCGGTAACGCCTTCTCAGTCCTGGACGGACCAATGCCCGCAATCTGGCCGCAGTTTGATGCGCTCAGCAGACACCCCTTGCTGGTCATCCGCGGCGAAGAAACCGATTTGTTATCACCGGAAACAGTGGAAACCATGTGTCAGCGCAACCCGCGGGCAGAGCACCTCACTGTGCCAGGCGAAGGGCACGCACCACTTCTTCGCGACCAGCCCACACTCCAGCGCATTGCAGCTTTTCTTCAGGCCACAGACACCGCCAACTTACGGGCCGTCGAGCTGGTAGCCTAACACACCAGCAACCTAGATCATGGTCCGCAGAAGTGCACACGCGCTTTAAGGTCAACACACAGGTCGGCAATGCGATCGGTTTAACCGATCCGACCGAGCTCAGCGCCGGTCAGGACGCTCGAACCGTCGTGAAAATTCTGTATTCCCCCCAGCCGACAGAATGCGCGCCTGCTCAACCCAGCTTTCGCGTTCAATGCGTCCTTTGAAGTCCAAAATCTGGCTCAACCGGTCGATATCGGCGTTGCTCCAATTTGCGATTTGTTCAAAGCGCGAAATGCCAAGCGAGTTCAACTTCTTCTCAATCAACATGCCAACGCCGCGGATGCGCTTGAGGTCATCTGGCGCACCATCAGCCTGACCAGACCCCGGGGGGCCGCGCAGGGCTTCTGAACGCACCGACCGCAATGGTGCAAGATCTTTCCGCGCGCCACTGGCAGCCCCGACATCATCGGTCGCAACCGGCACTTCACCCGTTTCTGACGCACGAGATACAGGCGTGATTTCGGTTTCGCTCGCTGCAGGCTGGCCCGGAGTTGCTGCTGCTCCCCCAACGACGCCCGCGAGCGTTGCAGCTGCTGCCGCCAACCCACTTGCAGACGTTGGCTCAGTTTCTGGGCGCTCAGGTTCTCCTGCAGGGTTCACCGTTTCCGAAGCTGGCATGTCAGCACCAGACTGAAGAGGCACAGCCTGAGCATCAACAACTCCTTCACCCGCATCGTATCGGGTTGAGAATGCAGTCTGGTGCTGACTTGCCAGCTTCGGAAACGGTGAACCCTGCAGGAGAACCTGAGCGCCCAGAAACTGAGCCAACGTCT
>JBCBRD010000009.1:0-30941 GCA_039819885.1 Pseudomonadota bacterium
GCCTACACGTGTTGGGCAATGACAAATATGCGATTGCTCAACACGTGTAGGCAAACGAAGCGGCTCCGGTCATCGCCGGGGCCGTTTTTGCCTTTGCTTCCGTTTCCCTAGCACGGACGACGTCCAACCATCGAATCAGTTGAAATTCGCCTTGGTCAGTTTCACCGATTGCAGTGCAGCTCTCAACCCAGTCACCTGTGTTTAGATAATGCACGTCGTTTATTTGTCGCGAGGCTGCATGGTGAATGTGGCCGCAAATGATCCCGTCGACGTCACGGCGCTTTGCTTCACCGGCGAGATTGTCTTCGAATTCACCGATGAAGTTGACGGCCGACTTAACGCGCTGCTTGAGGTAGCTTGAGATCGACCAATACCCCAGACCAAACCGTCGGCGCACAAAGTTGAGCGGGATGTTGGCCCACATGGCCAGCTCGTATCCACGATCTCCAAGGAAGGCCAACCACTTGGCGTACCGCACAACGACATCAAGTTCGTCGCCGTGCATGATGAGATATTTCTTACCGTCGGCCGTCGTAAAGACATCGTTCATTTTGATTTCGATGCCGCCGAACTTTTGACCAACGTATTGCCGAAGGCCATCATCATGGTTGCCTGGAATGAACACAACCCGCGTGCCCTTACGCACTTTGCGCAGAATTTTCTGCAGAACATCGTTGTGTGACTGGGGCCAAATTGCCCCCCGGCGGATGCGCCAGAAGTCTACAATATCGCCGACCAGATAAATGGTCTCCGCATCATGCTCGCGAAGAAAATCGATAAGCATGTCTGCTTGGCTGTTTCGCGTACCGAGATGCACGTCAGAAATGAACAATGTTCGAAAATTTGTCATCGGTTCTGCGCTCCCCGTTTTCGGTGATCGGCCCGGCGCAGGTCGATCAATATGCGACGTACATGTGCGGATTCAGTTTTCAAAATTGTGACAGTCGGCGATCTCGAGCTGGTTTCTGGTTAATACCGATGTCATCTTGCACGTTTTCCACGCCGATTGGCAGCCTGCTGCCGCATGTTTTTCGAAGATTGGACGGTGATACCCGTGCCTTCTTTGGCGATCGCAGGTCAGATAATGCCGTACTATGAACATCCGGCTCAATAGATTTGGAACGGGAAGTACCGAGCAACCAATTCCTGAAAACGGCCAGATTCACGGACAGACACCAGCGCTGCGTTCAATTCCGCCCGCAATTTTAAGTTGTCCTGGCGGACAGCGATTGCAATCCCATCGCCAAAGAAACGCGGTTCCAGGTAGGGACCACCACGAAACGTGCAGCATTGCTGTGACAGCGTGCCGTTGAGCCAGAATGCTAGCGAGATGCCATCCCCGAAGAGCGCATCGACCCGCTTTTCTTTCAAGGCAGCACGTGCGGTGTCCACATCCTGAAATGCCTCGATACGGCTCCCCCGGAAGAAACGTCTAAAGTAAACGCGCTCTAAACCTAGATTTCAAGATGTTGAAACCGTCTTGGCCTGCATCAGTTTGTATTCCTCGCGTAGGCCAAGCCACACGCAATAGCACATACCGAGCAGCACAAACGCAAACGGGAAACCGGTGGCGATTGCAGCTGCTTGGAGTGACGCTAACCCGCCACCCAACATGAGGGCGATGGCGACGAGACCTTCAAATACGGCCCAGAAAATGCGTTGAAGAACGGGTGGATCGAGCTTGCCCCCGGCCGTAATAGTATCGATCACCAGCGAACCGGAATCCGATGAGGTCACGAAGAAAACGAGCACGAGAACGATACCAAGCAGAGATAACACTTCTGCAAACGGAAGCCGTTCAAGCATCTTGAAGAGCGACAGTTCTGGTGTCCATGCCGTCACTGTTTCGGCCACGCCTTGATAACCATCTTGCGTCAGTTGCAGCAGTGCCGTCCCACCGAACGTACTCATCCAGATGATGCTGACGAGTGTTGGAACGATCAAGACGCAAACCAGCAGTTCACGCACCGTCCGCCCGCGCGATACACGGGCAATGAACATACCGACGAAGGGTGACCACGAAATCCACCACGCCCAATAAAAGGTCGTCCAGTCATGAACGAACTCCGTGTTTCGACCAACCGGACTCGAAAGGGTCGGCAATTCGCGAGCGTAAGCAATGGCGCTATCAGCCATGATGCCGAAGATCTGGAGTGTCGGGCCGGCAAAAAGTACAAACGCCAGCAAACAAAAGGCGAGCATCATGTTCAGCTCACTCAGTCGCCGCACACCAGCATCTAGTCCGGCAACAACCGAAAGCGTCGCAAGCCCTGTAATGCCCGCTATCAAAAGCACGCGGCTCAAATCCGTGTTGGGAACGTCGAACAGGTAGTTGAGACCCGCCAGCGCCTGTTCCGATCCATAGCCCAACGAAGTCGCCAGCCCGAAAAGTGTCGCAAAGACCGCAAGCGTATCGATCGCATGGCCAAGTGGTCCCCAGACCCTGTCGCCAAACAAGGGATAGAAAATAGACCGGATCGTGAGCGGAAGCCCTCTATTGTACGTGAAGAACGACAGTGCGAGCGCCACAACACCGAAAATTGCCCAAGGGTGTAAACCCCAGTGGAAAATGGTCGCCGCCATGCCAGCCTCAATACGAGCCGATTCAGCGCTGTCGCCCGTCAAACCGAGCGGTGGCTTTTGAAAGTGTGCGACCGGTTCAAGCACGCCAAAGAACATCAAGCCGATGCCCATCCCAGCGGCAAACAGCATGGCCAGCCAGCCCGTGAATGTGAAATCAGGTTGTGCATCTTCGCCACCAAGCCGAATGCGTCCAAGAGGCGAGACGATCAAGAATAGGGCGAACACGACAAACACGTTGGCGCTCATAAGAAAGAGCCAGTCGAAGGTCGACGTTAGAAATTTCCGTAGGTCACCGAAAAACTGGGCCGACGCGTCAGGCATCGCCAATGTGATGGCAACAAACGCAACAATCAGAGATCCGGAAATAAAAAAAACGGGGTTATGCACGTCGAAGCCAAACAACAGAACATTGTGTTGGCCTGCTTCAAATTCCGTATCGTAGGTGTTGAGACGTTTGCGGGCGGTGACGTGACCGGGCTCAGGTTGAGCTTGGACTGGTTCGACCATAAATTGTGCACGCCCTTTTGATCAGCAAAGATAACGACCATAGGGTGCGGCAGATCAAGACAAGACGCAACTCGCACATCGGTTTGCACCCAAGACGAGGGATGTACGCACTGATCATAGGGGAATATGCCGAAAGGGAACGCCCCCATCTGCGGCGCAATTGAATGAGGCAGATTGAGGACGGCTCGCTAGCACATCAGTTTGAGATTTTCTGCCAATCGCCTGTTTCGATTTTGTTGATCGCGATAACGGCTTGCGTCCGGCTGTCGACACCAAGTTTCTGCAAGATCGCAGACACGTGTGCTTTGATCGTCGCTTCAGAGACGGAAAGCTTATAGGCAATCTGTTTATTCAATAGCCCCTCACTCAACATCATCAGCACGCGAACTTGCTGCGGCGTCAGCGTTGATAGGCGTGCGAGGAGATCGGATGTTTCGTCATCGGCAGCTTGGGAGAGGTCGATATCCGGCGGCGTCCACACATCACCGTCAAGAACAGCCTTAACAGCCGCGCGAATATCATCGACAGGCTGCGACTTGGGAACGAACCCAGACGCACCAAACTCTATGCAGCGCCGGATCGTTCCAGGATCTTCCTTGGCTGACACAATCACAACCGGTATTTCGGGATGTTGTGCGCGAAGGTACAGCAACCCAGAGAGGCCCTGCACACCAGGCATGGTTAGATCGAGGAGCACCAAATCGATCTGCTTCTTGTCTGCCAGCATAGCATTGAGTTCATCCAACGAACTCGCCTCGGTGATTTCCACATCCGTCAGAGATGCGGACAAAGCCTGATTGAGAGCACCTCTAAAAAGAGGGTGATCATCAACGATGGTGAGGCGGGTGAGGGCCATGTACGTCTCCAAGAGATAGGGGCCGACGAAGGGTGCGCGCAAATCGCGAAAAATGTCTGCTCGAAAAGCAGGCAAAGGCGGGAAAACGCTTCACACTTCGTGTTTGTGACACAATCCTGGATGTAAGCAGCAGTTCGGAAGCTCTGACAACCCGATAATCCCTTTCAGCACCTGTTAACGTTCACAAAATTCAGCAGATTGGCGCTTTTTGCGGCTTCTAATTGCATGCATAGTGAACGAATACGCTTCTGCATTTCGCCGAAGTTGAGTGCGATGATCCATGCGGAGTACCAATCAAGGCATTTGCGGATCTTATCGGACAGGGTTTTGAGGGGGCAGGAACGCGCCTTGTCCATAGGGGTAAGGAAGGCAGCTGATAGTCTCGGCTTCCCACGCTTCCAATTTCGGATAACCTGCACAGGTCCTCAAACACTAGCCCGTGTTGCAACGCACCGTGACGATACAGACTCCAAAAGCGGACGGGTTATCAAACCCGAAAACCAACGTCGGAAAGCATAGGGACGTACCCAGATGATCGAACGCTCAGAACGCAAGCCGTATTGGCGGCATACCAAGTGGCAAATGCTTGCGAGCCTAGTGCCATTCTTGATCGTACTGATCGTGCTGCCACTGTACGGTGACAGCTTGAACCACAACAAGTTCCTGGGCTTTCCCTTAGGATACTTTTTGGCGGCTCATGGGATGGTCATCATCGCTGTTTTTACTGCCGCCAGTTTCGTCAATCGACAAGATGCCATCGACCATTGGCACGGCGCCCACGAAGATAGTTAGAGCCCACCAAACGAGAGTGTTCTGGCCTGCATGTTTTCCATCATGAGGACAGCCAAGACCAAATCACTTTCCACCAGCCGCAATGCCCTAAATGTAAATCCGCTTCGAGAATAAACCCAGATAGATGGCCACAACTCCACAAACGCGCCTCGTAAATCCGCGCCTCGGCACATACTTCGGTATCTTCGCCAGCACGTTTGTCGCGTTGGTGATATTGGCTTTGATTTTCGAACAGCTAGGCACTTCGGAAGATGCCCTGCGCTTGTTCATGTTGATCGGCCCGCTGGTTCTTCTCTTGGCCATAGGGGCTGCGAGCTACACCGCCAAACCATTGGACTTCTTCGCGTCAGGACGCCGTGTTCCAGCCGTTTATTGTGGGCTCGGACTTGCAGCGACGGCAATTGGTGCAAGTGG
Source organism: Pseudomonadota bacterium (assembly GCA_039819885.1). Lineage (GTDB taxonomy): Bacteria > Pseudomonadota > Alphaproteobacteria > Rhizobiales > Hyphomicrobiaceae > JBCBRD01. The sequence continues at coordinate 5,153 of JBCBRD010000009.1, forward strand.
CATCGTCACAATGGCTGGCCTGCTGTTTGTTGTTGGGTTTGACGGCCTGTTTGTCTTGAATGGCGCGCTCGCTGGCTTTGTTGTCATGGCGATCCTGCTTGCGCCTTTTCTGCGCAAGTTCGGAACGTTCACAATCCCCACCTACCTCGCTCGTCGTTTCGAAAGCCGGCTTTTGCGAACGATTGCAGCCGGGCTTATTGCAGTTCCCTGTTTTTTGTTCCTGATCGCAGAGTTAAGCGTCGCCACGCGCGCTGCCGCATGGTTGACGGGTCAGTCGCCAACGATTGTTGGGGCGCTGATCGCAACAACCACCAGCGTCATTCTGATCTTAGGTGGCATGAGAGCGCTGACGTGGACCAACGTGGCAGCAGCCATCGCGTCCCTCTTGGCACTCTGCGTACCGGTCACGATCATCGCTGTGATGATGGGGTATCTGCCACTTCCGCATCTCTCGCATGGACCAATCCTACGCGCCATCGGCACCCAGGAGGCGGTTAATGCCTTGCCGGTTGTTGTCCAGCCCGGTCTGGTTTTCAGCCTGACCGGTGAGGGGACGCAGATTATCGCAAAACGGTTTTCGGACCCATTCGGAACGATTGGCCCGCTGGCTTACGTGTTTGCAACACTGACCATTATGTTCGGGATCGCTGGGTCGCCATGGCTTCTGCCAAGGATTGCAACCACTCCAGGTGTTTACGAGGCTCGTAAAACACTGGGTTGGGCGACTTTCTTTTTCGGCTTCATGATCATCACGATTGCAACGATCACGGTCTTCATGCGGCACTATTTGATGGAGGTCCCAGGCACATCGCTGGCAGCTCCGCCTGAATGGCTGCGCGCACTTATTTCGGAAGGCTTTGCCGACGTCGCATCGCGAGGCACGCGATTGGCGGTGACAAGCGTAGCATTCGAACGCGATAGCATTTTGATGGCACTGCCCATGGTTGCTGACTTGCCGAGGGTGTTCGAATTTCTTGCAGCTGCTGGCATTGTCGTTGCCGGTGTTGCTGGTGCTTCAGCCGCAACGCTCACCATTGCAAATCTGTTGGCTGAAGACGTCGTTCATGGCCTGTCATGGAAGCCAGCACCCGACCCAGTTCGGTTCGCAACAGTGCGTATCTTGTTGCTCCTCGTCCTAGCGCTTGCAACCTTCGCAGCACTCACACTGCCATCCGATCCACTCAAGCTGTTGTTGTGGGCGCTCGCTATGAATGGTGCAACGGTGTTCCCCGTTCTCGTCGCGTCGATCTGGTGGAAACGCATCAACCTTTTTGGTGCGATCGCTAGCATGGCAACAGGTTTTATCATCACCGTTCTGGTAATCATTGCCAGTGAAGCGGGCATGACTGACATTTCAAGCGCACTTTCAGGAATGATAGCCGTGCCGGCGAGCATCATCGCCGGGATAGCGGTGAGCCTTGTCACCCCCACACCGAGCCGGCATGCGTTAGAACTGGTTCGGGATTTACGAATACCGGGAGGCGAAATCCTCTATGATCGAGAAATGCGGTTAGCCAGATTGAAGGAGCGTCGCCGGGCCGCAACCTAACCCCGCGTTGCGCTTACCAATAATAAGATCGTGTTTGTTGACGAGGCGACTTCAATCCATGCGGCTGAGCGCTTACTCTTAGAATTTGCGCGGGCGTTGTACGATCACAATAAAGAAGTAACAGCGACGGATGGACCAGGGCAGTCGAGGCCAACACAAAATGCAACGAGAACAGCCCCAGCTGTTTCCAGCTCTTCAGCCGCGGCAAACCGGATTATTGGACGTGGGCGAGGGGCACTGCGTCTACTACGAAGACTGCGGCAATTTGAAAGGCCAGCCAGTCGTGATGGTCCATGGCGGGCCAGGTGCTGGGTCGAACCCGCAGATGCGAAGATACCATGATCCAGACGTCTACAGGATCATCCTATTCGATCAGCGCGGATGCGGTCGTTCTCGCCCCCATGCGAGCCTCGAAGCCAACACGACGTGGCATCTGGTTTCCGACATGGAACGGCTGCGGATCTACCTGGGTATCGAGCGGTGGCAAGTGTTCGGTGGCTCCTGGGGCGCAACGCTCGCATTGGCCTATGCACAGACCCATCCGCAACGCGTTTCCTCGATGATCCTGCGAGGCATCTTCTTGATGCGGCAGAGTGAGTTGGACTGGTTTTATGTTGACGGATGCAATCGGCTCTTTCCAGATGCCTACGCCGAATTTGTTGCTCCACTATCGCCTGATGAGCGCAACGACGTGATCGCAGCGTATTATCATCGCCTAACCCATCCTAGCGATGCAGTCAGGCTGCCTGCGGCAAAAGCCTGGAGCCAGTGGGAAGCTTCGACACTGTCGCTATTGCCGCAATCTCAACGCCGCAAGCTGTTTGAACATGATGCCTTTGCGTTGGCATTTGCGCGCATCGAATGCCACTACTTCATCAACCGCGGCTTTCTTTCATATGACGGCCAGTTGTTGCAGAACATGCAAAGATTGAGCGGCCTCCCGATCACGATCGTAAACGGCCGTTACGATGTGATCACGCCTTTGAAAAGCGCATGGGATTTGCTTGAGGCGATGCCATCGATTGAGCTGCGTATCGTGGAAGGGGCCGGTCACGCGATGACCGAACCCGGCACGACGCACGAGTTGTTAAGTGCCGCCTATAGGCACCAGAACTCTGAACTCTCTCAAATCACATCCGGCGACATCTCAACGCCTGCGTGATTGTCGTCGCCGCAAACACGACCTAAATCTGAATTCTTAAGAGTTTAAAGCGGTGTTGGTTTTTCAACGTTCGGCGCGCGCTCTTCTTTGCGCGGAATATCAGGATCGGTCTTGTCACCGAAATCCTCAAACCGTTCACGAAATTTCCGGATCATCCCTTCGAGATAATCAACGGCTGAATCAACATCCTTTTCGCTCGGCAACTTCAGTTCTGGCAATCCGCCTGGCGGACCTGCGAGAGGGCCTTCGTCAGAACCTGAGCCTGGCGCTTTCTTCGAACCATCAAGCCCGAAGACTTCTTCCATTCGGCGGATCTCGTCTTTCAATTCTTTGTTCTCAGCTTTCAGCTTGTCGAGATCAGACTGCGGTTTTTCCGCCGTCGATGCTTGAGCGCTTTCATCCGACGCACTCCCCATCGGTTGACAATCCCAATCACTGTTGGTGCGCTTGCAAAAGGACATCGCACCGGTTTTTTTGTCCAAACGCACAAAACCACCGTCAACTGGCGACATGGAGAAGCGCGCGCTGTCGTCATCGCCTGGCGCACTAATGACCGGTGTGACGGCGGTCATGACCAAAGCAAGAGTTGCCGCCCCAAGAACGCCAAGGGCGAAGACCCGTGGTGAAGTGGTTGCGTTGATAGAGTTGAAAACAGAAGCCATAGTTTACCTCATGTCTCTAATGGCAGGCGCCTTGATCGAAAGAAGCGCCGCCTAAGCGATCCCTGCCTCGACATAGCATGGGCTGACCTAATCGCTAACCCAGGTGACTGGGAATTCAGGCAATTTCATTACCAGATCTCAAGGGCAAAACGCCCCTAAGAACAATGAAAACGGGCGATATCGACGCGCTTCTGCTTACAAAACACCAATTGGCACCCAACACGCGGTGAGTTTCAACGCCACCCTTAACTCATCGTTTACGCGAACCACCGAGCTTAACAGTCGAGAGGTTCCCTTCGTGCCGCGTGTGAACCCGTATTTACGCTGAAAGTCCGGCACGGAGAGTTTGTGGGATCTGGCCCACTGCCCTCACCCTCGCAAAGATGCAGGTTCCGTCGGTCCCAAAGCGTGTTGTCGGCCCGTGAAACAGGACCCTGAAATGTCGGATAATAACGAGCACGCCTCCTCAGCCGCCTACGATCACTACGATACGTATGCTGACAATACAGCAACCGTTGGCGCCGATAATACCGGCACAGAGGACCTAAAGAGCATTCTAAAGCTCATAACGACCCAGCTACAGGACGTAGATCGTCGGCAAACTGAAGTTTTGTCGCAGATGCAACAACGGCTCGAAGACCTCGAAGGACAGACCAAGGCACGCAAGGCAAGAGTGCCAGCTGCCTATGTTCCAGCCTTTGAACGCATTCAAGAAGGCATCCATCAACTGGTGGAGCGCATTTCCGAGAATCGAGAGGCGCCGAACGAATCCCTAGCTCCGTCCCAGCAGGCAATGCCCCAACACAATGGGGTGATGCAACACGGTCATTCAGAGATCGCAGATCATGGCGATGTCGCTGAGAATGCGCCCGCAGGTCAAGCTGGGTCGATTCCAGCCCTCAGCTCACTCATCACTGATGCGCTTTCAAACCAGGAGGCCGATGGGCCAGAGGCGTTCACCGACAACGTAACAGCACTTAGCACGGCGCAGGCTGTACCAGGTGAGACCGATCTCCAAGCATCATCCGAGGCGATGCCACTCCGGTCGGCTTTGAACGAAGACGAATTGGGCCAGCACGCAGAAGATCACCGTTCAGCGAATTCAGATGTTGACGCATTCGAAATGGTCGAAGCTGATCTCGACATGGAGACGTCCGATCCATGGGACGCCGAAACAGCGGAAGCCCTGACACAGTCCTACGAAGATGGTGAAGCCGACGCACCTCAAATGGTAGCCGGCATTCCAACCTTATCAGCCGCACCGCTTGGCGCTTCGAGCCAGGAAGCCAATGCAGCTCCAACAGAAGCACAACCAGTACCATTGGCCGTTGATTTCGATCGTAACTGGTTGCAAGAACGTTTTTCGGAAATCGCCGATCGCGTCGAGCAGTCGATGGCCGATATGCGCCCGGACGATTCTTTGTTTGCACTCAGCGATCGCGTCGAGCGCATGCAAGACGACATCACCGAAGCATTGCGTGATGTGGCAACGCGAGATGATCTCGATACTCTGAAGCCGGAAGAGTTCCCAATTGATGATCTGCTGTCGCATCTCGACCGCACAGACGCCAAGTTGGATCGCATCGCATCCGTGGATGACAAGCTTGCCATGGTCATTGCGCAACTGTCGGACGAGCGTTTCAACGCTATGATTTCGGAGTTTGCGCCGACCGCTCCCGTGTCGGTTGAGGCACCAGAAGTTGATTTTGACAAAGTTGCGAACGTCGCAGCAGCAGCCGTTGCCGAACGATTTGCCAGCCTCGGCGAAAAAGAAAACGAACAAGCCCCTGCAGTGAATGAGATGCGGGAACTACTCGAGCACTTCATCGCCGACCAACGTAAGGATCATGAGCAGACCGCAGGTGCGCTGGATACGATCCAACAGGCCATGGTCAACATTCTCGATCGTGTCGAAGCGATGGAAATGTCTTCGGAAGCAGCAGCAATGGTAGCACCCGAAGCTGGGCTCCTCGACGAAGACTATCCAACGATATCGACGTCACCCAAGTCGGCAAATGCTGCCTTTGCGGCTCCGCTGATTGAGCCTCAAACCGGAGGCTTGGAAAACAACCAAGACTATGACCTAGCCGATGACGATGCTCAAGAGCACGCGATGCCAGACCATGCAGGAGCCGACGAAACCAGTGGCGTGATTGCACCCGATCTCCCCGCGATGAGCCCGATTGATCGTATTCGCCAGGATTTCATTGACGATGCGCGCCGGGCCAAGGCTCAGGCAAGTGCCAAGGCCGACGCGGAAACGGCAAAGGGCAATCAGCCAAAGCCAGCTAAAAAGTCCCTGCTCGATGGTTTGCGCGGTCGCGGCAAAACGGCCGAGGCCCAATCCCACAGCGCCGGCGTCGAGGCTGTCCTGTCGGGCTCACAAATTGAAGATGGCGAAACCGCAAGCACCATCTTTGGGATGCGGCGCAACACGGTCATGATCGGCGCGTTCGTCACGTTGATCGCGGTAACATCGGCCTTGATGCTGATGCGCAAAGATAGACCGTTTTCCGCAACACCTGGTCAGCCCGTCATCGAGCGCACGATCAGCTCACCAACGCAGCCACCACACTCACGGCTTCAGTCACACGACATCCAGGGCCAGTCTTCAAACCCGGCTTATCGCAGTGGCGAACGCAGTGAAATCATCGACGGGTCAACTGACAAGCAGCACTCCACAAACACCACCACCAGAGGTCCTGTTGCAAGCCTCGACCATGTCCCAGGCGTTGACATCCAACCGGCGCGTCGCGCCCTGAGCGCACCAGAGTTAGCCCACATCGAAGAGCGTCGCTCGATGGCGCAGGCCTCCTCCAAACTGGGACAGGAAGCAGCCCGCGCAACACCTGCCGCCGTCATGAAGGAATTCGGAGTTTCATCTAATGGTGGCCTAGCACAGTCCGCCGTACAGCGTTCTGGAATGGCTTCAAAGCTTGATTTGCCACCCGCAACGGTTGGACCGTTGTCCCTGCGGCTGGCTGCAGCCAAAGGCGATCCATCCGCCCAGTTCGAAGTTGCCGCACGCCTCGCCGAAGGCAAAGGCACTAGCCAAAACTTCGCTGACGCCGTTCGCTGGTACTCAATGTCTGCCAACCAGGGCTTTGCGCAATCGATGTACCGCTTAGGCACGATGTTTGAGCGTGGTCTTGGCGTGAAAAAGGATCTTGCAAAAGCCGCAAGCCATTATGAACAGGCCGCAGATCGTGGAAATGTAAAGGCGATGCATAACCTGGCCGTCCTGAAAGCCGGTAGCTCGACGACATCGCCTGACTATCTGAGCGCAGCACACTGGTTCGCAAAGGCTGCAGACTATGGTTTGACCGATAGCCAATACAATCTGGCGGTACTGTTCGAAAACGGTCTGGGTGTGAAGAAGGATCTGATCGAGTCCTATAAGTTCTACACCTTAAGTGCCAAGTCGGGCGATGCCGAAGCGATCAAGAGACGCGACGCCGTGCGGTCGGAACTCACAAGCAAGCAGTCAATGGCAGCTGAACAGCTCATCGCCAAATGGCGGCCCAAGGTACCCAGCCGCATTGCTAACGATGCCAGAGCAGCCGGCGAAGAATGGAAAAAACGCGCCAGCGGTCAGTACGCAAGCTGAGCTTAGGGATGACTTGGACGTGTCATGAGAAGAACAACAAGACACGTTCCAGTCGCCTACTTTCGCAAACAAGCCATACAACAAAGCCGCGTCATCAGACGCGGCTTTTTGCTTTTTTGGGTGGGTCCCGGCCAGCTCTATTGAGCAACGGCAACATTCGCGATCGGGAGAACTGATGCATTTCTGAGCATGTGCACGAATTCATGATACTTCGGCTGTTGACCCCAAGCCTTCGGCCTGGGCATTTTGCACCGCACGCGCGAGCCCCGCGTTTCCCGCACATCTTGTGCCCGCGAGCCTACCTCCGCCATGGACGGATCGGATGTATTTTTACCTGCCCATCGCTGAAATGTCCGCGAACATCTGGGTGTTCCTCGGGATGGGTGCGGCTGTTGGCTTCTTGTCGGGTGTCTTTGGAGTAGGTGGCGGGTTTTTGATGACGCCGCTGCTCATCTTTTCAGGCATCCCACCAGCCGTTGCAGTGGGGACAGAAGCAGCTCAAATTGTCGCCTCCTCGGTGTCAGGTGCAGTTGCACAATATCGACGCAACAACGTCGACATCAAAATGGGCCTCGTCTTGTTGGCGGGTGGCATGGTCGGGTCGATCTTCGGCGTGCAGCTTGTCGTGTTCCTACGCGCGCTGGGCCAGTATGATCTGTTCGTCTCGCTCAGTTATGTGACGTTTTTGGGCGCCGTTGGCACTTTGATGATGATCGAGAGCCTCAACACCATGAGGCAAGTCCGCGCCGGCGGGAGTGGCAGCAACCGAAGATCAGGCCAGCACAACTGGATCCACGGTCTCCCGTTTAAGATGCGGTTTCACCGATCCAAGCTCTACATTTCAGCGATTCCGCCTTTGGTGATCGGCGCGTTTGTCGGCTTACTTGCAGCAATAATGGGGGTCGGTGGCGGCTTCATCATGGTCCCCGCGATGATCTATCTTCTTCGTATGCCCACCAACGTCGTCGTCGGTACGTCGCTGTTCCAGATCGTGTTTGTGACCGCCTTGACGACCGTTCTGCACGCCACCAACAACTACACAGTCGATATCGTGTTGGCGCTCTTGTTGATGGTCGGGGGCGTTATTGGTGCGCAGTTCGGCACGGTCGCGGGCCAGAAGCTGAAAGGTGAACAGCTTCGTTTTCTATTGGCAGCGCTCGTGTTGCTCGTATGTTTACGCGTGGCTTACGGGCTTATTGTAACGCCGAATGATCTCTACTCCATCGCGCCTGTCTTGGCCGGGGGGCATTGATCGGCATGGCTTTGACCTCAACCGTACAAAACGCCATTGCCACCGCGCAAACCGTCGTGAAGTCATCGCATAGTCGCGCCGCAGTGGCTTTTGCTGCCACAGCGCTCGCGCTTATGTGGGGCATCCACCCCAGCCCGAGCCTGGCGCAAGTCTATGAAGTGCCACCAGCCGTCGGCCCGCAGTCTATCACTGACCCCGCAACCACAACACCATCCCCGCCCGCTCAGACCGCACCAGCGCGCAGAAGCGTCAACTCTGAGACAAGCGCCTCCATCGAAATGGATGTTTCGACGCGCTCGGTGGCTGTGACATCAGCTTTTACCGGAACAGCCATCACAGTGTTCGGCGCCATAGCAGGTGGTGATCCGACACGCCTTGCCGACGCGAGCTACGATATTGTCATCATCGTTGAGGGCACGTTCACGCCTCTCGTTGTTCGCCGCAAATCAAACGTCGTCGGCCTTTGGATCAACACGCGTTCCATGCAGTTTGAAACAATCCCAAGTTACTACACGATCGCGTCCACGCGACCGCTGGGCAAAATCGCACCACGCAGAGTTCTACGATCAAATCGTATCGGGTTTGACCACGTGCAAATGAGACAGTCGCCCAAAGAAAGCCGTCGTATTGGTCCCAACGAAAAGGCGGAGTTCCGCGAAGCCGTTATTCGCGTTAAGCAGCGTGAAGGTCTCTATAAAGAAGACAATTCCGGCGTAACGTTCATCGGGAAGAGCTTGTTCCGGTCAGAGGTCCGGTTACCAGCCAATGTTCCCGTCGGTCCGTTAGCAACGCGCGCATACCTCTTCAAAGACGGCAGATTGATCGCAAAGTCGGACCAGCTTGTAACGATGCGCCGCGAAGGATTTGAACGGTTTGTCCATGACCTGGCGTTTGATCGCCCCTTGCTTTACGGCCTGCTGACCGTCTTCCTCGCCATCAGCGCAGGATTGATCGCATCGGCCACCTTCCGCAGTAGACGCGGCTAAGTCTGCCTCGGAGTTACGGTTCCAACGCGCACGATCCGGTCGTTTACGGTTGGGGGTCAATCTTTCACCGACCGCCGGACACCACCTGCGACCTTGCCGGAATGGCAAAACATCAATCCTGTTGATTTTCCGATCCCAAGCGCTTTTTAATCCCTCAAAGCGGAGCGTGTGTTGTTGAGGAGTGTTGCTGATGTTGACGCCACGCCTAGATCATGTTCAGGAAAAGTGTAAGCGGTTTTCCGCCCGGAACATGAACCAAAACACAAGGTTGGAGTGCGTTTTTGATCCAATCAAAGACATCATCTCACTCGCCAGCTTGAGCTTTGTGAGCCTGATTGTAATAGCCACAGCCGCAAACGCCCGCGAACTTCCGTTCGCTCGATATGCACAAGAGCCTCGGGCCATTATGGCACTTGCGATCGCAATCCAGGAACTAAACGACTGCGACGGAGACCTCGCGTTTTCAGAGACTGATGTCCCCGGAGGTGACGGCACGAGTGTTCTGGCCACTGTGTCATGTGAGCGTTTCCCCGGTGAAAACGGGACCATGGCCAAGGCAACGGTGGTCATTGAAATGGGCGTCGATGCGCAAAAAGCCCCGATCGGCCCCACCAGTTTCGAATACAATCTGCCGTGACGGCCTAGCAGTTCTTGAGCGTTTCAGACGTAGATCGGAACGCTCCAAGACCGCGACTGCGGTCCGGCGCGAGCGCCGCACCATGCTGGAAGCATGTCTTCAACATGACGTAGGGCCAGGCCGGTTTTGCTGAAAGCAAACATGAAATGAGGCCGGCCAGGCCCGTGAGCGAAAAAAGCAAGATCGATTCCGCCTAAAGCGGAAACGATCTAATCCGCCCGCAAGAGACGCGTAGCGATGGGGTACAGGCCTTCCTGACCAAGCATCCAGACTTTGATGCCATCTGTGCCGAACAGCGGAGCAAAGGCCTCATCAAGCACGTTTAAGCCACCGGTGTACGCACCGAAAGCAGGCAGAACGAGCCGTAAACCGTTGCCGACAAAACAGGGACGGCGAATGGTGAAGCCGTTCCGATACAGCTTCGCAGCCGGGTGAAGATGACCGGCGATTTCGTGAGTTGTGGCCCCGGTTGAGGGTTCGTGCCTCAGGTTCAATCCAGCAAGTGAAATGCCGGGAAAAACATGCCCGCCGACACGAGTTGAAATAAGAGGGTCATGATTGCCCGTCACCCAGATCCACTCACAGGCATCTTGCATGATCTGGAGGGTTCGAAGATCCTCCTTATCCATCCGGTCAGCACCGGCGCAATCATGGAAACTGTCGCCGAGCGCGATCACCGATTTCGCACCATATCTGTCGATCACAGCCGCCAACTTGGCCAGCGTCTCTCGCGTGTCGTAAGGCGGCAGCATTTGTCCGCGCGCGGCAAAAGCGGAGCCTTTCTCAAGATGAAGGTCGGCGACAATCAGTGCTTTCTCGGCGGGCCAGAACAGGGCACCGCTTACATCCGCAAGAAATGTCTTCCCGCAGATCGATAGTTCCTGCGTATCAAACTCACCAAGTTTTAAGCGCTCGGGCTTGAACTGCAGCATTACGGCCCCCTTCATAATCATCACAGATTACGACCAATATCACTGTAGCGATCTTCGCAACCACGCAAACTTCCCTGCTGCAACTTTACGGTGGATCAGTCTGGACGTGGTCCGTCACACACCGTTCAAGCCGTCATTGCGTCGCGAATTAGCTCGTCGGCAGCATCTTTAAGGATGCTTTCGCGCGCTGAGGTTCCGACTGATTCCTTACCGATCTCAAGCAGGATCGGGACAGAGAGCGGTGAAACGCGGTCAAGGTCACAGTGTTTGAGCTTACCCTGGGTCCGCGCCAAAAAGTCCGATAACCGCCCGATATCGAGGAGCCCGGTGGCAGCGTCTGCCCATGCTGCCTGCAGCAGCAGGTGCTGGGGTTCATGCTTGCGTAAAACATCATAGATGAGATCCGTCGACATGGTCACCTGCCGACCGGTCTTCTCCTTACCTGGATGTCGTCGCTCAATCAGACCGGCAATGACGGCACACGTCCTAAACGTGCGTTTCATCAGATTGGATTCCGCCAGCCACGCATCAAGATCATCACCCAGCATATCTTCATCGAACAACTCTTCGAGCTTCAGATGGCCGGCATTGATCATCGACGAGAGGTCCTTGAGACACCAAACCGCTAGCCCATAGTCATTGGCAACAAACCCAAGTGGCTGGGCAGCTGTTCGCTCTAGACGACGCGTCAAAAGCATGCCGAGTGTTTGATGAGCGAGGCGCCCTTCAAACGGATAAGCCACAAGATACCCGCGGTCGCCTCTCGGGAAGGTCTCAATCAAAACCTCATCAGGTGCTGGAATAATCGAGCGTTCCGCATGAAGCTGCAGCCACTCGATCACTGGTTCAGGCAGCCCGGACCATGATTGTTCATCCGCCAACATTCCGCGCACACGCTCAGCAAGATGTGTTGAGAGCGGGAACTTTCCACCGGGGTAACTCGGGATCATTGGTTCTCTGGCGGTTGCGCGCGAGACAAAAGCTTCCGTTTCACGCATCCCCTCAAACCGCAAAACCTCTCCAGCAAAAACGAATGTTGAGCCCGGCGTGAGCTGCTCGACAAAGTATTCATCCACTTCACCAAGAACCCGACCGCCCGCAAGCGCACGCTGCGTTGTTGGTTCCCGACGCGGCCCTGCCAGCTTCACGATACCATTTCCACGGTATCCGTTTTTAGCCTCTCCCGTTGCCCCAGGCGGAAGCTTGCCAGCACGTGTCAAGCGCACCTTGATCAACGGGCTCTCAACAATCGTTCCAACATTCATCCGGTAGGCCTGCGCAACTTGCTTGTTGGAGATGCGGAGCGTTCCATCACCCGTGGGGCGTAGTTTCGCGTAACGCTCATAAGCTTTCAGCGCATAGCCACCCGTTGAAACGAATGCGATTGCGCGGTCGAAAAAGTCCCGGGTCAGGGTGGCGTATGGAAGAGCTGTGCGGACTTCATCAAATAGTTCATCTGCGTTAAACGGTGCCTGGCAGGCCATGCCAAGAATGTGCTGGGCCAAAACATCAAGCGCCCCGGACCGCGAGAGAGCCACATCTTGAACACCCTCGCGCGCAGCATCCAACGCGGCCCGGCACTCAAGAACTTCAAATCGGTTCGATGGAACAAGGATGGCTTGCGAGGCTTCATCCATCCGGTGGTTCGCACGTCCGATGCGCTGGGCCAAGCGGGAAGCCCCTTTAGGCGCACCGACGTTGACGACCAGATCGACGTCGCCCCAGTCAATTCCCAGATCAAGCGTTGAGGTGGCAACAACCGCATCCAAAGTCCCAGCCGCCATCGCAGCTTCGACCTTCCGACGCTGTCCAGCATCCAGCGACCCATGGTGAAGCGCGATCCGCAAACCGTCCTCATTCAGCCGCCACAACTCTTGAAACGAGAGTTCCGCCTGCATCCGGGTATTGACGAAAACCAGTGAGAGTTTGTGCGCCTTAATCGCCTCGTAGACGGACGGCATGGCATAGCGTGCCGAGTGCCCAGACCAGGGCACCGGGTCATCAAGTTCAAGAATGTTAAGGTCCGGCTTGGCACCACCTTCGGCAAACACGACATCCGCCAAGCGAATAGCCGTTTCCGGATCGTCCTGCGCCTCAAGAAAACCACGCAATTCGCCTGGGCGTGCAACCGTTGCCGACAAACCGATCGTCTTCAGTCCCGGAGCAAGCTTACGAAGCCGCGCGATATCAAGCGCGAGAAGGTCACCGCGTTTGGACCCTGAAATCGCATGAAGCTCGTCCAAAATGATGGTCTTTAGATCACCGAATAGAAACGGTGCGTCTGGGTGCGCCAGGAGCAACGCAACCTGCTCTGGCGTGGTTAGAAGAATGTGGGGCGGCTTGGTGCGCTGGCGCGTCCGCTTGGCCGCATTCGTATCGCCCGTACGGGTTTCGGCTTTGATCGGCAGGCCCATATCCGCAATTGGTCGTTCCAGATTGCGTGCCACATCAACGGCCAACGCTTTAAGCGGTGAAATGTAGAGGGTGTGAAGACCCGCACCGCGTGGCGCCTCACCGGGCTTGCTTGCAGTGGCACCCGCTCCAGCACGCTGCGCGCTTAGCTCAATCAGACTGGGTAAAAATCCTGCAAGCGTCTTACCAGCCCCCGTAGGCGCGATCAGCAGGGCGGATTGCCCAGCCGCAGCCTTTTCCAACAATGCAAGCTGATGAGGACGAGCCGTCCATCCGCGTGACTTAAACCAGTCATCGAACTGCTCAGGTAATAACGTGTGCCGTGTCTCAGGTTGGGATGTCTTCTCCCCGCGGGTCTTGCGCCGAGGCGAAACGCTGGGCGAAGCCTTGTTGGCTGCAACGCAATCAACCTTTGCTTTGGGTTTTCTTTGACGGCGTTTTTCGACAGGTTTACCTGCCGGCGCCGTATCGCCCGTTTTGGCGGGAGCCTTCTTAGCAACAGCACGTATGGGTGGTTTTGCTTGCAATGCCAAATCGCCGTTACCAATTCGCCGTCGAGTTTCGCAGCCTTACCCAGGTGCCGTATCTGGAACCAACCCGTTCACGGCTATCCAATTTCGCCCACCTTAGGGTATACGCTTTCACCTAGTCACGCGGATGCGGCGCTCAAGTGAGACGACCCGACTGCCGCGTAAGATGGCACAAACAAGGACAGTAGGCACGATGGACACCAGGCAAATTTTCGGCGGTAATCCCTTAGGCGTCTTGATCCGTCTGATCATTCTGTCCCTGGTCGTGGGCGTAGTGCTGTCGGCAATGGGCATTACCCCGCAAAACCTGTTCTACCAGTTGAATATCCTGGCTGGACGGCTTTACGAAATGGGCTTTGGCGCTGTTGAGTGGGTCTTCGGCTATGTATTGCTGGGTGCGATGATAGTCGTGCCGATCTGGCTGATCAGCCGCCTTTTCGGTGGAGCGAGTGGATCATCCTCAAAAGACGATCACCGCTCGTGAGCCCTAACGGATCGGTAAGTCCAGCTGTCGACAGCCGCCACGTCCTTGCCATCGCACTGCCGATCACGTTGTCCAATGCGACAACACCTCTCATCGGCTTCGTCGATACAACTGTTATCGGTCAAATGGGTGAGGCTCATCTCATTGGCGCGGTCGCTGTCTCTGCAAATGTTTTCTCACTTCTGTTTTGGGCATTCGGTTTTTTGCGGATGGGCACCACCGGTTTAACAGCCCAGGCCGTCGGCGCTGGGAACAATGCCGAGGTTGCCGCCAACCTCTTTCGCCCACTGCTGATCGCCTTGGTGGCAGGAGCCGGGCTCATTGTTCTACAATGGCCGCTGGCCAATGCTGCGTTCGCTCTTGTCTCGGCAAGTGACGCTGTGACAGCCGAAGCCAAAACCTACTTCACAGTTCGCATTTGGGCAGCACCAGCCGCGCTCATGAATTACGCCCTCTTAGGGTGGTACATCGGTCAGGCACGTGCAGACATAGCGTTCGCGCTCCAGTTGTTATTGAATGGCATCAATCTGGTGTTGTCGATTGTATTTGTCCTGGTGCTGGAGTGGGGCGTGCCAGGTGTCGCCGGAGCCGTCGTTATAGCCGAAGTCATCGCCCTCGCCGTTGGATCAGCCATCGCGTGGCAGCAGGTGTCAGCCACCGAATTCGAATGGCAGACAGCACACATTCTGAATCCTGAAAAAATCGCCAACGTGTTGTCCGTCAACGCGGACATCATGGTTCGGACCCTCTGCCTCCTGACCATCTTCTTCATCATGACGGCAAGCGCTGCGCGGGCCGATGAACTGACGTTGGCAGCAAACGCTATATTGCTCGCGATCACGTCCGTCACGGTCTACTTTTTGGACGGGTATGCGTATGCTGCAGAAACACTCGTGGGCCAATCCGTAGGCGCCCGTGACAAATCGAGATTCATCCAAGCCAGTAAAATTTCAACGGCTTGGGCCGTCGCAACATCGCTTTTTTTGACCTTGGCGCTTTTCATCGCTGGACCATCGATCATTGCATTCATGACAACCGACACGGCTGTTCGAGAAACAGCTGCAACGTTTCTGCCCTGGGCGGCGTTGACACCGGTGTTGGGCATCTGGTGTTTTCAGCTTGATGGTATTTTCATCGGCGCCACGGCAACGCGAGCCATGCGCAACATGATGATTCTAAGCCTTATCGCGTTCCTGGCCGCATGGTGGACCTTTAGCGCTTGGTTTGGAAACCACGGCCTATGGACAGCACTGCTGATATCTTACATCGCCCGCGCGGTTTTGCTTGCAGTCTGTTTGCCAGCGGTAATAGCCAAACGCTTTTCGTAGCTTTCGTTGAAACTGGGAATGTTATCAGTGGCTTGGCTGGGACAGTCAGATAAACGGCCCGCGGACAGGCTATCGTCTGATCACCTTGTCGAATTTGCGAACCATGCCTTCCCAGCGGCCAGTCTTCAGACATGCAGCTCTTTCATCACCGCAGTAGGAGGCGCAAAAACCCTCATTGACCTCCTTGGTGCACTCTTTCTTGCACTGCTTGGCGATGAAAGAGCACGTCAGGCGTTTCTTCGCATGCGCCTGATCCGCACCAAGAACCGAAACAAGTGAAAACGTCACCACCGGCAGCAGTAGCAAAGAAAGGCAGAACGGCGCTTTGAGGGTCATATGCGGATGGCTCCAACGAATTTCACAAGTGAACAACGTCACTGTGTATGGGTCAGAAAACGGCCTGGATTGGCGAAAGTTCGACCATTGAACCAATTTTTTGCAGAAAAACCGAAAACTGTGATGTTCCAGCCCTTCATCCGCGTCAAGCGACCTGTACCATCCAGACCAACCTGGGCGCCAAAAGTTCCCAAATCTCATCGGCGCAGTATCGACGCGAAACAATACTAAACGTCTGCATCAAGTGTCTTGTCGGCCCATAAGTCCATCTCCGAACCCCTCAGTTTTTCGAGAGTACCTGCCGACTTGGCAGCTTCCGACAATCGAGATTTGATCCGCCCGATCAGCCCGGGCCCTTCGTAGACGAGACCTGTGTAAAGCTGAATGAGCGATGCACCGGCTTTGATTTTTTCCACCGCAGTGTTTGCACTATCTATGCCGCCAATACCAATGAGCGGGATCTTGCCTTGCGTCAGCCGGTAGACCCGCGCGAGCATAACGGTCGAGCGGTGAAATAGCGGACGTCCCGATAATCCGCCCCCTTGGCGCGCAATGGCGCCGGTCAGGCCAGGGCGTGTCAGCGTCGTGTTCGAAATCGCAATCCCATCAACCCTATGCGCTTTCAACACATCCAGGATGGGCTGCAGGTCATCTTCGGCAATATCCGGGGCCAGTTTGACAATGATCGGCCGGGTGTGTTCCAGCCCGCCACGCTTATCGCTATAGGCCGTGCGAGCCGCCATGACGTTTGCAAGAAGCCTGCTTAATGCCTCAGGCGCCTGCAGGTCTCGCAAGCCAGGTGTATTGGGTGATGAGATATTGACGGTGAAGTAACTGGCTACGTCATAGAACGTCTCGATGCCTTGAGCGTAGTCTGCTGCCCGGTCGTCGCTGTCCTTGTTGGCACCGATGTTCACACCGACGACACCAACACGGGACGCGCTACGCTTTTCTAGCCTCATGCGAGCGGTTGCATGCCCGCCATTGTTAAAGCCGAGCCGATTGATGATGGCGTTTCGTTCTTTGATGCGAAACACTCGAGGTGTTGGATTGCCTGACTGGGGCAGCGGCGTGATCGTTCCAACTTCTGCAAACCCACAGCCTAGTCCGAGGACGGCATCTGGAACACGCGCGTCTTTATCAAAACCAGCCGCGATACCAACGGGATTTGGTACGTGAAGCCCACAGATCGTCTGTGACAGGATCGGATCATCGAGGGACAAATCACGCGGATAGAGCCCAAGTTCGAGCAACCTGATCGTGAGGTCATGGGCCTCTTCAGGTGGCAGCGCACGGAGCATCGGCCGCGTGAGCTCAACAAGTCCGCCGATCATGCTTGAGCGTCCTGTTGGGTCGTCGTCCGTTGCAGCAGCTCGGTCGGGACGAGCGGAATACCGTCATCGCCGGTGAAGACGTCGAAAACAGGCAATGAGGCGTTCGCGGGGAGCATTCCGTACAAATGAGGAAAGCGCTCACCTCCACGAGAGATTTCCCATTTCAAACCGTCGCCTAATTCATCTGGCGAATATGCAATCGCGACAAGGTCGCTTTGGCCTTTGTAATACTTTTCTAAAGTGCCGCTTAGTTGTTGCGGCGTGGAAAGATGAATAAAACCATCGCGTGCATCGTCAGGAGAACCTGCGTAAGTTCCCAAGGCTAATGCTCGCGTCCATTCGGGCTTTGGCATCACTTTGACGATAACCCTAATGTATAGTTCGTCCATACTGGTTTTCGACCACCATACTGATTTGGATAACTGGCGCTCCTGTGCGCCCAGCATCAAGGTTATAGGGACTTGGACTGGCAAGAGCCAGCGACCAAGACGGTATGACCGTAGATCAGTTGGTACCCCAAAATCTGGCCGGATGCGGCCCACACAATCAGTTGCGCTGGTCATGAAGTCTTCCTGTGATCTGCGTTCCATCAGAACATGAAGGCAGTTATGTTCAATCGGCTTGAAACCACGTCACTCACAGTCTCCGAAGTGTTGTCCGCCTCCAGAACGTACGCTATCCCAGCCTACCAACGGCCCTACGCTTGGAGCAGCAAGCAGATTTCACAACTCTTCGAGGATGTGTCCGCCGCCGCCGGGCTCGACGAGCCGAGTGCCTCGGAAGCCGACTACTTTCTGGGCAACCTGATTTTTCTCCGCGAGAGCCAACGCGCAGCTAATGGTGTGGAGCAAGCAGTGGTCACAGGGGGGGCGCCACCGCGACTGGATATCGTTGATGGTCAACAGCGTCTGGTCACCCTTACGATCCTGTTGGCCGTTCTTCGAGACGCCGAAACCGATCAGGCCCATCGGGTTGCGCTGGATGACTTGCTGTTCGCACCGCTTAACCCGGCTGCCTCACGGGTCGAGGTTCAGAAACGGGAGATGATCCCGCGCCTTGAACTCCGAGAAAACGACCAGTTGTTCTTCGCGACGCATATCCAAAACATGCACGGCACCCAGATCACACCCGTACCAAACAACGCGCTGGGGCAACCACATCGCACGCTCAGTGACGCAAAAGCTCTTCTGACAGACGTTGTCGGCAAACTCGAACCACACGAACGCCGGCAGCTAGTCGAATACATCAAAACGCGTTGCCACGTCGTAGCGATTGTGACGGAAGATCTCGACAAGGCGCACAAGCTTTTCTCGGTCATCAACGACACCGGCCTGAAGCTACAACGCAACCAAATCCTCAAGGCCGAAGTGCTGCGCGCCGCTCCCAAAGCACGCGCCAGTGAGATACAAGACCTGTGGGATCAAACAGAACGTGAACTCGGTCCGCGCTTCGAAGATCTTTTCTCTCACATCCGGACGGCCTATGGCATCAAACGCCCACAGATCATCAAAGCAATCCGGGACCTGATCGAACAATTGGGCGGTGCTGAGCCCTTTGTTCGCCAGGCGTTGTTACCACTTGCGAAGGCCTACCGTCTGATCCTATCGAGTGACCAGGCCTCGAACTCACTGGGCGAAGAGACGAAAACACTGTTGCTGAAGATGCGACGCCTAAACGGAGAGGATTGGATCCCGGCAGCCATGCTGGCGGTCATACAGGCAGAGGACGAACCAGACGTCTGCCACCGAACTTTGTTGGAAATCGACCGTTTCGCCCATATGCTGCGTTTGATGTGTCTGGGGGCTGGACGTCGCCAGACACGGATGGCGAAAGTCTGCACCGCACTTCAATCGGATGACGGCTTTAGGGCTGACCCGCATCCCGTCTTTGGCATCTCCAAAGAAGAAACCAGATTGATCGCCCACCACCTGAGAGATCTGTATGGTCGCAACCCACAAGCCTGCAAGCTTGTCCTCATGCGGTTAAACGATGAGATGGCAGGGACAGTCGTCAAACTTCCCAGTGTTGAATTCTCTGTCGAACACGTCCTACCGCAACGCCCCAAGAGCACGAGCGACTGGCGCAACGTTTTTCCAAACGCAGAGCAGCGCCAGGCTTGCACAACGAGCTTGGGCAATCTCGTACTGGTCACGCCATCCCAAAATAGCCGCGCGAGAAATGAAGAGTTCAGTACCAAGCGCACAATCTACAACCAGCCTGAAAAAGATCGCGAGGTGCTGACAATTACGCGCGATGCGATCAGCTCCGGCAATTGGGACGCTGCAACCATAGCAACCCGTGAACAACGTCTCTTATCAATGCTCACCGAACTGTGGCGGCTGGAGCTGCCCGGTCTGACACAAAACCCGCGCTTGGCTCACGCCGACAGTGCGCCATCGATGAATGTCGCCACACCTACCACAACGCAGGCCACCTCGGCATAATCCAAAAAACATGAGAGCTACGCCCTAACCAACTGACGGTTCGACATTTTCAGATTACTCTCTAATGTGAGCCTATTGACGGGACGGGGACAAGACAAAGCAATAGGCCATGCCGGATCACTTTCGCGGAGGACAGCCTCTGAAGAACGTTTTCTTCGGAGACAATCTGTTCAACATCCCAGAATTCCAACGCGACTTTGCATGGACTGAGACTGAAATCTCAGACCTCTTGCGTGATTTTGGCTTGAGCCCAGCTGTCCCGCCAAGTGCCCGGAACCCGCAGCAATGGTCCTCATTCTATTTCCTCGGTCAGATTGTATTGTTGCGCGACGATGAAGATGCAACAGGTCACATTCAAGAACCTGTTTCCGAAGTCGATCCACCAGTGCGCCCAAAACCCGGTTCGCCAGCCGATGTCGTCGACGGTCAACAGCGCCTGACAACGCTCACTATCCTCATGTGTTGTCTGAGAGATCGTATTGACGATGCAGACGTGCGGCAGCAGCTCCATGGAATGGTGGCTGCCCCAACGGCTCAACTTACAGCGCATATCACCTCCGCGACACCCGCAACGCCGATTCTGGATGTTGGTCGAGGTCCGGAAGGCGCTTACTTTATGGAGAACGTCCAGTCGATCGGCGCAACAAGCAAAGCAGAAGACGACAGCGCAGACTTTCGCGACGATGATGCGCCATTGCGGCGTCTGAAACAGGCACGTCGACAGATTGCAAAGGCCGTCTTAGCATTGTCGATGTCAGAGCGATTGGCGTTGGCAGAATTTCTGCGTGAGCGCTGTCTCATGTCCATAGTGATCACGGCCAATCGCGAGACGGGATGGGATGTCTTTTCTCGACTGAACAAGCGCGGCCGTCCTTTATTGGAAAGCGAGCGCCTCAAGTCAGATATTCTGCGTGATGTGCCCGAACCTCAGCGCGCAGGGTTGGTCAAGTTATGGGATCACCGCAAGCGGCTTCTTGGTGCAGCGTTTGACGCAGGCGATGCGCGCCGCAAAGACTTGTTCAGCTACATTCGCGATGGATATGCGCCCAAGTCCGGCCGACGCACGGAAGATCGAATTTTAACTTTGGCCCAGACCATGGGGTCTGAGCGGTTTATGGCCGAAGTGTTTGAGCCGACAAGCCGTGCTCTGGCGGAGGTGACGCTCAGACAGACAATCACCGATGACGGTGCCGTCCATCAACTAGATGCAAGCTTCATCCGCACGTTGGCACTTCTCGAGCTAGCAGGTGCGACCATTTCAGCGAACACAGCAGAAGCGCAGGATGGTTGGAAAGCACCTGTATTGCTCTTCTTTGCAAAGGCGGGCAACGATACGGGCTTGAAGCGTGCGTTCGCCCGCAACTACGATCGCTTTCTTCACATTCTCCTCGTCCTGCATGGCAAGCGCAAAAAGCCGAACATCTCCAAGCAAATCGCGAAACTGACCCATTGCATCCAGACCGAAGGCGCTTCTCTCAATTTCAAAAATGCCTTCCAAGTCCCTAACTTAAAACAAGTGGAAAACAATCTGGTCACCGCACTCGATGGATCTGTCGCCAAGCTCATCCTCCTGCGGGTTTCTTGCGAAAAGGAAGGTCTCGATGTCGAGACGGCCGCGCAATACTTGAGCGCGAGCTACAACATCGAACATGTGCTGCCCGAGAAGGTGACCGACAATTGGAGAAAAATGGCTGGCGGTGACGAGCAAGCCAAAAAGATGCGCGGCAACATCGGCAATCTGTTCCTCACCGGTCAGCGCCTCAACTCCAAACTCGGCAATCGAACCTGGGAAGAAAAAAAGCGTCTCCTGCGCCACGCCAAAGTGCTGTTGCCCTTCGGAGATGATCTTCGAGATGCCACCCGTTGGGACACCGCAGCCATACTCGCTCGCCAGCACAAGATCGTTGCGGCGATCAACCAGCTTTGGTCGCTGAGCGGCACACCTTGGGATTCCTCACGTGTTGGCGGCGGCACCGAACAATCAGGCGAAGCCCGTCAGGGAACAACTACAGAAAAGACCCTGACAAGCGGTACGAAATTGAAGCATCGTGCCAAGGTAAAACCGGTCGGCCCGCAGGCCATCAACCGGCCGCGACGGGATTATCCCCCTCGAATACGAGCCAAACGGCGTGGCGCGACACTAGCAACATAACGCGTAAGCTAAGCTGCAGCATCACCACTTGCCGTCGCAAGATCGCCAGCCAGCCCCTTCGCGATCAGAGCCCTTGTCTCTTCAACGCCGTAAAGCGCGATGAACGAACCAAAACGTGGCCCCTGGCTGGCGCCAAGCAGCACCTCGTAAATGGCTTTGAACCAATCTCGCAAGCTGTCAGCAAAACCGTTTTCCTTACCAGCAGCATAGACGAGCGCCTGAAGGTCTTCCGGCTCAGCACTCGCATCCGCATCGGCAAGTGCTGCATCAAGAGCCTCTAGAGCCTTGCGTTCATTATCCGTAGGCAGTCGGAATGACTTGGTTGGAGCAACGAACTGCTCATAGTACCGAACGGCGTACCCCACCATGTCATCCAGCAGCGGTGTATTCTCTGGTGTCGCATCAGGCGCAAGACGATTGATGAACCCCCAAAGAACTTGTTTGTCATGTGCGTTGGAAGCCGAAACCAGGTTCAAAAGAAGTGCGAACGTCACTGGCAGCTTCAGATCTGGCGGAGTGCCCCGATGAATGTGCCAGGCCGGGTTTTCGAACTGCTGCTTCGGCTCCTGCCCACGATAGTTCGCCACGTGTGTCGCATAATCATCTACTGCGCGCGGGATCACATCGAAATACAAGCGCTTTGCGCTTTTCGGCTTTGAAAACATGAACAACGAAAGGCTTTCAGGACTTGCAAAAGTCAGCCAGTCTTCAATCGTCAGGCCATTGCCCTTTGACTTTGAAATCTTCTCGCCTTTGTCATCGAGGAACAATTCGTAGTTGAACCCCTCCGGCGGCGTGCCGCCAAGCGCCTTGCAGATGCGTGACGAGAGGTTGACGGACTCAATGAGATCCTTCCCGGCCATTTCATAATCGACACCAAGGGCGGTCCATCGTAGTGCCCAGTCAGCCTTCCACTGGCATTTCACTGCGCCACCGGTGACCTTGGTCTCGACTTTTTCACCGGTCTCAGGATCGACGTAGACAACTGTGCCTTGTGCAGGATTGCGCTCGACCATTGGCACTTGCAGGACTTTGCCGGTGCGCGGACACACGGGCAAAAAAGGCGAGTAGGTCGCACGGCGTTCCGCGCCAAGTGTCGGCAAGATGATGTCCATCACCTTGTCGTAGACATCGAGCATCTTCATCAGCGTGTCGTCGAGAACACCGGTTGTGTAGCTTTCCGTCGCCGAAAAGAATTCGTACGAGAAACCAAATTGGTCGAGGAAGGCGCGCAACCGGGCATTGTTGTGAGCAGCAAAACTTGGGTGCTCATCCCCAAACGGATCTGGCACGCGAGAAAGTGGCATCTCCAAATACTTCGCCAGCATCTCCTGATTGGGAACGTTGGTTGGCACTTTGCGTAAGCCATCCATGTCGTCGGAAAAGCAAATCATCCGGGTTTGATGTTTTCCATCCGTCAAAACTTCGAACGCATGACGGACCATGGACGTGCGAGCAACTTCACCGAATGTCCCGATATGCGGTAGACCCGACGGCCCATACCCCGTTTCAAAGATGACGGTTTTTTCAAGACCACCGGGCAACCTTTCAAGGCGTTTGATCAGCCGGCGTGCCTCTTCAAACGGCCAAGCCTTTGCGGAAGCGAGGGCCTCAACGGCTTGCGGTTCGCTGGTGGTTGTCATGGGATATCGGTTCTCAAGTTTGAGGGTCAAAGGAGCGGCCATCGTCGGGTGACGGTGCAACACGCTCTACGTAATGCAAAAGCCGTCAAGCCACGTCAATCACGCAGACTAGCTTCCAAACGACAAACATCCTTCAGTGCGCCACTAGAGCCATCGAACAGGGCCAAATCAATCTGACACGTCGGGTGAACAACAAAACCGTTTGGATACGACGTTGATAGCTATGGCTTGATACGGCGGTGCCGCGCGTTATGTAAGGTTCAGCCAAAGGAGCGTCCACACGCATGAAGCAGCCACTAAGTCCTGAACAGGCCCTCATTTACGCCATGATTACGATCGCAGCCGTCGATCGGAATATCTCCGACAACGAGTTGAAACGCATTGGGTCCTCCGTGAAGGACTTGCCTGCGTTCGCCAAATACAATGAAGACGACCTCGTAGAAGACAGTCAGGTTTGCGGCGCCGAGCTTTCAAAGCCAGATGGCCTGGAGATTGTTTTAGAACGCATCCGCGAAGGCCTGCCGCCGCGCTTGCATGAAACAGCCTACGCTTTGTCAGCCGAGATTGCGGCAACGGACTTGAGCGTAAAGGCTGAAGAAATTCGTTTTCTTGAATTGCTGGCCGAGCGACTGAAACTGGACAAGCTGACCTGCGCAGCCCTTGAGCGCGGCGCCCGTGCTCGTCATCAAAAAGCGTAGCTAACAGGAGCTGTTGCATGCCGTCTGAATAGCCGGAAAACCGCACTAGGATTGTCGGAGCCGAGACCAAATGAAATCAGCAATGGCATCTCCCGCAGCAGTCAGATTAGTGTCCCAGGTCACGCCACTCCTCTTGCGCGGTTTCAGGTCATGATCGCCATCGGGCATCCATGTCAACGCAATTTGGGAACTCAGCCCATAGGTTGAGACCTCTTCTGGCGTACCGAATGGGTCGCGTTCACCTTGGACGATCAGACTTGGGCAACGCAGGTCCAAGAGATGCGCCGTCCGAAGCTTTTCTGGTTTTTTGACCGGATGAAACGGATAGCTGATCCCGGCCCAACCGCGAATCTTGCACTGCTGAAACAGGTCTTCTGCCAACAAGCTGGATATTCGCCCACCCATGGACTTTCCACCTATGAATAGAGCACCGCCACTTGCTTCGGAGATCCGGCTGACAGCTTCGACAGCATCCACAAACTCCGGCAACAGTGTCGCGATCCGTGGTGGAGGACGACGTGAACCCCCTTCACGGCGTTGAGCCATATACGCAAACTCGAACCGGTGGACGGCGATGCCGCGCTCCGCAATCGCAGCAGTGATGGCGTCGAAGAACGGGCTTGTCACCGGCTGGCTCGCCCCATGGGTCAACAAAAGATGCGGTGCGCCATGACCCTGCAACCCGTCAGGCGTGGGTGAATTTGGACCACAGGACAGAAGAAACACCGTGGGCACCTCGGCTAAGAAACAGCATTGCGCGCAGTGTCGCACAGATAAACAACTTTGCGTGCGCACCCCGCAAAAGCATCGGAATTTGCTATATTTGCACGATAGCCAACTACCGCAGGACGAAAGCCAGTGGAAATTTTCAGTGGAGTGAGCGAAGGCGTCTTACGCTTTTCCATATTCGCCAGTGTGCTCGTGCTCATGGCGTCACTTGAGTTCATCTTGCCAAGGCGCAAGTTGTCCGCACCAAAGCTCAAGCGTTGGGCCACCAATTTCCTGATCGTCGGCATAGACACCGCTTTCGTGCGCGCATTGGGTGCGTTGGCGATCCCCTTGGCCGCGGTCGCAACCGCCATCTGGGCCGAAAGCGCTGGCTGGGGTCTGTTTAATTTGACGAGCTGGCCGGTGTGGGTAGAGGTCTTACTGGCGATCCTCATTCTGGACTTCGCAATTTGGGTGCAGCACGTTGCATCACACAAAATCCCGGTACTTTGGCGCCTCCATCAAATGCACCATGCCGACGTCGACATCGACGTGTCCACCGCCATCCGCTTTCATCCAATTGAAATCGCCCTCTCCATGCTGTGGAAAATCGTGTGCGTATTGGCACTCGGCCCTGCTGCGATTGCCGTTGTGTTGTTTGAGGTGCTGTTGAATGCATCAGCAATGTTCAACCATGCAAATATCCGGCTGCCGCAACGGTTAGATGGCATTTTACGACAAGTGATCGTAACCCCGGACATGCACCGGATTCACCATTCCATTAAGCGGCGCGAGCATGACTCAAACTATGGGTTCGCCCTATCCATTTGGGATCGCTGGCTGGGAACGTACACCGCCGAACCAGTTGGCGGGCAGACTGGCATGACGATCGGTCTTCCAGACTATCAGTCCGAGGAGCCGACCAAGCTTTTT
>JBCBRD010000010.1:0-21113 GCA_039819885.1 Pseudomonadota bacterium
GGGACGGGGAGGATTGGACCGCGCTTGCTATTACAACACCCATGACCGACGAGGGTTCCGTCAGTTTATTAATTTTTTTGTGGGGCCGCTGGTGTTGTAAAATGCGCGAACGGAGTGAAGCCAGGCAACTTGGAGCGGAGAGGTGAAAATGGAACCCCCGGTTGGGTCGACCGTTATCGCACAAGGGGCTGGACATCTGTCAGCCTTCGCTTGACCCATAATCCAAGGACCTTTCCCAATGCCATCGGCCAATAAACAAGTATCAAGCATTCGCGCTTCCACGATCATTGGAGCCGGTATCTCGAGCCCAACGGGCGAATCCATCGGCAATGTGCAAGAACTCATTATTGATGATCAATCTGAAGAGTTGTTGTTCGCAGTTGTGAGTTTCGGTGCGGCGATTGTCGCCAACGACAACTATTACCCGGTCCCTTGGCGAACGCTTGAAAGGGATGAAGAAAATGGGTCATACATGGTGCCGTTCACGCGAGACCAGTTAGGTGACGCGCCGTCGGGTTCCATGCAAGACATGACTGATAAGAACGGGGGACAGTTGCGCGACGCGGCACAAGAGTTTTACAGATCTTTGGTTTGAGAGACATGTGTTTGCAAGGCTAGTTTCACGCACATGCAGTGCCGCGGCCGCAGTGAACGATCGCTACAGGCATATACCCATCCGTCGCCGCGCTGTTCACGCACGACGGATGGGGTTGACGGACATCCGATTAGGCCGCTTGAGCGTCTTTGACGGCTTTCATCCGATCGTGGGTCTGCTGGAAGATTGGAAGATGGCGCATGAAGATGGCGATAGCATCGTGATCTTCCGCTTTAGCTAATCCGTCCCGGACTTGCTCAAGTGTGCGATCTTCATGCTCTTCGAGGTAATTGATCAGCGCCTCGGTCTCACCACCAAACATCGCTTCGGCGTTGGCATAAAATTGACGGGCCTGCTCTGTCCAGCTTGCTGACGAGGTGTCACCGCCGAGTGCTTCGACCTTTTGCGACATTTCCGTGGCTGCTGCATTGCGAATAGCCGCCATTTCGGAAAATAGTTCCTTGAGGCCGCGGTGATCAACGCGCTCGGCTGCATCGCGGTAAAAAGTTTCCCCAGCTCTCAACAGGCTGACGGTGTCATTCAGTGCATGAGTTGTGTCGGACATCATAAGAACCTTTATCGATAGATTGCAGATACCGAGAAAACGTTTGAAATCAAACGGGGTTCCAGAAAATTTTCAGAATTAGTCCTGGATTTTTGTAAAAACAACTCCGCGTAGAGTGCTTAGGCATCTGAAAGCGGGAACCTTTGCATCTGTTTTAAGTTGTAACACTGAGACGGAGATTGAATAGACAATATCAAGTGAGCAGAAAAGGAGACAGACCATGAAAATGTTTTTAATCGGTGCATTGATAGTGGCGCTTGCAGCACTCGGATTCATCTATTATCAAGATAACAACTCAATATCTATTGAAACAGGAAACCTGTCACCCAGTACTGAGCAGAAGTCTGGTTGAAAGTGCTGACAAGCAATAAGAATAATAGAGCGCACTCTATCAGAGTGCGCTTTTATTTCGTCTTCTGCGATGCCTATTGGGTTGTTTCACCATTCAAATCGCGGTCGGATGCGCAGGCGCGATGGATTGCTGTATGATACCGAACGCTTCTCCGCGAATGGCTTGGGCGAAGACCTCTAGGAGCCGTCGATGTGTCGTCTTGTAGAAAAGAAATTCTGGATGCCGTTGAACCCTTAAAAGAAATTCAGATGCGACCGACGACCCCTCGATCGTTTGCACCACGCCATACGCACGCGGGCCGCAACCCTCAATCCGTCTACAACTTTGTCAACAGACTGCCGATGCAGCGCATTCACGGTGGGCGTGTCTCGCCCCGTCAGCTGCCGCAAAAATGAGCCCGTCATACGTTGCCCAATTTGCGGTTCTGCGTTCGTTGGGGACGACTCGAATTGGGCGTAGTCCGTGAAGTCTGAGCGCAATCCAGTTGGCCAGCCACATCGGATAACCTCGCCGGCGCGAACGGGTGACGGCAATGCGAGGCCCGGTAAGCTCGAAGACACTTGACTTGCAACCACTTCCTTTTGGTCTGCTGCTCCATTCACAATTCGTACTGTTTGGCCGTCTCGCGTAAAACTGGCGAAGCGATCGCGGATCGCTTTAGAGTGTCACACGCATCACGCCATGTGGCACAAACCAATGTCACAAGGCTTGGATCTGGACGAGATAGGTCTGGCCGACGACATACGCCGCAATCAGAGCAATGCCCGATGACCGACGGAGTTGACCAAATACAGCAAGGGCACCGATTGCAAGTAACGTGGTAGCTAGCCAAACCAATGTGGCGACTGTAATGAAGCCGGTCACGAGCAAACCCGAACCTGCGATGACCCCGATGCCCAGCGATAGGAGAGGATCGGTGACGTTGGATCCAAGGAGATTACCGAGCGATAGGCCAGAAGCGCCCCGTAGGATGGCGGCAACCGAGATCACCAATTCCGGGAATGTTGTGCCAACGCCGACCCACAGTCCGATCAAACCATCTGACAGTCCGGCCGCTTCGCCGGCTGACTTCCCGATGGCCACAAGAACATCGGCCATCGCCCAGACAAGCAAGACGCTTCCAAATGTGGCAACAGCGTAAAACCAGCCAGATTCGGTGACCGACGTGTCCGGATCATTTGTTCGTGCTGGCGCATTTTGCGCACCGGTCGTTTGCTGCATCGCCGTGGAGATGAGCCAGGCCATATAAGCAGCATATGCGATGACCAACGTAACGCCTTCGATGATTGAGATACGTCCATCCAGGATCACCGCGAGCATCGCGACGTTGGCAGCAACAACCATTGTGCCGTCTCGCGCCAACTCATGTCTTTCGATCTTGAGTTCCCGCGCAATGATTGCGCACAATCCCAACACGAAAGCGATTTGAACGAAACACGAGCCAACAACGTTGCCCGCTGCCACGTTGTCATCGCCCTTCCATGCCGCAGCAACGTTCACAAAAATTTCCGGCAGGCTTGACGCAACAGAGACGAGCGTGAGACCGATTATTAGAGTGGAGAGCCCCAGCTTGACTGCAAGCGCACTGGCAAAGCGCGACGCGGCTTCGGCGCCTAACCAAAGCCCGAGAATTGCAATGACAGCAAAGCTAGCCTGCATGAACGCAGAAGCAGAGGCTACATCGAGAGCTTCAGAAAGCATGGTGGTGGCCGTTCATTCCGGCTTATGCGTTGGGTGAGAAGGTGTCAGAGGTGCCTCGGGCCGTTGCGGCTTCGCACAGCCGTGATAGGGCGACAACATATGCTGCGGTACGCATATCCACGCCCTTCTCCTTCCGTGCCGACCTCACCCTTTCCGCAGCGTCCTTCATCAATTTGCTGAGGCGACCATGAACGTCTTGTTCTGGCCATTGCTCTCCGAGCCGGTTTTGAACCCACTCCATGTGAGAGACTGTTACCCCTCCAGCGTTTGCGAGAATGTCGGGGATGACCTCGATTTCACGGTCACGTAGCTGGCGGTCCGCATCCGGTGCGACAGGACCATTTGCGAGTTCTAAAACGACTTTTGCAGTCAACGCGTTTGCATTCTCTTCCGTAATTTGATTGCCCAATGCCGCGGGAACTAGCAGATCGCAGGGTACTGCGAGCACTCCGTTCTGTTCCAATTTCTCGATACCGTCTTGGTCCGCGAATTCGCCAATTGGTTTACCGTTTTCTTTATGTTCAATCAGCTTTTCGATATCGAGACCATCGGATCGTCGGATGCCGCCACGGGAATCTGATGCAGCAACGAGCGTATATCCGGCTCTAGCAGCGTTTTTTGCGAAGACGCGGCCCGCGTTACCAAATCCTTGGATGGCCATGCGTTTTTGGCCATCACTCAAGCCCAAATCGTCCTGCATAACCTTTAAAACCTCAAAGGCCCCGTCACCCGTAGCGGTTGAGCGCCCATGAGATCCACCTATGGCGATGGGCTTACCTGTGATGACGCCAGGTTCGTGTCGATTCATGGAGCTGGCGTACTCGTCCGCCATCCAGGACATCACCATTCCGTTGGTGTACATGTCCGGCGCCGGTATATCTCGGTTTGGCCCTATGAAATGTATGAAAGCTTCGACCCACGCGCGACTCAGACGTTGAAGCTCCATATTGCTCAGATCTCGACTGTCCACCTGCACGCCACCTTTTGCTCCACCAAATGGAAGGTGCATGACGGCGCATTTCATGGTCATCCAAAACGCAAGCGCTTCAACTTCGTCGGCCGTTACGTCTTGATGGTAACGAATGCCGCCCTTCGTTGGTCCCAGAAGATCGCTGTAACGACAGCGCCACGATTTGAGCTGCAATAGGGATCCGTCATCTCGGCGAAGTGGGATGCTGACAGCAAGCGTCTCCATCGGGTACCGAAGGCGATGCAAAACTTCCGAATGCACTGTCATATGTTGCGCAGCTTTGTCCATACGCGTGCGCACGTTAGAAAGAAAATCGCTCATCGAGATACAACCCAAATTTTAGTGGCGCCAATGCCAAGTGGAAAAAAAGGCGCCGGCTGAGCCAGCGCCTCACGGTTTTAAAACCCTGACGATCTTTATTGAGGCTGAGCACGACCCGGCTCAGGCGCAGTCATGGTCGGTACGGCGTTACCGACCGCATCGGTGTAAGTCTGGTGGCCACCAGACGTAGGGGTGGCCTTAGGATCATTGTTGTTGGTCATAGTGGGAACGCGTTCACCAAGTCGCTCCGTCATAATGCCCTTGTGTTCAACGGCCTTTGCAACCTTATCGCCAGCGTAGGCAGTTGAAGACAAAGCGAGTGCCATTGCTGCACAACTGATAAATCTCATACCCATTGAATGCTCCTTTGTTTGCTTGCGTTAAGTCGAGGGGAAAGCGATCACTCTTTTGAAAGTGGCGCGCACGTCCCATCCTTCTTGATCACTCGATCAGGCGGGCACGGCGACATCCAATTCTCTCGAGGTTTTGGTTCGGAACCGCCGGGATGTATTGTGCCGTCCGCCGTTGGTTTAGCGTCCTGAACAATTTCAGAAACAATTTCTTTCTTCGTTCGAGGGTCAGATCCAGCGGCGTACACAATCGTCGCTAAACCAGAAAACGCAATTCCAACTGCCAAGATTACAGATATATCGCTCCAATTATCGCGCGTCATAGCGCACACCTCCTTATTGCTTCTCTTACTGGTCCGGAGAAACTTGGTTGAGTGTGATTTTGTGGTTTTCACCAAGGTCGGGCGTTTTACCGTGAAGTTTGGAGACCATGATCTCCCAGGCTCTAGTTATTGTATTGCTATCACCGTCCCAATATTCGGCATGGGTCGGATCAACTAAGATCAACACAACGTTTGATTTTTCGGGTCCGTCAGGGAAATAGAGGTCAGCTCCAGCATTCCAGGATCGTTTGATTGCTTCAACATCCCGTGACGTCCTAGCCTCGCCTGAAACGGACAGGTAATTTTGATTGCCCGACTTGGCAAAAGACAAATTACAGCGGGGATCTATATCGATTTCAGTGTCAACGGATGCATCGCCTGACGTTAGAAATCGAACTTGTCCAGTCGCCCGTTCGACAATGGGATGCATGGGGCGTGACCGAATGATCTTTCCATCATGCGTTACCAACATGCACGTTCCCATCTCTTCGATAAGATCGAACAACGCGTCCTTCGTATTTTCCATATTTGGTCTCCTTGATTAAATAGGAAACGCGGAGTGCGCGACGTGGTTCCAAAAATTGTTCAGAAAAGGGAACGAGTTTAGTGGTGGTGGCCTGATGAGTCAGCAGCCCGCCAAGCACGTGCGCTGTCCAATGTGTTTTCTGGAATGCAGGTTATGCAAATGCTTGGCGCAGCGCGCCCAACCCCATCTCTATCAGTGGGTAGTCACCACAAACCCATCGTCAACGGTGGATAAAAGGCTAAACAAGGTGTTCCGACGGTACCGTCAATCGGAAGCCAAACGCCTCGTCAGTAACGCGCCATTCCACTGTCCCGCTGAGTGCAGAATTGACGAGCTGCTTTGTTACGCGGTCTAATTCTGGGGTGTCGACCTGCGTGGCTTTTTGGCTGACGCCGGAGGGCCAGTTCACTGAAATCACCAACTGCCGCGTCGTAGTTTTGTGTGTCTGCTGTTGACTTTCTAAGACCCACGTGACGTTCGGCGAGAGCTTTGTACCCCTGCCATCATGGTCGGCCGCGGCGGCGAAGAGTTCCAGCATGGCCATACCGAGGGTTTGCACACTGCCGGGGACGATTGCGATGGGCGGCGTGCTCGCGCAGGCGGATGTGAAATTCGGCGCATAGGGTGCAAGGACGTTCAGCAAAAGTGCGTCTAAATCAACTGCTGACCAGTCATTGGCAACGAGCGCATCTTGGCAAGCAGACATTACTCTAATGCGCTCGGACAAAGCGTCGGCGTAAGGCTTGGCATCTGGGTACTTTTTCTGCAGCTGTCGCCCAAGGCCAGCTAGCATAGCCAATTGGTTTTTCGTCCGATGGGAAACCTCCAGGAGCGTGTCACGAAGCCGCTGCTCGCGTTGCCGCTCTTCGGTGGTTTCAACGCTGACGCTTAAGAGGCCATGCAACTGACCAGAGTTGGCGTAATAAGGCTCGATGGTCAGGTTAAAATATCTTTTTTGTTGCGAGGGCTCACGGGGCGAAATCTCAATTTCGGTTTCAATCTCTTGCCCCGTGGCGATGACTTGTTTTTTCGCGAGAAGCGCTTCACGACCCGCAGAGCCATCATAAATCTCGTCATCTCGTTTGCCGATCATCTCACTGACATCAAAGCCGTCCGGCGGATTGTGCAGCCAAACATACCGCAGATGGGTATCGAGCATGGCGACGGTGATCCGACTGTCTTTCAGCGCAACATGAAATCGACGCTTCAGCTCATGTAGTTGTTCCGTGCCAACATCGACCTGTCGGTGCAACTCAATGTTTTGAGTCTTCAGCCGGTCAACGGTGTCACGTCGAAATAGGGAAAGCGTCGGCAAGCCCCTGGCTCGCCAGAGAGCGTGCACTGACCCAATGAGTAAGATGGTGGTGGCCACAACAAATAAAACAGTGGCGATCGTCATCAGTGTTGAAGAGGCTTCCGCGTCTCCGACCGCTAGTGGAGACCATGATACTAATCCGATGTAGAGCCCAGCAAGCACCCCGACCATGGTCGTCCCAATCGAGCCAGAAGACACCACAGGGAGAGCGCCGTTTGCATTCATTGCAAAACTGGCAAGTCCGAGAATGCCGAGCACCATTCCTGCAGTTGCGGTTACCGAGATCGTGAAGGTGTCAATCATTTTTGGCCGGTATCTGATCTTGCCTGTGCTGGCTTTGTGGGTGAATGGATTTGACGTTGCTGCGCCAGGTTTCACTTCGAGCCTTGTCAGGCATAACGAACGCAAGCTATGCAAAGTTCCACACAGCGAACGCGCACCTCTTCTCAATCGGTTCTAAGAAGCTCAATCCCTAATCTCCAAATCGAAAAATAACCGGGCGGCCGCTGCGATGGGCGTAAGAGTTGCTTGAGAAGTCGAAGCGTCAAATTCTCGAACATGATCTATGCCGGATGGTAGTGGTGTGATCGAACAGGCCGTGACATGCGATGCTTGCCCACTTCGCAAGAGCGCGAAGTACCGAGAGTTCTCGCAAGATGAACTTGAGTTCAATAAGAGCTTGAGGGCTGGCGAACTTGCAACTGAAGCCGGCTCAACGATCTTGGTCGATCGCCACGATAGCGCGCACTTGTACACGGTGCTCGACGGGTGGGCGATGCGGGCCAAATATTGACCGGAGGGTGAACGGCAAATTCTTAATGTGTCACTACCTGGCGATTTAATCGCTATGCAATCTTCTTTGTTTGGCGCAATGCAACATACCGTTGAGGCGTTGACTGGTGTCAGGCTTTGCGTTTGTGCGTTTGGCACATTTGTTTGCCCATCTGTTCGATCGGGCGAAGCGCACCGGGTTGACAAAACGCACACGCCTAAGTTTTCCGCTTACGCAAGAGCATTTGGCGGCCGTGTTCGGCCTATCCACTGTCCATACAAACAAGACGCTCCGCAAAATCAGCGCAACAAAAAAGCGTCACACTTTCGCCTGGCGAGCTGACGGTCAATGACTGTGTAATGCTTTATGAATTAGGGGATTTCGAACCCACCGAGCACGAACCGCGTCCGTTTATCTGACCCGTGCATCTCTCGTGTTTCTCGAGGCCAGGGCTGCTCTTCGCGACAAGTGGTCTGCTTACGCTAAGCCTCCGTCTTGGCCGGTGGAACTTTCGCACCAATTGACACCCTCCCACAGCGACAAGCGTGATTGCATCACACGGGATGGAACCCATCCATCAGCCAAGCATTCCAAAATAGCGTGTTTTACGAAATACGATTGACATTCGGCACCGGACAAATTCGCGGATTACAGGAAGTAAACCCACAAGTCGGATCGTTTTCAGTCGTTCGACGCTGTTCACGCGCGTAGCCGCGCTTGTCGCCCACCTGAAACGGCCTTGTCACCAACGAGACAGTCGTGGTGACGAAGCGGCTCGGGACCTGTGCCAGCCCGTGATCGGCACGTTGATCGAAATCCATCTGATCCAATCCAAGGGTCGGACAACTTGAAGGAAGTGAGACATTAAATGAAATGGACTTCCGCATTCTCCATGACACTGGGCGTTGCTTGTATCTTGGCGGCTCCCCACATCGCTCAATCTACCACTGCAAATGTTGGGACACTGACGTGCACACTTACCGCGCCAGAGAGTGAGGTTGGCAACGTCGGCATTTCGATTCAGGCAGCTTGCAGCTTTAAAGCTTTAGACGGGCGGAACGCGCGGTTTGTCGGCTCTATTTCCAGGGTTGGGTCTGTCGTTCAGCCGACGGCTAAGGCGGTCGTGGCGTGGTCCGTAAACGGACCGGAATCAGTATTACCGCTGAGCGCTTTGGAAGGTAGGTATATTGGCGCCCTACCAACCGAGCGAACCAATGCAGACCAGCCTGTATTGAGGGGCGGCCAGAACACCGAGATAGCGCTGGTTCCATTGGTCGGTACGACAACTGCAGCCGTGCCTCCTGCTGCCTTGTCGGTTCTTGAACTCGAGCTTTCGAGCATGAGGTCATAAAGAAATTCGATAAAAGACATGGAACTCAATCGTGGATCAAGCATTTACAAAGCAGTTATCGAACACAGCAAAGGAGAAAAAAATGATTGGTTGGGCCATCTCGTTTCTTGTCGTTGCACTCATTGCAGCAGTGCTTGGTTTTGGTGGAGTTGCCGCTGTATCTGTTGAAATTGCTCAGGTTATCTTCTGGGTCTTTCTTGTCTTGTTTCTTGCGTCTTTGATATATGGTGTCGTAACAGGACGGCGTCCTCCCGTAGCATAAAACACGCTCTACCCATTAAAACAAAAGGCCGTGTCAAATCCGACACGGCCTTTTTTGGTTCAATATCCAATCAACAAACGACACGATCGCCATATTACGGGTTGCTACAAAAAAAGCCCGACCATGAGGCCGGGCTTGAACGAAGGAAGGCGTAATTTTCACTAAGCGACAATTGCGCGTAGCATCCAGATCGCCTTTTCGTGGAATTCCATCCGACCCACGAGCAAATCATGAGTAACGTAATCGCCATGTTCTTCGGCATTTCCAGCAATTGTGCGGAATGATCGAACGATCGACTCGTGATCTTTCACAAGCTGTTCGACCATATCCTCAGCTGTTGAAGCTGTCTTTTCCTCTGCAATATCCGCTTTCTTGGCCATGGCAGCAAAACTCAACGGAGTTACAAACCCCAGTGCACGGATACGTTCAGCGATTTCGTCTGACGCTTTGAATAAGTCGTTGTATTGTGCTTCCGTCAATTCGTGCAGGGACAGGAACAGTGGGCCGACGACGTTCCAGTGGTAAACATGTGTTTTCACAAGCAACATGTAGGTTTCACCAAGGACCTGCCCGAGATCGGAAGCAATTTTTTCGCGTGCGTCTTTGGGAAGTCCAGTGTCGACGTCGACGCGATCGGGTTTAATTCGAAGTACGGCTGCGGTAGAGGTCATGTGACAACTCCTCCTCCGTTGGGTCGCTGTAAATGCGACAGTGGTTAGAACGAATATGCGATTGCAAGCGCGATGGCGGCGAGCCCCGCCAAAGCCATAGACCAGATGAGGATTTGGGACGTCATCAGGGATGGACCGCCTTGGCGCACTTCAATGTCGGATTTGGTGACGTTGGGTGCGTTGTTCATGGCGTCGTTTTGAGATTTTGTCTGTTTCATCGCGGCGGTCGTTGAATTTGTCACGAAGTCACCTCCTGGTCATTGTTTGAGCTCATCACGAGAGGCGCACACACGACGGAGCGCTTCGCTGACATGCTGTAATCAATAACCACTTGGCTTCGACAAAGTTCCACGATCACTCGTGCGACAACTTCGAAATGCGTGCGACATCCGCCTATTACATGACAGTCTGCGGAACGACTGAGCCACTCAAGCGATCGGGCGACAGGTCGTGGTCGGGATCGAGATCAACCATTTCAGCAAGCCGGGCTCTCGCGCGATTAACGCGACTTTTGATGGTTCCCACAGCGCACGCTGAAATGGCCGCAGCTTGCTCGTAGCTGAAACCTTCCGCCGCGATAAGAATAAGGGCCTCGCGTTGATCATCGGGCAACTGGTTGAGCGCTTTGACGAGGTCTTGCACATCCATGTGCCCCTGTTGGCGTGGCAGGACGGCAACCCGCGCAGCAATCTCGCCATCCGTATCGGCAACTTCCCGCTTCACTTTCCGGAATTCGGAGAAGTAGGTATTTCGCAGGATCGTGAACAGCCAGGCCTTCAGATTGGTGCCTTCTTCAAATGTGTCGAGCTTGTTCCAAGCTTTGACGAGCGTTTCTTGAACAAGGTCGTCTGCGCGATCAACATTACCGCTCAAAGAGACGGCAAATGCACGCATGTTGGGTATGGCTTCAATCAGTTGGGTTTTGATGTCTTCACTCGGCAAAGCATTACTCTCCTTTAGAGAGTTGATCGTCGGTAGACTGAGCCTGAGCGGACTCAGCTGGTTTTTGGTCGAGTTGGTTTAAGAGCTCCAAAAAGCGGTCCGGAACAGGTTCGCTCAGCAACTTGCCGTAGTCGCTTTTAAGTTTCTTGCTGACCGCATCAACGGCTTCATCAGGCAGGGGTGGCGCACTTGGGGCGTTTGCTTCCCGGTTTGTCTTAAGTTTCGACACGTTCTTCTTCAGCCTCATCTGCTCATGGTTGTCATTCTGCTCGATACATGCCGTTAGCACTATTTGGGCGTCGCCGACGACGGATGGCGTGCATGGAGACCTATAAGAACGCTGGGGTGTTCAAAAAGTTCCCGCCGGTTGGAACTTTTCTGATCTATGAAAACTTATGACTTTCGTCAGCTGTTCATCAGCGCCCACCACTTGGTCCGTTACCCATCGAAGGATGCAATCATGTCTCTCGCACTTCTTATCACGCCTCACGTGCCGTACCTTCGTAGATACGCGCGCGCCGTAACCGGGAGCCAAGAGAGCGGTGATGCCTATGTCCAAGCCGCGATCGAAGCTATCATCGAAGACGCCGACATTTTCGCTCGCGATATCAATCCACGGACCGCGCTTTTTAAAGTCTTTCTGAGTATTTGGAACTCAGTCGAGGTCAACAACGCAGCAGATGGTGGCTCGGGCGATCCTAGGCTCTCGCTTGTTGACCGGCGATTGTCGATCTTAACACCGCGCTCAAGGCAAGCCTTTCTGCTCGTGTATGTCGAGGATTTCAGTCCAAAGAACGCTGCTGCGTCACTCGATGTCTCGGACGAGGAGCTCCAGCAATTGCTGACGACGGCGCGAACTGAAATGGCCGCTCAGGTTGTCTCGGACGTACTCATCATTGAAGATGAGCCTCTGATCGCCGTCGATATTGAAGATGTCGCAACTTCGTTAGGGCATCGCTGCATTGGAATCGCTCGGACAAAAACAGAGGCAATTGAGATATGCGCTGATAAAAAACCTGGATTGGTCCTTGCAGACATCCAATTGGCCGACGGCAGTTCAGGGATTGATACAGTAAATGAGCTCTTGACGCAGTTCGAAGCCCCGGTCATTTTCATCACCGCCTATCCCGAACGGCTCCTCACGGGAGAAAAACCCGAACCCGCATTTCTAATGACCAAGCCGTTTCAACCTGAGCAACTCAGAGCGATTATTTCCCAGGCATTATTCTTCGAACAAAATGCATCAATCAGAGAAGCGAGTTGAATAGAGCCGCATGGCATCCGAGTGATTTGAAAACGGGAGTTGAAAAAGGGCCGAGTTGTTCGGCCCTTTTTCACGCATACTCAGTTGTTAGTGTCGAGAAGCCATCCAGCGATCAATCTGCTCTTTGGCCTCGTCTCGGGCAACGCCGTATCGCTCTTGAATCATCCCTTCGAGCTGCTGCCGATTTCCAGCGGCTTTATCCAACTCATCATCGGTGAGTTTGCCCCATTGCTTCTGGGCCTCGCCTTTAAATTGCTTCCAATTGCCTTCAATCACATCCCAATTCATTGCGATCACTCCTTTCACATCGCGTACAAGACGAACCAACCAGTTTATTGTGTGACTTTCGTTTCTTTACCGGTTGCTGCATCATGCGTTTCATCAGCGGCTTCTTTCGCGGCACCTTTTGCCGCTTCGTAGCCTTCGCTCACACTCTCCTTGGCGGATTCATATGTTTCTGCGACGCTTTTTTTCGTGGAGTCGTAGACTTCGCCGGCTTTTTTCTTAGCGTCATCCATCCGCTCACCCATCGTCTTCTCGCCGGTCATTTTGAACGTGGGAGCAGCTTCGAGTTCCGACTTAGAGAGCATGACCGTGACGATACGATTGTCGTTCTCGTTAGCTTTCATATCGATTGAGCTAAAGGGAATAGCCACATTCTTTTCGCCCATACCGAGAAAGCCACCGACACCAGCGATCACAGCCTTGATTTTTCCATCGCTGCCAACGACGAAATCATTAATGTCGCCAATGTTTTCTTTAGCCATATTTTGAATAGGGGCACCCATCCAGGCGCTAGCACGCATGTCTCCAGCAGCCGAGGTCGTTACGAATTTCGCAGAGTTCGTCGCTGCCGCGGTCTTGTCAGTCGTTCCTGCCACAGCTGGCGCAGCAACTGCAAGAGCCATCATACTGGTAAGAATAAGACGTTTCATTTCGTTCTCCTAAGTGTTTCAGAGCCTTTGGGAGCTCGCAGGGAAAACGTACGAGTGGAGGTCGAGTTCCAGACCAAGACGTCAAAAAACACATAAAAAAATAACGAAATCACGGAACTTTTTCGTGTGCCGTGTATGTTCACAATGTGCATGAAATGGAGTGGGCAGTGTGGATGATCAAAGAAATCCTGAGACGTTACAACCTGACGACTTGCAGTCATTACTCAAGTTGCTCGTGACGCAAACTGAAGGTGAGCGGGTCAGCCTGGGCGAACTCGTCCAAGCATTCGGTCACCGCAGTTTCGGTCCCATGTTGTTAGTGCCAGCGATTATTGCGGTTGCACCGACCGGCGCGATACCAGGAATGTCGATTGTGACGGGAACGATCATCATGCTTGTCGCGCTACAGATGCTTATTGGGCGCGATCACGTTTGGTTGCCCAACCGCCTTCTATCATTCGAGTTTTCTCGGCAGAGTTTGAAAACTTCGGTCGAAAGGGCAGGTCCCTGGGCAGAACGTGTCGATTGGGTGGTCGGGGAACGGTTCACTGTCCTCACGCAAAAGCCGCTCAACCGTTTCATCCCGGTGATCTGCGTACTTCTCGCACTGTCGATGTACCCACTTGCACTCCTTCCGTTTGCCGTGGCGATACCGGGTACGGCTGTTGGTTTGCTCGCCCTCGGCTTAACATTCAGGGATGGTGTTCTAGTCGGGTTGGGCTACACACTTGCGGCACTTGCAGCCTATGTACTGCTCGCTTGGTTTTGAAGCTCAATAGGACGTCAACTTGTCAGGCGCTCGTGTGTGCGAGGCAAGTTGGGAGAGCTTTTCCATCTTCGCATGCGTTGAGAAAAACGTTTCATAGTGACGGAGTAGCATTGAGCGTATGTCGCGATCGACTACGTCGTCTAGCGCGTGTTTGAGCGACGCAAGTGTATGCTGCTCATGTCGATAAAGGCTATCAACCAATGTTGCTTCTGTATCTCCCGTCATAGCTTTAATGCTGGCGTACATAGCGCGTGCTTGGTCGACCCAGTCTGCAGCTGCGGGCGTTTCGTTGAATCCACGTATCGCCTCATCGATTTCTTCTATAGCGGCAAACCTTGTTTGCGCGAGTTCCTCAAACACTTCTGCCGTGCCAGGATCGTTGGTCTGTTTGGCCGCCTCGGCGTAAAACTGTGCGCCAGATTTGAGAACACTCACAATGCTATTTAGGGCAGACGTAGACACTTCCATCGACAAACTCCTGCTCTGGAACATCATCTAGTCATTGAACAGTTTGCGAGTGCAGTTGGTTCCCCCCCCAACCGATGCAGGGCCAAGTTGAATGCGTGACAGCTTCATAGCGGTTTGGGACGTAAGACCTTGAGGCTCTTGGGGTGGATTGTGTAGCGCAGCGGAAACGATGTGCGCTCGATTTCACCGTCGTTGGAAAGCGTGATCCGTTTTCGACGACTGTTCACAGTGAAAGTGGAACCGTCGACAATAAGAAGACTGGGGTCGTCCTTGAACAGTCCCGCCAGCGCTTTGACCATTGCGCCCGCTGTTTGCAACCCACTTTTGTGCTTGGAAGCGTAAAGCACCAGCTGACCGTCACTGAGGTTCTGGCGCTTCATCATCAAGCTCGCAGTTTCACTGAACTCGTTGAGAACAACGGCCAACGACAAAGCGCGCAGTTTTTGCGTCTCGTTTTCGTCCCTCACGGATATTGTTTTCTTACGATTTGCCTGGAGCGCATCTACGAGCAATCGCATCATCCCCCAACCGCGAGCAATCAAAGGCTTGCCCCTCAACTTTTGACGTCGCGCTGCGACGAGCACCGGCAGTCCCATCAGGGATTGGCACAAAAAAACATGCCCGTTGACATCAGCCGTATCGATGTCTGCAACAGATGCACGGCACAAGGCATCTACTGCTTGCATTGGAACCAATGGCATTTCCAGATCACGAGCAAGCCGATTAAGCGTACCCATTGGAATAATGCCGAGTGGTTTGCCAGTGCCCATCAGTTTGGCTGCGGCCGATCGAATGGTTCCGTCTCCGCCCCCGACAATCAATCGGTCAATGCTATCATTTAGCGCTGCTTCACGAAGTCGAGCATCGATATCGGCTGCTTCAGTTGCGATCACGTCGACGCTGTGACCTGCATCCTGAAGTCTCTCACGCAGTGCGTGTGAAAACGCGTCTACATCTGCGTTAATCAACGCTCCGGCATGCGTATTCAATAGAACTTGAGTGTGCAACTGGATCCCCGGCGGTAACTCCGCACCTCAAGTGGGGTCGGAGTGGTGACTACATGCGATCGCCAATATGGAACTCACACGTACGCGATCCGTTCCATGGTTAGTGATTGTCGTCTCTTAGGTCATCGGCAGAATGGAAAAGAACAAAATGCCCGAGAAGTTGAACGCCTTGACCAAGAACGAGACGCGTGTGTCAGAGGCAGATCAGCCCGTTATTGTTCTCAACGACAGCGATCGCCGATCGATTGCGATAACTGGCATCTTCCTCCTGCTCAGTCTGCATGCCGTGTATTTTGCTTCGGCCATACTCATACCCATAACGCTCGCGCTCTTATTGAGCATGCTTTTCAGCCCGGTTGTGAAGGCTGGTGAACGCTTCGCTATACCGGCACCAGCGAGCGCGGCACTCGTTGTGTCTGGTACAATTATCGTCATGATTTCAGTCGTTTACGGACTATCTGGCTCCGCTCAAGAGTGGTTCGAACGGGTCCCTCAAAACTTCTTTCGGATAGAAGAAATACTGGCCGCGTTAAAAGAGCCCATTGAGCAGATTAAGGATGCCACTGACCGTGTCGAAGCCGCGACAGAAATGACTGGGGATCGCCCGCTAGAAGTTCGTGTCGAGCGCCCTGGTGTTGCTGAACAGTTTCTGACAGGCACACCACAGACGTTGGCGTCGATCGGCGTTGTGGTGATGCTGCTGTATTTCTTACTAGCGTCAGGTGACGGGTTTCTCCGCAAAGCGGTCGCGGTGATGCCCGCACTCGAAGACAAAAAAAGGATTGTTGAAATCATCCGCAGTATACAAGAGGACGTGTCTTACTATCTTGTGATGCTGACACTACTCAACCTAGGCATGGGACTCATCGTTGGACTGGCCTGCTGGAGCATCGGTTTGAAAAACCCCGTATTGTGGGGTGTCGTCGTTACCGTTCTAAGTTTTGCGCCCTTTGTCGGATCAGCAGTGATCTCGCTCATACTGGTCTTTGTGGGACTATTGAGCTTTAGCAATGTGGCGATCGCATTAATACCTGTCGCTATTTATCTCACGATCATGTTGGCTGTTACCAACATTGCTGTTCCCTACATGCTCGGGTCACGCCTCGCGCTGAGCCCCCTTGCAATATTTCTATCGATTATTTTTTGGGGTTGGATGTGGGGCGTGGTTGGCGCGCTGCTCGCCGTCCCGATCCTCGCAATCATCAAGATTGTCTGCGACCGGGTTGATAGTCTTCAGCCTGTGTCGGAATTTCTCTCACCGTAATCTATCGTGACTGCCTCACGGATCGACATCGGCAGGGAACCTTTTTGCTGCGCTGGGCTTTTCTTTTCATATCGAAAATGAACCAGAGGCTTGTAGCGAGGTTGCACCATGTCAGCGAACATGCTCGAGAATGAGACGAACCCACCGCGCCAAATGCCAAACATGGCTGAGAAACAGTCAGCAAAGAATGCGGATGATCTCCCATCTCCAGAGCAGCAACTACCCGAGATCGTTATCTATAGTCACTCTGGCTTAATGTACTGGTGGCCGGTTTGGTTGACTGGTTTCATCTGTGCTGGGATCACCTATGCCGCGGGCCGACCATTCCGTAGTGACGACGCAATGCTCGCGATTTATCCTGGGTCTGGGTTAGGGCTGAGTTACATAACAATTCTGTTTCTAACACTTGTCATCACCAGTGCCCGTTTAAGGGGAATCTACTCTGTCGTTGCATTGCTTTCGGTCGGCTTCGTAACGGTTTTCCTCGCGTGGGTAGGTTGGCTCGATAACTTAGCAGCTCTGGTCCCCGAACTCGCGGTCCACATGAACGCTGGATTCTATCTGGTCAGCTCCACGATCTTGCTTGTGATATGGGCCCTGTCGTTTTTCGTGTTCGACCGCTTGACCTACTGGCGCATACGTCCGGGTCAGCTCACGCAGGAAAGTCTCATCGGCGATAGTGCTGAGAGTTTTGAT
Organism: Pseudomonadota bacterium; assembly: GCA_039819885.1. Classification (GTDB taxonomy): domain Bacteria; phylum Pseudomonadota; class Alphaproteobacteria; order Rhizobiales; family Hyphomicrobiaceae; genus JBCBRD01. The sequence goes on from JBCBRD010000010.1 coordinate 17,420, forward strand.
GCGCGAGGAATGCTCTTTGAAAAGCATGGCGAGGATTTCATGCGTCACCGCGTTTTAGGGCTCGGTGCGGGCGACCTGCGCCTTACAACTGCTGGCGCAAAAAAACGAACAATTGAAATTCCTGATGTGTTGTTCGTCGACAAGACGGTTGATCGCGTTCAAAGATTAATCGCTATCGAACCTAGTGATCTTCAAATCTAAAGCAGCCTGGACGGACCGACTGTGGATCGGGCTTAACGATAGCCCGGCCCCATATTGGTCGCACAATTTCTCAAAGCCGCTCTTATTGGTAACAATCGTATTGGATGGGGTGTTTCGCCCTTTCGGTTTTGAAGTTTTTCAACCATGGGCCCCGCGATTTCTTCTTCCGGCGATATCCTTTCTGACAGCCCCAGCTCATCGCGTATCGCAAACAGCTGTGGTCGGCTTATACGTGGTGACCTGAGCCCCAACTTCCATCTAGTCAGAGTGAGCGGCCTTGGTTGAATTGGTCTGCTCCCCGATCATGAGGTCGGCCTTGTTGCGGCCTAGCGCCGCCGCAGCACAGAGTTGGAGATGAAGCGTCAAAAGGCGTGTTCGAGTTCAAGCGGTACTGACCGCGATGTCTGCACCACCCTCGTCCAGCAGTCCTTCCTCACCCGTGACTTCCCACGCTTGCACGCTGATGTTGTCCAACGTCGCTTTGCCCCACACCGTTGCGAATGCAGTGTCGGCGGCATCTCTTCCAGTCCCAATGCGGACCAGGCCCGCAGGAGGCGCAAGGCGCGTGGGATCGAAGATGTACCAACGACCATCGAGATAAGCTTCGAAGAAGCCATGAAAGTCTGGAGGTTCAAGATGGCAGGCATAGCCTGAAACGTAGCGAGCAGGCACACCTAAAGCCCGACAAAAAGAGATCGCTAAGTGGGCAAAGTCACGGCATACGCCTTGTCGCTGAACGAGGACATCACATGCGGTGGTCAAAGCATTCGTACTGCCGCCCTTGTACTCTAGATGCTCTGCGATCCAATTACACACCGTATCCACACGCTCGAAGTTGGCAGGCATGGTTCCGAATTGCGCGAGCGCGAAATTGCTAAGACGATCAGACTCGCAATAACGACTAGGGTTTAGATAAGACAAGACCTGCGGCGGCAGGGACCCGTATTCTATTTGGTCGATCGTTGGAGGATCTTCGATAAATGGTTCTAGCTGAGCCCGCGCTTGATATGAAATCTGCGTTTCACCGGGCTGCAGTTGGACCCGGTGGAAGCGGTTTTCCTCCTCGCCAACAGGTAGCGGGTCGATATCGAGAACTGGATCGACGTTCAGTTCTTCAACGACGACACGTTGGCGTGGCGTTGTCGTGATCGCGACGTTCAGGAGCAAGGTGGTGGGGGTCTCCGCCGTATATGTCAGTAACGACTTCACATTGACTTCATGCATGCCACTAATGATCCTGATTTGAATGTTTCTGATTGGACAAAGCGATGATCTAGTTGATTGATTGGATGAGAGTGATATCTTCCAACACCCTGCTTTCATTGGACGTACTCTTCTCAACCACCGCGACAACGATGCTGCGATTGAGGTAGTCCCGGACTGCGAGTTGGTCTGGCTCTTCAAATGCAAATCGATCCAGGACACTTTTTGCTGTGTTGATCGGCGGCGCGGCAACAAAGCCACCACCAGCTAATGAAATCGCCATCCAATTGTAGTCGTCCTGACGTTTTTGATTTTGGATTTTTATATATACGTGGCGCCCTGTTTCCCTATGGGCGTACCTGACGAAGACACGAAATCTTGCGACAAGGTCCCCATCCTCATAAATATAAGCTTGTCGATCGCGTTCACTAATGACAATCGCAACCGGAGACGTACTTCGCGACTCAACTCCAGTTCTTGGCTCGATAAATCTCTGTCGCTGACAATCAAGCTTCGACGTGTCCGTGTCGTCATCGTTCTCAATGAGGCCAATGTCGTCAAAGCGTCCTAACTTGGAATGACTGTCGGCAACGATAAGGACAGAGCCCACCGCCGTGAGCTTCAATAGTTCCTGTGCAATTTCGTTGGGCAGCTTAATTGCATATCGGGCCTCTATGGCATCGCCAGTTGGATCTGAAACAAGCGCGCGACCAAGCCAAGTAGCGCGCCAATTGTTCTTGAAGTTGGTGAAGCGAAATCGCCTAAACTTGTCAGTCTTACGTTCCCTAAGGATACTGTAGACGCCGGTTGGGAGTTGGCGAATGCGGCTACGAGATGTCAGCTGCACATGCTTGATGCGGCGCCCACCGCGAATGACGTCCAACTGTAGGGATGGTTTATGGAACAGTAGCAATGTGGTGCTGCTATTTTGTGGCCAATCACAATTGGCAATCGTCTCCCCACTCGCTTGAGATGTGTTTACCTGTTTCATCAACAGAACGAGCACGACAACGAGCGTAATCACACCGCCGATGCGGATGCGAAAAAATCGTGCGGCGTTAACATGACAAATACGCATCAGTGCGACTTGGTCCTTGTCACTGTAGTATTTGAGAGGCGGTGTTCACGGCCGAGGTCAACACGTCTCGGTATATGTAAATGAGGTAAAAAGTGGTGCCGAGCAACGCATAGCCTAGCGCACCAAAAACACCATCACGGCCGATCAACGCGATGCCAAACAGGACGATCGCTGTTGCGGGAAGCTGGACGCCCCAAGGCACGATTGCGAGCGGGATCATCGTCAAAGCGAGAACTATGATGGCCAGTGCGATGATGCGTTTTTGGACGACACCTCGCACGATGAAACTATAACGACTTTGAATGTAGCGATCAGCCCATTGCGTATACGGCCGAACTTTTTTCACCGCCGTCGCCAGTTTGTCGGTTGATATGTTGCGGTCTGTGAGGAATTTGGGGGCCCAAGGGTGAGATCGGCCGAACAAGAACTGAACAGCTACGAGAACGAGCAACGTTCCCGTGATGATCGACATTCCCGGAATGGCGCCAACGATCGGCGCAGCTGCGATGAGCCCGATGATTGTGACGAGCGCGCCAAAACCACGATCTTGAAAAGCTGATAAAACATCACCCACGGATGTCTGCTGATCGTGAAGTCCATCGTCGAGACGTTCCAAGACAGCAGTAAGAGTTTGCTCAGAAGCACTCTCATCGCAAGCACTCTCATCTGATGCTCTGTTCATGTCAGACTTGGTGAAACGAGCTTTTGACGCAGACATGATCCGATCTCCCATCGATCCGAAGACCGGACGTCAACAAAGACAATTGGCAGTACCGATGAGTGGTTCATAGCAATGCTTATGAGCGTCACTCAGTCGAGTAGCCGGCCCGTTTAGGCAGCGTTCGCAATCTTTCGAAGACCATCGATCTTTGCTTGAACCTCATTGCGCATGGCCAGTACTGAATGGAATTGATTGAAGTTGTCTCGATCTGCCTTCAGCACATCATCAAACTTTTCGACGATCCTCTCTTCTCCGTTGATGACACCATCGAAAACGCTGCTGTCCAGCGCCCCGGCCCATGATCGTAAGTTCATTATGCTCTCATGTACCGGCGTCATCCAGGACCCATCACTATTGGGTTGTGAGCCGCGGTCCTTAAGAATGTTATCGATGGAAGATATGTGTCGGTCACGTAGTGCTAGAAGGTCTTGGAACACAGTTACGACAGCTGAGTTGTCCGTGAGCTTCAATCCTTCATCGTATCCGTTGCG
>JBCBRD010000010.1:21212-30608 GCA_039819885.1 Pseudomonadota bacterium
AGCATCTACCAGTCGGGCATGCAACGTCTTGAGCTCGGCGTCATATGTTGTTCCGGTAAGCATGATCATCCTCTGCAATACACGAGATCTAATTACGAACGCCGCTCGGGGCGCATTAGTTCCCTTCGCTTTCAGGAAAGGGGAGAGCACTGCTTCCTCATCACTGATCAAGGCCCTTAAGGATTCAGCGGGGATCAGTCGATCCCTTCACCTATCGATTGGTGAAGCGTCGTTGCTGTCGCGACCGATGGTCACTCTAACCTGCTCATCTCTTCACGACATGACACTGTCCACGACGCGGGACGCTGATTGTGAGATCTGCAGGGGGAGGCTGATCCGTCTCCTTGGGCAAAATCCGCACAACACTTTTAGGGGTGATGCGTGAGTAACCATTTTGAAAGCCAAGACGGATGGACCCGGTTCCAACCCACCGACAAATCTGTGGGAGGCATACTTTACTCACCTTGCCAGTCAGACGGCTTGCCGCTCATCGTTGCGTTGCACGGTTGTTCACAAACTGCTGCGGACTTTGCACTTGGTACGAAACTGACGGACGTCGCATCTCGTGAAGGCGTTGCGATCCTCTTCCCCGAGAGCCAACGAACTCAAGACACGATTGCACTCAACCCATTTGGATGTTGGGTCTGGTGGGCAGAGGAAAACCAGGGTGCGAAAGGTGAGGCGCAAAAAATCATGGCCTTGGTGGATAGAGCGCGAACTCAGAATCCAGCGATTAGCCAAGAGCCTTTTTGCGTAACGGGACTATCGTCTGGGGCTGCTATGGCTGTTATCCTTGCGGTGTCTTACACTGACCAAGTCGCCGCATTGGCGTCGCACGCTGGGGTGGCATTCGCCGCGGCTGAGTTGGAGACGCCAACACCGCCGCAGAAAGCACAAACACCGAGCGATGCATTTTCTGTCGCGAAGCAATTTTCGCCGCTAAACATTCTGCAGCTACACCAATGGGTTTCAAAGTCGACCGACACACTCGAACGGGCACCTACGGTGAAGGACGCTCTTGGTGCCATTGATGTGTCGTCCGTGCCCGCAAAAGGTATCTCGATCCCTCCAGCGTTGATTGTGTACGGTAGGGGCGATGCGCAAGTTGATCCTGATCATTCAAGGCGACTGGCCGTGCAGCTTCTTCAGATCGCAGGGTACCAGTCTGATAAGCTATTCACAGATGACCTGGAAGCACTTGCGACGGAGCACGACAAGACCTGTGGCGGTCAAGGGAACTATAATATCAAAATCAGTGAATTCCGTGATGCTAAAGCGGATAGCTGCGTTCGGCTTGTAGCGATCAGTGAGCTTGGTCACGCTTGGTCCGGAGGGAGTGCGGGAGGTAGCTACACAGATCCCTTAGGGCCTGATGCGACACAGATGACGTGGGAATTCTTTAAGCAGGTTGTGCCCCACTTACGCGGTCATTAGCACAGACAAGCGCCATACAACCGACCTCAGCCGCAAAGTGCCGTGTGGGTCGCGAACTGATCAATTTTGAGGCGAGGTCCCGACAGTCAGAACAGTGAACAGAGCGATGCGTGAAATTCGATATGGATCAGGATCGAAGCCAATCAGCGCTCTACGTCTCGGTTTAAAGCCTTGTTGATTCTGCATCCGACGTACTGACTGAGTTTTTGTAGCGGGTGATCGGCTATACGAGCATAACGTGCAGTCGTCTCTGTTTGCGTGTGGCCAAGCAGGCCGCCGATCATTGGCAAAGAGGCGCCTGAATTCACCGCAAAGCTTGTAAACGAGTGGCGGAGATCATGACGTCGAACATCGTTTCGGCGAGCTTTGCTTTGAATGCGACGCCAAGGCCGCTGAAGGACGGTTAGGTGTGCGCCCTCCTTCGCGCCAATAACAACATAAGGGTTGTTCTGGATCCCAGGAAGTTTCTGGAGTTCCGCGATAGCGGGATCGATAGGGCGAACGACCTTTCGTCCGGTCTTATCGTGGACCCCAGAAATCAAAAAAAGCAAAAGTGGTGGGCCCGGAGGGACTCGAACCCCCAACCAGACGGTTATGAGCCGTCAGCTCTAACCATTGAGCTACGGGCCCCACCTTGGGCGATGCACCAGAGTGCATCAGTACATTGCGCGTGAAGACACGCTCGGGCCCCTTCACTCACACGGAACAGAAGTACACCGACGACGCCACCCTTGTCACTGCTGCGGCAACAGCCAAACCAGGTATTTGTTTCCATCCCCATCAAGGCCCGTGAACAGGCAAGCCCGCCCGTTGCGAACGGCGATACCAACTCGCGTCCGCTAGCGCTAGGATTTACCCTGGGAATCCACACTTCAGATCGCTTTTCAAACAGATGTTGTCACGTCGCAGGCACTTATGAAGTACCAGAGCGAGGCGTGACCCAAAGACCGAAAACTCCATATCAAAAAGGACGCGTTTGCCGACCATCCAGCCGGTTTTGTGGCAAGTTTCATGAGCTCAGGATCTGGGTCGATTGATTGAGATGTAAGGACTTACGAGGCGTGATCCGATGACTGCGCGAATGCCACCAATTCTACATCGTCGCTTCGAACTGGTCGGCTGCTTTGCGTAACAGCGGCATGACGTCGAGAGCTGCTTCCATATTGAAGCGCCCCGTAGGCCCATGGCAGGCCAATGCCGCAACCACAGTACCGCGCGTATTGCGGACCGGGACGGCTATAGCGACCAATCCCATCAAGAACTCCTCTCGGTCCACACTATAACCTTGTTTAGATATCTTGGTGAGCTCAGCGTCCATAGCATCCGGTGTCGTGATCGTGTTGCTTGTCATCGCCGGCATGCCGGTCAGCGACAAGATACGCTCGCGCCGTGAGGGCGGCATGGCGGACAGAAATATCTTTCCACTGGACGTGCAGTGCATTGGCACACGTGACCCCGGCTCAAGGTGAAGGCGAAGCGGCCATCGCGCTTCGACACGATCGAGATAGTAGACCTCGTCGCGAATAGGCGCTGTGAAGTTACAGGTCTCGCCAATATCTTCGACCAGGCGACTGAGAATGGCATGGCGCTCTGCACTCAGCCCGGACTGCACGATGTTTAAGCCAAGCGCAAATAAGCGCGGTCCAACGCCATACTTGCTGACCCCTGGTTCGCGAACGAGGTAGCCTTCTCCCTCAAGCTTTTGACAGATGCGATGCACCGTTGGCTTTGGCAACGCGAGCAAGGCCGCGAGTTCTGGTGCTGCCAGCGGTCGACCCGCCTGAGCGATAGCAGTGATGAGGTTGAGGCTCCGGAATACGACGGAACCAGTGTCTCGATCTGTACCTTCTTCCAGTGTTTTGACGCTCATGGTTCCAATTCGATGCACACGGGTTTGTACGACTTACGACTGCACGATCTTTCCAAAGCATGGTCAACGAATTCGTTTTCGAGGCAACCACTTTAGCCCGCTTTGCTGCCTACTTGCGCGGAGACGCACAATAATGCTGCTAAATATGCGTTATAACGCTTGCAAGCCCATTCAATGTATCGTTAAATGAGTTATTATGTCTCATTAAATGAGATTACTAACTGATCTGTGTCAATTCGATAGGCCTCGGCGTTAGGGGCCACTGCTTTTGTTGCTTTTGGACCGTAGGAGCCTCGACCATGACCCACACGAAGTACAAGATCAGCCGACGTGAACTGGGAATTCTGGCAACCCGCTATGGTTGGACGACTGTTCTTCTCGCGATGGGGGGCATGTCTGGAACAGTGACGTTGGGGTCGCTAGCAGCGGCGGCCGAAGAAAAGTCGGCTAAGCGTCAGAAGAAAGCGGCAAAACATGTTCTGAAGTTTGGCGCATCCGGCTTCAACGAAAACAACTTGAACATTCAGAAGTCAGGTCAACTGTTCTTCGCCCAAGACTTGGAAGATCGGACGGACGGAGAAATCAAGGTCGAGTTCATTGGATCAAACCAGATCTGCGGTCAGTTGGATTGCGTGCAAAAGACACAACAGGACATTGTCCAGATTTTCTCAGCTTCGACCCAGAACTCAGCCGGTAACGCGCCCTACTATAACGCGCTCGACTTCGCATTTATGTTTCCCAATCGGGCGGCGCAGTACCACTTCTTCTACAGCCCGAAAAGCAACAAGGTCTTTCGCGAGCCGCTGGAGAAGCGTCACAAAATCAAGTTCCTTTTCACACACTGCGAACTGCGCGGTCTCATGCTCGGAAAGAAGTGGGCCGATCGACCGCTCGTAACAAAGATCGAAGATCTGGCCGGCACCAAGAACCGTGTTACAGGCACGCAGCTTGGCCGGATCGCCATGCAACAACTAAACCTAAACCCTGTTCCAATCGCTTGGGAAGAAACGCTGGACGGCCTCCGCCAGGGCCTGATTGATGGTGCGGAGACATGGATGGGCGCTGCAGGATACGCCAACATGTCACCAGTTCTTGGGCAAGCAGTAGACCTTCGCTTTTTCTGTGGCACCGAGCACACGGCGATGAATGCGGAAGTGTTCAATAAGATGGAGCCAGCACTTCAAGAGGCGATCATGGAGTCGTCGTATACCGCCCAGGTCCACGTGCAGGGTTCGCATGAAGCCGCACTCGTGAACATCGTCGGCGCGACATCTCCACCACGGCCTGGGACCCTATTCGACAAGTTCGGCGTCAAAGTTGCGACGCTGTCCAAAGACGAATTGAGAAAAATCGAAGAAATGTGTTCCCCGGAGTTCAAGCCTGATCCGTGGAACAGCTGGCGCACACGTCTGGACAAATGGTCCGGCGGTCAGGACGTCTACAAGACGATTTACGATATTGCGCGAGAAATTCCTGCGGACACCGACCCGATTAACGTCAAGCCGCAGCGTTGGTGGAAAACCTAACTCGCACTTTTCAATCCAGATGAGTTGGACGTGCGGCGAATTTTCGCCGCGCCTCCTCCCCGTGACTTTTGGTGGGCTCTAAGCGGGTGTGGTGATGACCATGATTTCAAGCATGCTCAGGTGGATCGACAGAAACGTAGAGCGTATTCTGATGATCACCGCCTACGGTACGATGGCACTGATAATTGTGTGGGCCGTCATAGATCGGTTCGTATTCAAGCAACAGGCACCATGGTCGACGACCATTCCAATCTATCTCTTTATTTGGGTGACCTGGCTTGGCGCGTCTTACAATGTGCGCGCGCGCAGTCACCTCGCATTCACTGAGTTTCGCTCGCGCTTCCCTTATTTTTTGCAGTTTTTCTGTGTGCTCCTCGACCATGTCTTATGGATTGGGTTTGCCTCGATGGTCATCTACCACTCCGTCCATTTGGTTGAACTCCTGCGCGACAACTACGCCATCGTGCCGGGAACGGATGATGTCATGCAGTGGTGGTTCTACTGCATCCTTCCCTTCGGCTGGAGCCTCCTCGTTATCCGAAGTCTACAAAACATTGTTGAAGACATTGGCCGGTATTCGCGAAAAGAACGTTTCGTTCTTTCCGCCGCTCTGGATGCGGATTGAGGAGACGAAAAATGGATACAACAACTCTAATCGTTTTGACATCAGTCCTGTCGACAGTGCTGTTCCTGATTGGTGTGCCAGTTTTTTTGGTCCTGGGAACTTGGATACTCATTACAAGCCAAGTTATCGGGTTCACGGTTTCAAACATCCCAACGACGTTGTTTGAAGGACTGAATTTTTTTGGGCTTCTCGCGCTGCCGCTCTTCATTCTGACAGGCGACATGATTGCAGCAGCCGGAATAGCTAGGCGGCTGACGGATTTCTCTCGAGCGGCATTGAGTTGGGCATCTGGCGGAATGGCCATATCAACGCTTGGGGCTTGCGGTCTGTTTGCCGCGATCTCCGGTTCGAATGCGGCAACGACGGCGACCATCGGCAAGATCATGGCGCCACAGATGACCAAAGAGAATTATGACGCTCGGTTTGCGGCAGCGACAATCGCGTCTGGTGGTGTGGTTGGGATTATCATTCCGCCAAGCGTGATCTTCATCGTCTATGGCTTTCTCATGAACCTGCCGATTGGCGTACTGTTCATGGCTGGAATGCTGCCGGGCATCTTGATGATTGTCGCGATGCAGATTGTCGCTTTCTACTATGCGAAAAAGAATGGATGGGGTGAGCGGAGTCCATTCCTGCTGAAAGAGACCTTGAAGACAGGTGCGAAAGCTTATCTTGGTTTCTTTGCAATCTTCATCGTACTTTTCGGAATTTACTCAGGGATCTTTTCGCCAACTGAGGCAGCCGCCATTACGGTGGGCTACTGTATGTTGTCGGGTATCCTGATTACCCGAGAAATTAAGATCACCAAAATTCCGTCTATTCTAATGAGCTCAGGCCAGATCACCGGGCTACTGGCTCCGCTGATTGCGATCTCGATTGTGATGCAGCAGCTCTTTTCGTTGCTGGGAGCTGAAGTCGTTATTCGAGATTTCATCTTAGGTCTTGGTGGAAACTATTACGTGACCCTCGGGGCATGTATGGCGATTGTTTTGATCACCGGAACCATTCTCGAAAGTCTGCCGGTGACCGTTATTCTTGCGCCAATTCTCGCACCAATCGCGGCTCATATCGGTGTCGATCCCGTACACTTTGCAGTGGTCTTTCTTGTGGGTGCCTCCATTGGGTTCATTACACCGCCCTATGGATTAAATCTTTACGTGGCCTCAAGCGTCACGGGATTGCCCTATCTCCAGTTGGTTCGGTTCGTGATGCCCTACCTGCTGAGTCTGGTGTTTGTCTGGCTTGTTGTGGCGGCCTGGCCAGGGCTGTCGCTATGGCTGACCACGTTCATGTAGGCGCGGCTGCGCCAGCATGAAGAACGACTTCGTCTCGAGTGAGTGAGTTCCGGTCCGTCTGTTGGTCCGGATAGGAGGCAGCATGTCACAATCGATAGGGGCGTTTGACTACATCGTTGTGGGTGCCGGTTCAGCCGGGTGCGTTTTGGCCAATCGGCTGTCAGCCGACCCCGGCAATCGCGTACTGCTCTTGGAGGCTGGTGGGTGGGACATCAACCCATGGATTCATGTGCCGGTCGGCTACTTCAAAACGCTGCACAATCCCAAAACTGACTGGTGCTACAAAACCGAGGCAGACCCGGGCGTAAATGGACGATCAATTGACTGGCCGAGAGGCAAGACACTTGGCGGTTCCAGTTCGATCAACGGAATGCTCTACATTCGAGGCCAACGCCAGGACTACGACACCTGGGCTCAAATGGGGAATGCCGGGTGGAGTTATGATGATGTCCTGCCGCTGTTCAAGCGGTCAGAGAAGAACGAAAACGGTGAAACAGAATACCATGGTGGCGATGGCAATCTCTCAGTAAACAAAACGCGCGCTAAGAGCGTTATATCCGAAGCATTCATTGCAGCCGCCGTCGAGATGGGCGTGCCGCGAACAGATGATGTAAACGGTGCGACACAAGAGGGCGTCGACTACTTTCCTCAGACGGCTAGGAACGGCTTTCGATGTTCCAGTGCCCGTGCCTTCTTACACCCAATCCGGTCACGTTCTAATCTCGACATCGTGACCCACGCCCACATGCAATGCCTTACCTTCGCCGATGATGATCCGCGCCAGGTCACAGGCGTTAGATATCTCCGCAGGGGCAGTCCAACAACTGCGCAACTCAATGAGGGTGGCGAAGTCATCTTGTCAGCGGGCTCTATCGGCTCGCCGCAAATCCTGGAACTGTCCGGGATCGGGCGGGGCGATGTTTTGAGTGCTGCTGGCATTGTTACACGGCACGAACTGCCAGGAGTCGGAGAATGCCTCCAAGATCACCTTCAGATCCGATTGGTTTATGAGGTCAACGTTCCCACGTTGAACGACGCCATCAATAACTTTGTCCATCGCATGGGCATCGGCATGCAATACATACTGACCAGAACAGGCCCCATGAGCATGGCCGCAAGCCAAGTCTGCGTGTTCGCAAGATCGCGAAGCAACCTGGAAACACCAGACATTCAATTCCACTTTCAGCCATTGAGCGCAGACAAGCCGGGCATCGTGATGCATCCGTTTTCCGGCATCACGTCATCGGTTTGCCAACTGCGTCCTGAAAGCCGGGGGCACGTCCATATCAAGACGCCACATGCCTCCGACCATCCAAAGATCACACCCAACTATCTCTCGGCCAAGGCAGATCAGGACTGCGCCATCCGCGCTGTGCGCTTTGCCCGTGAGATGACAAAGACAAAAGCGCTCAGCCCGTACATTGTTCGCGAACATATGCCGAGCAACGCGCCCGAGAACGACGAAGACTTGCTAGATGCCGCTCGGAGTATGGGCCAATCCATTTATCACCCGACGAGCACTTGCCGAATGGGCAATGACGCTTTGGCAGTGGTCGATGATCGCTTGCGTGTCCGCGGAATGAGCGGATTGCGAATTGCTGACGCTTCAATCATGCCGGCAATCGTCAGCGGAAACACCAATGCCCCCACTATTATGATTGGCGAGAAGGCGAGCGATCTCATTTTGAGAGCCAAGGCCGGATAGTGGAGTCTGCAATTTTTGCCGCTCGCTTAACGACATGACGTTTCATGAAGCACAATCGGGAGTAGTCAGATGAAAATCCGAAAATATCTCGAACTCTACAAAAGAGACTTGGTGACATGCGCACCAGACGACTCTGTTCAAGACACCGCTCAGCGTTTCTCAAGCCAACATATTTGCGGAGCACCGGTGTGCAATGAAGACGGTCAGATGGTTGGGATTGTGTCCGAGCGCGATCTTGTGCGCGCGCTTGGGGAAAAAGGGCGCGATGCAGTCAAACTGCACATACGCGAGGTGATGACTGAGAAGGTGACCAAGTGCTCGCCCGACGATCCTATGTCTCGCGCCCGGCAGATTATGTACGACAAGGGCTTTCGCAATGTTCCGGTGGTTGAGGGCCAATCGGTCGTCGGCGTAATCGGCGTTCGCGATGCGTTGAAAGTGCGTCTCGACCAGAAGGAACTCGAGGTCAATGTGCTGAAAGACACTGTGATCGCAGCACGCGGTGGATGAGCTCCGTCATGAGGCATGGGTGCAAATTTACGTACCTCTTTCCCGCTGATTATTAAACTCGAAATTCACCCCGAACCGATCGCCCTGCGACAAAAACTTTCACAAAAATGAAAACCGTTGCTGAAAATTTCATGAAAGAGCAACGTCCGGCCAGTTTGAAAACAGAGGAATACAGACGATGAAAATGACCACGGAGGAGGCTTTTATCAAAGTCCTCCAAATGCACGGAATTGAACACTCCTTTGGGATCATCGGATCCGCGATGATGCCCATTTCGGATCTGTTTCCAAACGCTGGAATTAAGTTTTGGGACTGTGCCCATGAGGTCAACGCTGGCATGAGTGCGGACGGCTACACCCGTGCAACGGGCAAAATGTCCATGGCCATCGCACAGAACGGGCCTGGCATTACGAACATCGTCACGCCGATCA
>JBCBRD010000011.1:0-21522 GCA_039819885.1 Pseudomonadota bacterium
CACCACACAGTATCTTTCGGTTAATTTCAGGAGGGTGGCACGTTGCTCATCTGAAACGTATTCGCCGAGATCAAAGCTTAGGCGAATGGCGCGAAATCCGACGGGAGCTGATTTCTCGACGCCCAGAGTACCGCGGAAGTCCAAATCGCCCTCGGCCTGAATTTTCGCGTCGCCGATATTAATGCCAAGTGCGGTTGCAACGGCGGCCAGTGTGACACCTGAACAGGCAACCAACGCCTCAAGGAGCATGTCGCCTGAGCAGACCTGTGTGCCAGGACCGCCGGTGGCTGGATGCAATCCAGCTTCGATGAGTGCTTTGGACGTTTGAAGCGAACAGCTCACGCCATCGCCAACTTGGCCATCCGCCCGCAATGTGACGAGAGCCGCTGTTGCGTCGTCCTGATATTTGGCCTTGAGAGGGGCCTGCAGCGCTTTGAGTTGTTCGCCGTCCATTTTGTTTCCGCTGTTTTGTTTGTGTTGGAGGTTCTTATGGTCTCCTGACTGTTTAGCGCGCAAAAACGAAGGCCGCACCTGGGCGGTGCAGCCTTTTGTTGTCACGTTTGTGTTTGTCGCTGTTGGGTGGTCTACCAGCCGAAAAAGTCCAGCCTCGTCAGCCAGTCAAAACGACGGAATATAAAGATCGACGTATGGCGCGCGCACGCGGACGCCGCGACGGTTGCGTTTTACGTAAGCCCATGGGGTATCAACTTCGACCCGTCCTCGGCCACGATAACGCGTGTAAGGCGCGTCGACATGGTCCTCATCGTAATGGTCGTCGTCGTACTTGTAATAGCGGTGCTTTTTGTAGCGATAGCCGACTTTGAGCACTCCTGTGCTCGATGCCTGTTTCACATCGGTAGCGGTCGTGGTGAAAAACCCCATCGACATTGCACCGGATGTTGAAACACCAATGCCTAGCAACACAGCGGCAATGGCTGGAAGTATCGTTTTCAGCGTGCGCATTCTGCACTCCTCTCGATCAAAGTGGTTGGCGCTCCCACTTCGTAAGATGGATGGTTTAGCTGTTCATGATCGAGCGTGCAAATGACAGCTCGCTGATGGGTATTGGTAAATGGCGTCTGAAATCTTTTAAGGCGATGAAAATGTTTGCTTTTTTGTCGGTTCTGCGATGCCGCGCCATACGAGATAAGCGGCAATCAGTAGCAATAACGCCAGGGCTGGTAAGAGCAAAAAGCCGATTTCGTTCAATAGCATAAGGCGCGGTGGGCCAAGTAAGACGCCAGAGGCACCGAGATTAAAGAAAGCGAGCCAATAGCCGATCTGAATAAGGCATGCGAGCGCTGCAGGGATCAGAAAAAGCAACCGTGGCCAGCGGCTGAACCCCTGGGCTGTGTAGCGTGAGCGTAGCGTTCGGCTAAGAGCGATTGCTATGACCAGCCCGACAGCTGCCCAACCGTAAAAGCTGAAAAGATGCGGACCCAAACCGATGTAGAGAAGCGCTGCCAACCCAACCGCTAGAACGATGAGGATCATTAGCGTTCGGAAGTACTGAGCTTGCGTCATGGCGCGTTCGGCTTTCGTAGAAACAGGTGCTTGTCCCACACTACCAGTTTTACGGCGGGCCACCGTAAGCCGATGCCGCATGGCTGAAGTTGAGGCAATCTTGCAGCAAGCGGATACAAAAACACGTTGTTCACCGCTAGGTCCTCTTGCGTTGTGCCTCATGCATGGGGCTCCATGCCTAAGCGACTGCGTGCAGCGCGCAACATAAGTCCTGATTGAACGGGACGGTGCCCCGATTGACTGCTGGTTTTTTTGTTTTGTGCGGTTTTTTGGGCGGGGTTAAAGGGTTGGGATCATGAGCGTTTTTGCGAAGTTGTTCGTTGGAGTGATCTTTACGATCCTGGGGGCTTCGTTCATCGCCACCACCGCCGTTCTCTATTACGAATTTGCGACGCCGGAGCTGGGCGATACCTGGTGGAAGCTGGCAACGTTTTACAGCCACTTGTTCATCTTCTTCCCGACGTTCGGGATCGTTGCATTGGTTGCATTCTTCATTCCCGCTTCCGCATTCGTCGACATGTATTGGAAGCATGTGCCGTTGGGCGTCATGCGTTTTACGATCGGGTTTGTGCTGGTCGTGATTGCGACGCTTCACGTCTCTGATCTCATTGGAAAAGGTGATCTGAGATCGATCTGGGAGATCAAGCCGAACGTGTTGCTGGCTGATGCCGCGCAGCCGGAGGGTTGCTTGGAAGATCGTCAGTCCTGTACGCGTGTCCCGGTTTTCAATGCTCTCAAAGATGTCTGGGTCAAGAGTTCGGAACGCCTCGGCATGGCGCGTTTTGTGCGAGACTGCAATCCTGACCCCTTGATTGAAGCACCTGCTGAACAGACGGCGATGCGCTACTGTTTTGTTATGCAGTCCATGGCTGATGCACCGACGTGTTGTGCGGCTCAGAAAACCTTTGGGCGTGCAATCAGTAAGATGCATCTTGATCCGGATAACCGGTCGTTGACGGAGAAGGTTCACAAGGCACTGCTTCCCCTCAAGGTCTTCTTCCTCCTCGTCATTCTCGTGATCGCACTGCTGCTCATCTTCTGGCGGCACTCGCTACCGCGCAATTATCCCAACAGGATTGAGAAGATCCAACGCGGTGTTCTGGTGGGTGCTCTTGTGATGCTGTTCTTGCCTCTCATGAACATGGCATTCCTGCAGTCATCGGGACTGCTCTATGGGACGCAGTTGGACTCCAATTATCGATCCATCTCGCCATACTTGGTCGGGATTACCTTAGGGTGGTCGTTGCTGATCTTGTTCTTCTTCTTCCACGAGACAGACAAGAATGAGCAGGACCTGGAACAGTTTGCCCGTATCGGTGGCGTGGTCGGTTCGGGGGTGTTTGCGTTGAACTACAACTTGGTCGTCGACTACTTCACCCGCTTCTTAGGCTCCGGGATGGGGCCGGCCAGCTTTGTCGGCGTGTCGTTGTTTTGTCTGGTCGCGCTGTTTTTGATTTTGATGCAACCGAAACGAGTTATCCCGGCGTTGACCAAACGTGCACCCGGCGAACCGATTGGTCCGTCGAGTGGAGCGGTGCAGTAGTCAGCTTGACCGTTCTTGTTTGGAGTTTGACTGGGAGCGCTGCTGTGCATGTCCATGGCGTGCTCTAGTCAAAGTCGACTTCAGCGTTCGACGAATGCTTTTTCGATGACGTATTCGCCGGGCTTGCCGCTTGAGCCTTCCGTCATCCCTGCTGTTTCCAGAATGGTCTTTGTGTCCGCAATCATCTGCGGGCTCCCGCACAGCATTGCACGATCAAGCTCTGGCGAGAGTTCCGGGAGGTCCAGGTCTGAAAACAGCTTCTTGTTGACGATGAGGTCGGTCAGCCTTCCATTATTCTCGAACGGCTCACGTGTTACCGTTGGATAGTAGATCAGTTTTTCACTGACAAACTCGCCGATGAATTCATCGGTTGGCAGCTCTTCATGGATTGTGTCACCGTAGGCAAGCTCTGCCACCTGACGACATCCGTGCACGAGGATCACCTTGTCGAACCGCTCATATGTCTCGGGGTCACGAATGATGCTCATGAAGGGCGCAAGTCCCGTACCGGTTGACAGCAAGAAGAGATTTCGACCCGGCTTCAGGTTGTCGATGATGAGGGTGCCGACTGGCTTCTTGGAAACAAGAATGCGATCGCCTTCTTTAATGTGTTGGAGGCGGGATGTCAGAGGACCATCGGGTACTTTGATTGAGAGGAACTCGAGCGTTTCTTCATAGTTGGGGCTCACCATCGAATAGGCTCGGACTAACGGTTTACCCTCGTTCTCGATGCCCATCATCGTGAACTGGCCGTTCTCAAAACGAAAACCTTCGTTGCGCGTCGTGGTGAAGCTGAAAAGGGTATCTGTCCAGTGATGTACGTTCAGGACGGTTTCTTCGTGGAAGGCGCTCATGGTCATTCCTGGCTGTTCGACTTTGTTCGGCAGGTTCTTTTCTTGCTGCTTGTTCGGATAGCTGGATGAAGCTTGCCTTGAATGAGATCAATTCATCTCACTGGTCATTCCAAAGTGTCAGCGGTGAAAGCGGCTCGACGATCATATAGTCCGAGAGGCAATAGCGGCCTATAGGGCTTGGTTACGCAGGCTGCAAAAAAGTCGCGGATGCTGCTTTCCCCTCAATTTGCATGGCGGTTTTTCTGACGTAGGGGACGGACCTAGGCTAGAATTTCGCTGTTTTGAGACAACTCGGCGTGCTGTAGGTCAGTATTATGTCAGTCAATTCGGACGTGCCCGCCCATCCTTCAATGCTCATTGAAGCATTCCTGCGGGACCTTGGTAATGGTCGGCTGGGGCGCGGCGGGTTTGCGCTCGCCGTTCTGTTTTTGCTGTTTGTTATGGGGGCGAGCGTTATTGCTGGCTCCGTTTTGGCCGGGCCTGAGGGGCTTACAAATCTTAACCACTTGTTTGATGGGCAGATCGCGCAATGGTTCGTCTCGTTGAGCATCGACCAAGCCCTCAGCAGTCCTGAATGGGTGGGGGCCAAACTGACGTGGCTTGTGGTGGCCGCTGCCATGCTTGTTTTTATTGCGGGGTTGGTTGTGGTGGCTTCCAAGCGTTATCGCGATATGGGCATGCCCGGTTGGTTTATGGCGCTCGTGACGCTGGTGATGATCGGCGTGGCCCCATCCGCTGTCACCTTATGGGATACGACGTTGCTCTTTTGGGTTGTGACAGCTGTTCTCTGTGCCGTGCCACGGGATGCGTTCAATCTGGCAGGTAACTGATTGGTGGGCGTGTGCCGTCGCTAAAAAAATGCCGGCAGCGCTGTTGGGCTTGCCGGCATAGTTTGATCAGAGAGTTTTAAGACAAACGTCGCGTCGTGTATGTCCACATTTGAGAAGCATAAGACGACGCCATTATCTTCGACGGCACGGTCTTGCTTCGACTGTTGCTTCCCATCCTTCGGCAGCGCGCTCATAGCCGACAGACTTACTCTTGGCGCGTATAAAGTAGGCCCAGTCTAATCCGTACTCCCACGCAGTGAATTCCTGCCAGGCTTTGATGGCATCTGCCTTTGCAGCCCTTTTACTACGCCCCTTGCCCGTACCGGTATGGAAGTGCCCGGATAGGCAAATCTTCGATCCTTCCCGCCTTTGATCGTGCATGTCCGCCATGCCAGTTCGATCTGCATGGGCGGGAAACGTTGATGCAACGGCAATGGCTGAGATGATCAAACACGTTCGGTAGACTTTCACTAGCAACTCCAAGGCTTGTGAGCAGGGCGTTTAGGGTGTGAGCCCTTCCGCGCCACGCTGAGACTGTCATCCTGTTCGCTGTTTTGTTCAATCAGATGAGCATCGTTCAATCCGACTGTCACCGCTCTCGCAGCAGCTTGTAAGCCGCGCGAGGCAAATCGGTCACG
This sequence comes from Pseudomonadota bacterium, assembly GCA_039819885.1. Taxonomy (GTDB): domain Bacteria; phylum Pseudomonadota; class Alphaproteobacteria; order Rhizobiales; family Hyphomicrobiaceae; genus JBCBRD01. Next base: position 5,390 of record JBCBRD010000011.1, read on the forward strand.
CTATGTAGATGCATGCATGGGACATGGAGCTGGTTGCATAGAGCGCTGGACGTTCTGCGCGACAAGTTCAGACCGAGGTCAGTTTGTGCTGTAGGCGAGGCTCGCGAGAATAAAGACGCCCAACATTCCCGCGGTGCCATGCGCAACTATGAGGAGTGATGGTGCTTTCCTTCTGGTCATATGTAGTGCTGCGATGGCCAGGCCGCCAAAAAGCGTGGCGGCTAGTACCCAAAGTGCCAACGAAATCTCTGACCGGCCGCCGTTTGTGACCACGGGAGCCAACATCACAACGCCAACTGCACCAAGACTGCCATGCGCGATGGCATAGACAGATGGTATCTTCTTTTCCTGCAACTTTTGTGAGGCAAGATAGAACCCGCCAATGGCCGCAATGCTGAGGATGATCATCGTTACATCAATCATGTGCGGGTCCTGTATACACTTGGTCCTTTGGAAATTTGGTCATCTCCTCATCAGGCTCTCGCGATCATGGGGGACCGTCAAGGCTCAATTCGCAAGATCTGCAAACGGGTTGGGTGGGTCATGCTCCAACGGGATCTGTACTCGCTGGGTTCCGCTGCGGTAGGTGCGCTTCTTGGACGTGTTGAGATGTATTGAGTGTGTTTCGACCAGGCCAGTGATGTTACTTCCTCAACAAGGAATGCAATTGCTCGTGAAAAAATTACTTTTTGAAAAAGTAGATATCCACAGTGTTCAGAGGAGAAGTCCTCGGTGTCTTGCAGCGTTATCCACAGCAAAAAGACGTATGAGTGCGACTGTTAAATCACTCTCCCTGCAATAAACCTTGGGTTGTGAGAAATGCGGGATTGTTCGTGAGCCGCCGGCACTCGATTGATCTGTGTTCATCTTTTTCGGGACTATCATTATACGGCTTTTTTGCAGTCTGGCGCGCAGCGCGGCCCTCATCATCGCGCGCATCTTTGGCGTGTAGTTGTTTGTTTTTGTCCTGCGCATTCACGGCGTTCATGACGTTCGTTCACTGCTCCACTCGTCGTTTTGGAGCTATTGCATCAAATAAGCATTTCCGTTCCTTTGACCCTCGTCCGGGGCGGTGGACGCAAGAGTAGTTTTTAATTGGCGGGGTGATGCATTGGAGCGCGTACGGTTGAATGAAGGAGAGCCGGTTGCCGACATCGATTTTTCAGAATTGATACGACGATCTGTGCCGTCTACGCGGCTCTCGAATGGCGCTGGCTCGGGTACAGATGTGACAGCTCCTTACTTGGTCATTCCGTTGTCATGGGAGCAATGCGGGGACAAGGATGCGTTGCATCCGAGCAAATTCAACGTCGAAGCTCGCAAGTTCAAAATTGTATCTGACGTTTTGGCCGGATTGGTTATCGGCGCAGGATTGGGGCTAATTGTTCCGTTTGGACTGTTCTTGGCCAGTGCGGCCTTATTCGAATTTCCGGTGACTTTGGAAGTGGTTGGTCGCGTGATGTCCCAGGTCTGGGCTATTGGCCAGCCTTAGTCGCCGCAGTGATCGGGGCGCGCACTGATAGAACCTAAGTTGTTCGATCAAGCGCTCGAATAGTTCTCCAGTTGATTTCTGACAACTGCATCGCCTTTGGCGGTGGTCGTGTGGCGGCCATCTATGGGAGGCGGTGTGCCAACATAATGAGCATAAAGGCGTCTTTTTGCGTCCAGTGGGGAGTTCGTGGGCTGCATTACCAGTCAGGTTCTGCGGCTCCGGAGAGTAGAGGTGAGTTGAATGGACCGGACTGTACTTATTGAGAATCCATATCGGCCAGGGGCGGGGCATAAACCGCCGCACTTTTGTGGTCGATCCGCGGAAATGGATCACTTCCGGCGTCTTATGCGTCAGGATTTTGCAACAGAAAATGTTCTCGTGACCGGCTTGCGAGGATTTGGCAAGACAGTGCTCCTGCAACACCTTCGAGGTGTGGGGCGAGAAGCGGGATGGCTTTGGGCCGGTAACGATCTGTCGGAATCAGCTTCCATTTCCGAAGAACGACTGGCCATTCGAATTCTCACGGATTTGGCAACGGCTATTGCGTCACAAGGGCCAGAAGAGATTGGTAATCCCCCGGACGCGGACGGTGGGGTCGACGGCCTTGCGATGCAAACCTTTGATGCTTTGAAACAGGTCTATGAGCGGACGCCGGGCCTAGCAAGTGATCGGCTCAAAGCTGCTGTCTTGAAAGCGACATCCCTTGCGCATCAATTCAAGATGTCGGGTATTATACTCGCGTACGACGAGGCTCAGTGTCTGATCGACCATGCAGACCGTGACGAGTATCCGATGTCCTTGATGGTTGAGACTGTGGCCATGTTGCAGAAGCAGGACTCGGTCGTTCCAATCATGCTGGTGTTATGCGGTCTGCCGCAAGTGTTTGAAGCATTAACGGCGACACGCACCTACACTGAACGGATGTTCCATGTGATGCGGCTTGAACGTCTTAGCCGAGACGACACCCTGTCAGCAATTGCTTATCCGTTGGCCGCACTTAGCCCGCCACTCTATCCAAGCAAGGAGCTTGTCTACAAAGCGGCGGAACTTGCCGGTGGCTACCCCTACCTCATCCAGTTTTTCGGTAAAGAACTGGTCGATCAAATGTTGCGACAAGGCGGCATTCTAGAGCCAGACCAGTTCCCTGCGCCTGATGTGATGAACCGATTGGATGCTGGGTTATTCTCCGCTCGATGGAACCGGACAACCGACAAGCAGCGTGAGCTGTTGGTCGTTGCTGCCAACCGCGAGGGAGACTGGGCCGGAGATTTTTCCGCACAGGAGCTTTCCCAGCAAAGCAATGGTGCGTTTACAGGTCCGCAGGTGAGCCAGCACTTGGTCGCCCTGTGTGAGAAGGGCATGCTCTATCGGACGAGACACGGGCGCTATGCGTTCACAGTGCCAATGTCGGAGCAGATGATCATTAATCGGATAACTCGTTCGGAAGCTGTCGATGCCAGCTGGCAATCCCCGCTCGACCAATCCGGTGACATCGAATCGGAAGCCGCTAACGAGAATCTCGTGGAGGAGGCGGTTGTTGAACCGGCGAGAAAGCGGAGTTGGTTTGCATTCTAATCGGCATGTCGGGCTCTGGTCGTCATAGCCCGTCACGTCTCAATAAGCCAATCTAGACAATGAGACCAATTTTCAAGTTGAGACCGGTTGCAGGTTCCCACCTCACCCCAAATGCCACCCTGTGGTCGGTCTTTGTCGCATGTCTTTTCTAGACAGCGCGATGGCGGGCGAGGGCCGGTCTGAGAGGGCAGTGGAACCCTCGTCCGCAAAACACGTGTCATTCTTCATCTCATATTTATTCTGTGATCCGCTGCCACGGCGCGATTAATCACATCGCCAAAGCCGGTTCAGTCTCGGGCGTATGGAATTCGTGTTCCCTGAGGTACAGCCTGTGAGCCTGGCTCGGTGTATCCCGAGTGACAGAGCGCCTCCTCTTACGTGAACCTTTTGATCCAGCGAGGCGACTAACTTTGTGAAAGCGCGGAAGGGCGCTTTGGGCCAGTGGAACAGGTGGTTGATGACAAAGACCTGTTGAGGCGGATCGCCAGTGGCGACCAGCCTGCGATGCGTGCCCTGTTTGCCCGCCATCATCTGCGCGTTCACCGGTTCGTCGTCCGGCTGATCGGTCATGAGGCAAATGCGGAAGATGTCACCAATGAAACGTTTCTTGGCGTTTGGCGCAATGCGAGCGGGTATGACGGCCGTGCGGCTGTGTCCACCTGGGTTCTATCGATTGCGCACAACAAAGCGGTCAGCTTTCTCCGCAAACGGCGCGAGACACCACTTGATGAAGATGCAGCAGTGCGGATCGCCGATGATGCCGACGATCCGGAGACGATGGCATCGAAGGCTGACAAGGGGACGCAGATCAGGTCTTGCATGGAGCGGCTCAGTCCCGACCATCGGCAGATCATTGATCTCGTCTATTATCATGAGAAGACCATTCCGGAGATTTCCGATGTTCTCGGCATCCCGCATGGGACGGTCAAAACCCGGATGTTTTATGCCCGGAAGAGGCTGGGTGAGCATTTGCGGGCCGCAGGCGTTGATCGGGGGTGGCCATGAGTAAGCACCCTAACGATCGATTGAGCCGTGCTGAGGTTGAGCTGCTGCTGCCTTGGTATGCGACGGGCAAGGTCTCTGCCGTCGAAGCCGAAGAGGTTCGTCGGCATCTAGAGGCTAATGCTGATTTGCGCGCGCAGTTGTTGGCTATCGACGATGATCGCTTGGTCAGTATTGCAGCCAATGAAGATGTTGCAGCGCCGTCGAGTGGTGCGATTGATCGACTGATGGACGACCTGCCGGGTGTTTCCAAACTGAGTGTGCAAACGCCGGCGACGTCTACGTTGTCTGGTCTGTTGGTTTGGATCGAAGACGCATTGCGGGCTTTGACACCAGGCCGACTAGGAATGGCGGCGGCGGGCCTTGTCGGGCTTATGGTGCTGCAAGCCGGGATTATTGGAACATTGGTTTCGCGACCGGATCAATCTGGCGCGGTTTACGAGGTTGCTGGCGGTCCTGAAGCCAAGGGTGTTGTGCTGCTCGTCCGGTTTGTGACTGACGCACCTGTTGGTGAGGTTGCCAAGTTTCTGGAAGCGAACCGAGCCGTTGTGATCTCCGGTCCTGAAACCGGAGGTGTCTTCAAGGTTCGTGTTGGAACACGGGATTTACCAAAGGACGACCAGGATCAGATTGTCGACCGTTTTAAAGAGCAAACGTCATTGATCAGAATGGTGCTACCGTCCCGGTGATTGGAACAAACAGTGTGCCGGGCTGATAACGAGTGAGATGGTGCAATGGACCACGAACCAAGACCTCGACAAGACCAATCCAGAATGAGCGATCGCTCGCGTCGTTTGTGGAACGACGCATTGTCGGCGTGCTGGATTGCCGCGATCTTATTGCTGTTCGGTGTTGTTGTGCAGTTTTCGCCTGCACATGCAGTGCCGCTGTCGGTCGGTGCAAGTGCGCCCTCGCAATTTGATGCGTTGGGCACCGCGCGGCTGGGCGGCAACGTTGTGCGCATCGCGGATCGTGGTCCGTATGGCGGAAAGGGAGGAAGACTGGGTGGAGGCGGCTTTCGGATTAAGCCGTCGATCGGTCTTGTTCCAAAGTTTCGCAGAACAGACCCTGATCGACCACGTCCGAAGTGCAAATTCCCGAAAGTTGGTCGGTGGCCGAATTGCCGAAACGTGCGAATTGATCTTCCGCGCACCGGATGTGGCCCCTTGAAGACATGGCGCAATGGCAAGTGCCGGTCTATCTTGCCGAAGGCCTGCCCGCCAGGAATGAAGCGTCGGAAACGTGGCTGTGTTCGGATTGTCAAACCGAAGTGCCCACGCTCGCGTCCCGGCATTTGGCCCAAATGTGGGAAGCGTTTTGTTCGGCCACCCAAGATCAAAGTGCCTAAGGTTCGTGTGACGAAACCGAAGCCGAAAACAACTATAAAACCGCGTCCGGTTCAGAAGGCCAAGACGCCGAAGAAATTAGCACCACCGAAGAAGAAGATTGCAGCGCCTCCGCCCGTCATTGCGCCAACACCAGCACCACCTGTTGCAGCGGTTGCGGATGAGCCGGAAGTTGATCGTCGGCCAGACGAGATCGTAGTGCGCATTGTACAAGAGCCGCAATTCGGCAATGCCGCAGCGCTTGCCCGGCAGTATCGGCTTGAGCAATTGAATGGATCAAGTAATCAGTTGCTTGGCGCTCGTATCCAACGTTACCGGATTACGGATTCACGCAGTGTGGATGATGTCTTGTTGGAGATGATTGCCGACAGTCGGGTTGCGGCAGTTCAGCCAAACTATCTGTATCGTTTGCGCGGTGAAGGAAAGGCATCAAGTTCGGATATGAGCGGGATGCAGTATGCGCTGGACAAGTTGCGGTTGAGTGATGCGCATGCTTTGGCGACGGGTGTCGAGACCAAGGTTGCTGTCATTGATTCCAAGATTGATGGGGCGCACCCAGAACTCGATGGATCGATAGCTCGGACCTTCAACGCGATCGGCGAACAGGTCAACGGTAAGCCAATCGACGTCGACAAAGCCGATGCGCATGGGACGGCGGTTGCCGGCATCATCGCCTCGCGCAAACAGTTGAAGGGCGTCGCACCTGCGACCCGGCTTTTGGCTGCGAATGCGTTCTTCCGAGAAGATGGCAAAGGGCCGTTGACGACGACCTACATTCTACTGAAGGCACTGGATTGGGCTCATGCAAACGAAGCCCGCATCTTTAACCTGAGTTTTGCCGGGCCGAAGGATGAAGCCGTTGCTGAAGTCATGGATAAGATCCACGAGAGCGGCGGCGTGCTCATTGCTGCTGCAGGCAACAAAGGGCCAGAGGGGCCTGCGGCGTATCCGGCAGCCTACCGAAACGTGATCGCAATCACGGCCTCAGATTCAGCTGACAAAATCTATGAGAGTGCGAACCACGGTGACTACGTCGCGGTCGCTGCGCCAGGTGTTGGTATTCTCGCGCCTGCCCCAGATGGCGGTTACGATTACAAAACCGGGACGTCATTTGCCACGGCACATGTCAGCGGCCTTGTTGCCTTGATGCTCGAAAAAGATGCGACCGTCTCGACGGATAAAATCCGTCAAGCGTTGATGCAAGGTGCGGTAGACCTCGGCCCGACTGGACGCGATGACACTTTTGGTGCTGGTCGCGTTGATGCAGTGCGCGCGATTGAGGCCATCACCGCCCCAACGAAGTCGGTTAAAGTGCCGACCCAGCAGGCAGCGCGTTCGAAGTAAGCTCGCGACCGTCATAGTAGACTTCCTGTAAGACGCAGAAGGAACCGGTTCACACATCACATGTGGGCCGGTTCTTTTTTGTCTGGCTGTAGAACCTTTTGAGGCTGCGCTGCGACCAACTGTTGAAGCTCCTCTCACTCGATTGGCGTGGGACGGGCCATAAGGAGTTGGTCAGATGTTCTTGATGACGAAAGATAGCGGTCGCCCACAGTTGCCTCCTGAGGATGAGCCAACGGTTGAGGCTTTGCCAGTCGAGGGTGCGCGTCTCATTGGCCGGGCGGGCGACCAACAACCTGAAGCACAAACGTCATCCATCCTGCGGCGCATCAGGCAATCGATTTCGTGGTTTGCCATCGAAGTCACGCTCCTGGTGATCGTCTGTTTGGTATTGGCGGCGCTGGGCTTAGGGTCGCGCCATGCGTACGCCGCTGAAGGTGTTTTGATGCAGCCGGGTGATGCGGTTGTTACTGGCTTTTCCGGTATCCGCTCATCAGACCAACCGATGCCTGTCGGTGCCGATCCGCTTGATCACTTTGTCATTGATCCCGATGGGCCGTCGGCTCAGGTTGTTACACTGTCCGGTTCGGTCGAAGGGCCAAATGGGCAGCTCATTCCGATGGTGCCTCGCCGGGTTGTGACGGCCGCCGAGGTTGGTCAGGTTTTCGCGGCGACACTGGTGGATCGTGATGGCGTTGATGCGCCTGATGTGCTGTTGGGTGCGACGTCACTCTATGGCCTTAACATCATCGGTCCTGATGCCGATAGCAACGGTTCGCCGGACCGGCTGAAGCGCGGTCAAGCTGGTGCGGGTTGGATGCCTGGGCAGTTTGGTCCCAATGGCGCGCCCGGTACAATTTGGAAGGTCGATGGTGCGACGGGCGCTGTTTCAGTTTTTGCGAGCGTCGATCTAAACAGCGGGGCCGGCCTTGGCGACGTTGTTTTCAATGCCAAGCACAATCAGGTTTTGGTGGCTGATCTGGAGCGCGGTCTTGTCTACCGCTTCGATGAGAATGGACAGATTATCGATACCTATGACCATGGCCGAAACGGCCGTGCGTTGGCAGGTTACCAACCTATTGATGACGATGGTGTTGTTGCCGACATCACCTCAGAGGCATTCGATACGCAAGATCCAGAGACTTGGGGTCTCACCCAGATCGAGCGTCGCGTGTGGGGGATGACAGTCCATAACAGCCGTCTCTACTACGCGGTTGAGGCAGGGCGGCAAGTTTGGTCCGTCGGCCTGTTGCCCGACGGCGGGTTTGCTGCCGACGTTCGGTGGGAGTTGGATGCCCAGGCCTTGCCTGGCGAGGGACCGATCACCGATATTCTGTTCGATAAGGCGGGGCGCTTATACCTCGCTCAACGGGGCACGGCTCAGGGCACGTATTCGTACGCCTGGTTTGCAACACCTGGCCGTTCAACGGTTGTCCGGTATCGCCGGGATGTGGACAAGGCTCAGGGCGAGGACGGTGCCTGGGTCAGCGATGCCGAGGACTACGCTGTCGGGATGACCGATACGCATCATTTCACGAACGGCGGTATCGCGCTCGGTTACGCCTACGATGAAAATGGGTTTATCAAACCCGATACGGCTGGCAACATGCTGTGGGCGACCGGTGGGCGTTTGCGGGACTCGCAATTTGACGGTGCGCAACCCTCCGCCGAGATCGATGTGCATGGTTTGCAGGGCAACGATATTTCGCTGGTTCGGCCTGCCAATGCACCGCCGCGCGAAGCGTATTTCACTGATTACGATGGTCTGTTCAATGACCCGGAAAAAGCCGGGCATATGGGCGATGTTGAAATCTGGATGCCGCGTGACCGCGAGGTTGTTGTTGCGGTTGGCCCGGATGGTGAGCCGGAAGGCTTTCCTGGCGGATACGTGCCACCGCTTGATGATGTACCGGACTTGCCACCGATCGACCCACCAGGTGGTGGTGGCTTCGGTCCGGACGGTAATCTTTCGCTAACGAAGGACGCTGCTCTCGGAGCGTGTCAGGACTGGGGTGCAAACTGGATGTGCCGCTACGTCATCCAGGTGCGCAATACGAGTGCAACGCAATCGTTTTTTGGACCAGTGCGTATCCGTGATGACCTTCTCGGACTGCCAGCCGGATCACTCATCAGCATTCCGCAAAGTCCGGCCCCTTGGTCATGTTGGTGGGTGGCTGCGCCCGATAGCTTTGCCTGTCAGCGAAATGTGTTCCTAGCGCCGGGATCTGGTGTTGGGTTGGACGTGTTTGTCAGTGTGCCGAAAGCAGCAGGTGCGTGTTCACTCGCCAATGCGGCAGAGATGCAGTTGCCTTGGCCTGGGACATGGCGAAATACGAACGCGGCTGATGATTATGGTTTTGCGTTTGCTGCCATTCCTGATCCGGCATGTGTGCCCGCCGATGGCCTTGCGACAAACCTTACGATTGCAAACACCCCTATGCCCAATGACTGCGATCTTGTGGGTGGGCATATCCGATGCCGCTTCCGCATCCAAACGCAGAATACCGGTCTTGGTGCTTTCAATCATCAGCTCAAAATCCAGACTAAGGCGACGGCTGGCTCAACCGTTGAGTTTGCTCCGCTTGCCGATTGGGATTGCGCTGCGAACGGTGGCGGACATCTTTGCCGTTACACCGATGACCCTTTGACGCTTGCACCCACTGAAATGCGAGCGATGTGGGCGTTTGTTAAAGTGACGCCAGAGGTTGCCAAGGCGAGTGGTTGTAAGGTGGCGCTTCAGGCGGAAATCGCCAATCCAGCAGGTGTCGGGCATCCGGAAAACGAGCTGGCTGGTGATGATGTTGCGACCGCCGTTGCAAATGTGCCGAATGCAATTTGCAACCTGAAGAGTACGAACCTGAAGGTGACGAAATCGACGGCGCCGACAAAGTGTGTCGATGTCGGTGGTGACTGGCGCTGTACGTGGAAGATCAAGGTCAAGAACATTGGTTCGACCGACTACAACGGTGTGGTGATCTTGAAGGAGACGTTGCCTGGAAAACCTGTGAGCACGAGCACTAATGGCGGCTGGAATTGTGTTGGAGCTGGGGGTGGCGGTGGGGATGCTGTTTGCGGTCATCCGCTGACGTTGATCGCGGCTGGGACCACCAAGTCGTTCAAGTTGAAAGCGACCTTCGCGGAAGACGTTGTGAAGGCGAACGGATGCAAGATGACCAATTCAGTAGGCATTGCGTTTCCTCCTGGCGGATCACTGAACAACACCGAAACAACTGATGATACCGACAAGGCGACGGCAAGCGTGAAGAAGTCTGTTTGCGATTTGCCACTTCTACCCAAGCCGGCTGTTCTTCCAATTGTTGTGCCGCCACCACCAGTCATCTCACCACCCCCGGCGAAAAGCTGCAAAATTGGCTTTGTTGGAAAATGGCCGGATTGCAGACGGGTGCTTGTTGATCCTCCCAAGGTGTGTCCGGCCGGGACACGTGGGCGCTATCCGGATTGTCGCGAGATCATTGTCGATCCGCCACGTCAATGTCCTGAGGGGATGAAGGGAAAATGGCCACGCTGCTGGAAACCTTGCAAGCCTGGTTATGCCGGACGCTGGCCGAACTGCCGTAAGGTTGAGACACCGAAATGCCCAGATGGAATGCGCGGTGTTTGGCCGAAGTGCGAGTTGGTTTGTCCATCTGGCACAACGCGGCGTGGTCGACGTTGCGTGCCGATTGACTGCAAAATCGGGTTCCGGCTTCAGGGTGGTCGTTGCGTTCCGATCGCATGCCGATCTGGTTATAAGCGTGTCCGTGGTAAGTGCGTGCCGATTACCGAGCCGTGTGCTCGCGGCACACGCAGGGTCAACGGCAAGTGCGTTCCAATTGTCCAGCCATGTGGACGTGGCATGAAACGTGTTGGCAAGCGGTGTGTTCCGCTTGTCCAACCTTGTGGCAAGGGTCAGCGGCGTATTCGTGGCAATTGCGTTCCAATTGTTCAGCCGTGTGGGCGTGGTCTGAAGCGGGTTGGCAAACGGTGTGTTCCGATTGTCCAACCGTGCGGCAAGGGCCTGCGCCGTGTTCGTGGTAAGTGCGTCCCTATGGTTAAGCCGTGCGGGCGTGGCATGAAGCGGGTCGGCAAGCGGTGCGTGTCGATTGTGAAACCTTGCAGTAAGGGGTTTCGGCGGGTCAAAGGAAAGTGTGTCAAGGTCGTCAAACCATGCGGCAAGGGTAAAAAGCGTGTTCGGGGGCGTTGTGTTCCGATCGTCAAGTCTTGTCGTCGTGGATTTGTCGGCAAACCACCTCATTGTCGGCGCGCTCAGCCGGCGGCTCGCAAGCAACCGTCTGCTAAGTCATTGCGGTTGAGACAGCAAAAGTTGAAGCAGCGGAAACTCAGACAGAAAAAGAGTAAGGGTGTGCGTAAATCTGCAAAACCCGCGCGGAAGTCTTCGGCGACAGCACTGAGGCAGCGCAAAGGGGTGCAGGTACGACGCGATCGGAAGTGATACCGAGAACAGAGGTGTTAAGGAGCGTCCTCGCTGTCGCTCGCTCTATCTTTAGCGACGGTTTCGATTTGTTGCTTGAACGTCGGAAGGCGTTCAACCAGCCGCAGGAAATCTTCTACGTCGAGGACGAGTAGGTCAGTGGACGTGGCAGCTGTGACGGTTGCAATCCTCGGGGCGCGGGTTAGCAGTGCCATCTCGCCAAAGAAGTCGCCTTCGACCAAACGAACGGTTGTTGGGGATGTCGCCACAATGACCTCGCCGCTGGCGATGAAGTACATGCCGTCTCCGCGGTCGCCAGCACGTACGATCGTGGTTCCAGCCGATACGGTTCTTGCGCGCAGCATCTCTACGACGTCTGCAATCGCAGGGGCATCGAGGCGGGAAAATAACGGCACGCGCGCGACCATCGCGAAGGTAACAACAAAGTCGCGGCGTCTGATCTCTTCGTAGAATCCACGCCCGATAATGGCCACTGGTAATGCAAAGCAGAAGATCCCCAGCATCACGGTGATTGCGGCGACCAAGCGACCGAGCGTTGTGACTGGTTCGGTTTCGCCTCCGCCGATTTTGGCCAACATGGCGGCTGCCCACCATATCGCCTTGGGCATGTCGCCGAGCCTGTCGGGTTGTGCCCGACCTTCGACCGCAAACATGACAGCGGCGGCGGTCATGAGGACACCACCGAGAATGATCACGCACGCGAGTAGTGCGCGGCGCTCGGCGGCCAACACGCGCCCGATGGTGGCCAGCGCAGGTGAGTATCGGGCAAGCTTAAGGAGGCGGACGAGGCGAGTGAGTGGCATCAGTGCGCTTGCTGGAAACAAGACTTCGAGCAGCCAGGGCAACAATGCCACCGCATCGACAATCATCATTGGCGTGCCGGCAAATCTGAGTCTTGCCCCCAGCGGCGTGCGCTCACGTAGCATGAGGTGTTCGGGGGCAACCCAGATGCGAGCGGCGTATTCGATTGCGAAAACCAATACGCAGAAACGGTCGAACGCTAAAAGTGTGTCACCGTATTTTGTGGCGACCTCGGGGATCGACTGGATGACGACGACCGCCACATTCGACAAAATCAGGACAACGAGGACGGTATCCAAGATCCGCGATGCCACATCTCTTCTGCGGCCGTGTTCGAGAATTTCAAACGCGCGCTCTCGCAAATTCGGGGCGTGTGGACTGGTCGGACTCACGGGCGGCGTCCCTTATGCTCAAATGAAAGCGTAAGTCCGCAACGTTACGTTGGCAATCAGTCACGCCCCGTCATCGTTAGTGCAAACAAGAAAATTCCAAGTAAAACCCCATATTTCACGGGGGTTGTGGGAGGATTCTCATTGCTTGTCTCCTAGGTGACAGCCACCGCAGAGCTTGCATGGCATTTCTTGTCGGGAGAGTTGAGATTAACCAAACCCATTCAGGAGACTTCCAGTGTCCCATTCATTCGCTCAAGCGCGTCGCGCCGTTCTGGCTTCACTCGTTGCTGTCGGCTTAGCCGCTCCGGTCTCACTTGGCTTGTCGGTTGCCTCACCCGATTTCGCTGAGGCGACATCATCCAAGAAACTCGATAGCGTCAAGGGTTTGGCCAAGGGCAAGTCGTTCGGCTCTGGAAAGTTGAGCTCGAAGCTGAAGAAGGGCAAAGGGAAGGGCAAGGGCTCGAAGTCTTTGTTGAGCGGCAAGGGTGGTGGTTCAATCTTGAGTGCGAAGGGGAAAAGCTCACTCAAGAACAAGCTATCCAAGTACATTGACCTTGGGGATAGCGGATCCGACTACGGCGGTTCTGACATCGGTGGGTCTGAAGGGTTTTCTTCAGGTTCCCTCAAGAGCAAAGCCAGCAAGTGGAAGAGCCGCGCTCGTGACTTTGCTCGGTCGCTGGATTTCTAAGACCAATCAAGTGAGGCGGCTCTAAGAAGTCCTCTTATCTTCACTTGAGACATGCTCTCAAAATTGCCAAGCGCGCGGTTCAATTCGAGCTGCGCGCTTTTGGTTGAATTAACATCAGGACTTTGTTGCCAAGGCTGCCGCGCAGTCCTTGCAAATCGGGGTGTGAGGTAAAACGTCCAGGCGCTGTTTCAGGATGTCTTTTCCGCATCGAACGCAAGTGCCGTATGTGCCTTTTTGAATGCGCTGCAGGGCGGCCTGTATTGCTGTTACCTCTTTGGTGCCGGCTTCGCCCAGTTCTTCGAGGACTTCATCCATTTCAGCTTCTTGAGCTCGGTCTTCCCAATCAGGGTTCGGCGTTTGCTCGAGATGGTCCTCAATGCGACCAAGCCGCCCTTGTAACTCGGCCAAGCGGGCTTCGAGTTGGTTTTTTCTGGCGGTGAGATCAGACATAATGATCCTCTTTCCTTGGCTCTGGCATGGTGAAAGAGGGTTCAGTGTCTAAGTGTAGGTGGAAGAGGGCATTGACGAAGGTCAATCTAGTCTCGGATGCGAAGAAATCGAAGGTGGGCTTTGGCTCGACCTTTGTTTGATCTTACAACGGCTTCGAGATCGTGAACGCACCACGGAGCTCGCCAGGTTTGAAGCCTGTAGCTTGGTCTTCCGGGTACGCTTTTTTAATGGCCTGGGTCACGTCGGGCTTCAGGTTGCTGCCATGGCACGCAAGGCATGGCTTTGCCGCCATTGGGATTGGCTTCATGTAGCGGAAGGTCCGATTGCCATCGTCCGTTTTGATAATCTCGGCATGTTCGAGCGTGCCAAGTTCTGTTCCACCCTTCGCCTCGGCCAGGAAGTTTTCCATGACTTGGCGTTCGAAGGTGTCAGGTGCGTTTCCGGGGTTGCGAACGCGCAATGCTGTTCGGTTGACCTGTAGGCTAGAGTCTTCCGAAGTTGTCGCAGCGATTGCGGGAGCCGTGATTTTACAAACGCCAATCGCGTGAACTGGGCCGCCATCTTTCAATGCGGTCTTCAGTTCCTTTTTCAGGTCACTTACCAAGCTTTTGGCAGCCGCCCGCGCTGACTTGGTCAAACTTTGTAACTCATCGTCGGCACGAGCCACGTTTGACCCAGCAACGGTGGAGGTGGACATGGCCATCGCTACGAGGAGTGCACTCAGCAGCGCTTTGAGCATGGGATTGCTGGCGGCGCGGCATTGCTTGTTGGATCGAACCATCGAAATGCTCCATCTGTGACCTGGGTTGAGCGGCGTGTCCCGCTCGACGAGGCTAGAGCATTTATTGCCTTGGTTGGAGCCGTTTTCGGTTGGACCTTATGTGGCATGTCGTCTTGACGATTTAGCTCGCACGCTGACCAACTTTCGCGGGGTTCACCGCCGCTGCGTCGTGAGCTGTATAGCGCTGTCTGTGTCCAGTGCTTGCCGCGCTACTTCGGCAACATCCGACCAATTCATGGGTTGGAACCCGGGCCGACCTTCTGCGGCACTCAAGATCCGGACAAGTGCTCTGCGCAATCGTGTTTCGGTGCTCGCCATGGGCGCACCGCCGGTGCGGTCGACAGGAACGATTTCAATAGTTTCGTGTGCCATGTGTTTTTCAGCCCCCCTTGGCTTCGTCCAATAAACACCCTTCAATTGCATTGCGAGAATGGTGGTATTCGCGATGAAAAAGAAGGGGTTAGTGTGCCACTGTGGAAGAGCTGTGGATGAGCGTGTTGTTTGCGACCTGAGGATATCAGTTCGTTTCGATGCTGCTCTGCGGTTCTTGACCGGCGGTTCATCTAAGGCATCCATTCGACAGAGTGTCATGAAACTGTCATTGTTGATTTAAGCTGTTGTCGATCAGGAGGCAGTGTTCATGGCGATCTGCACGCCTTTGCGAGCGTTCTTGATAGTGTGTTTTTGTCTGGTGGGCGCGTTCGCGAGCCAGGCCCGTCAACCTTTGGGCGGTCTAACTTTGAAGGCGTGGCACAAGCTGCATACGCATGAGCTTCAGGCTCTACGTGCCTACGATCTTCACGTCACAACGGAAGCGATTGGCAAACGCGCAAATGACCTTTTTGAGTTGTCATTCGTTTTCGATGACCGTGCGCTGGGGACGTCCTGCGGGGCTGCTGCTCGCACCCTGTCTTTCATGATCAGAGGTTTTTATGAAAGCAGTCGACGGCTGGAGACGTCTCAAGATTGGGATCACTTCAGTGATCAATATGCGGTGCAGCGCCGTGCATGTCTCCTGCAACTTCAATTGGACGAGCGGTCTTATCCGTTGCCGAGCTGGTTCTCATATTGACGGCTTACATAGCACTTCAATTCGTGTGGGTTTTTGAATGCGGGCACGACTGCCCGTCCAATGGATTGGCTTGAACGGTGTCCGCAGTCTCTCTGGCGATGCGCTGGAATATGCCGATGACATCGTCTTGTTTGGCGCGGTCGATCGCACCACCGCGGATCTCGTCGGGTGACCACATCCATGATTTTGCCGGGTCGTGGCGCATGGCCCAATCTGGAAATATACGTGCCGTTGTGGGGGCTTTCACTAGTTCGGTCACATCCACATGTCGATCATCGCGCAAAATGCGACCGAACGCTTCGCTTACCTTCACCGTGGGGCCTTCGAGCAATTGCAGAAACAGGTCGTCACGGCAAATAAGGGAGCCGGTGATGTCGTCACGAAGGTTATTCTTCCTTGCCGTGCCCAAGATCTGGCGAAGCATACCTTCATCGAATCCGAATGGCTGAGATGCGTAGACAAGTTGCGTGAGTGAACCCGATACTTCGGACATGGCTGACAGCACTCCTGAATAGTGGGGGTCGCCGTTTGGGTCACTGTCATGATGTTACGCACGTTCCAAAACGAGATCTCGTGCCCGATCTTGCAGTCATGGCAATCACCGTCGGTCTAAAACCTATCATAGTTACTGTGTTGCGACCAGGATTGGCTTGTGTGCAACTGCATTGGTCCCGACCAGTCGCGGGTCCGGCCCAGCTTAAGGATACACTCATCTGGCTGCCCAATTTTGCTGTTAAACG
>JBCBRD010000011.1:21529-30405 GCA_039819885.1 Pseudomonadota bacterium
CTGCATTGGTCCCGACCAGTCGCGGGTCCGGCCCAGCTTAAGGATACACTCATCTGGCTGCCCAATTTTGCTGTTAAATGATATGCATGGGGTGCTGCCGAGTGCTACGCTCGCCTTTGGGAGGGTTAGTTTCTGGTAGGCTCGGCGGCCGATTGATTTGACGTTTCTTAGGATGCCTGAAAGATGCTTCGACTGATAGCTTTGTGCTTCATCCTTCTCGCTGGTGTCGGTGTCGGATTGCTTGTTTCCGGTGTGCGGTTCGACCTCACTGAATTGGACTTGTTTGCCCAACGCTCTGCAACTGATCCTGAGGCTTCCGCAAAGCGAACGACTGGGGATGATGGCAAGGGCGAGCAAGGACTCGATACAGCGGTTCGCGATCTGGTCGAGCCCTTGGCAGATGAGCTGACGGATCAGGCCGCGCCAACAGACAAGCCGGTGTTCGAAGCTGTACGCATTGACCCCGATGGCGTCTCTGTTTTTGCGGGGCGTGCTGGTTCCAACGAACAGGTTCACGTGATGACGGAAGGCCGTGTTGTTGGCAGCGCAAAGGCGGATGCTGCTGGTAACTGGGTCATTGTTACCGAAGGTGGGGGCATTCAGCGTGATGCCAAACTGAGCCTCGAAACTGGTGAGCGTGCTGCACCCGAGGCTCAGGTTGCGGATGTCCATAAGGGCGAGGTTCCCCGACAAATAGAAGCTGGGGCGTCGACATCGGCCGCAGTCCAAGCGGTCAACGAGCGTTTGATGACGTCGCTTGAACAACTTGTCGATGAGGCGCGCAAGACCAAACCAGAACCGGCGAAAGAGAACCAGTCCTCGTCGGCTCCAGCGGAGCCAAACTCGGTGGCGAAGACTGATGCAGGAGTGGAACCCCAAGATCGCGAGGTGACTGACCGCGTGGCGACACTCATCACTCCCGATAGCGATATCAATACTGAGCGGCCAGTTGCCGGGCGGGGTGAAGATATCCGTATCCCGGTTCCTATACAGTTTGTTTATCGGACGGCTGTTTTTACAGACCAGGGACGTCGGGCTGTCGATTTGCTACGCGCGTTTTTGATTGCCAAGAAACCGGGCGAAATTGTCCTTACGGGGCATGCCGATGAGCGCGGTACGCCCCAGATGAATATGGAGCTCTCCAGGCAGCGCTTGGAGGCTGTCGAAACTTATCTGACCGCTGCAGGTTTCACCGGTCGCTTGGTGCTTGAACCAAAAGGTGAGAGCGAGCCCTTTCGTGGGGTTGATCGCACTGCGTTTAGTGCGGAAGACTTGTTTCAGTTGGATCGCCGCGTCGAAATCCGGCTTCGTGGAAGCCAGGCTGCTGGACGATCATAACTCCCTAACGGCCCCAACCGCGCTACTTGATCGTGATGGTCCCGACCATGCCCATATCCGCATGGGTGGTCTTTCCGTCGTCAGACTTCACGTGGCAGTGGAGGTCTGAGAACGTTCCGGTCGATACAGGAACAAACCACCACTCCGAAGTGCCACCAGGAAAGACCTCAATCTCTGAAATCGTTCCTTTGATCTCAGCTAAGCGCTCGCCATTATGAATTACCTGAACCTTGCGGGTAAAAACCTTCGAGGCCAGCGTCTTGGACGTGAAGTAGTGCTTCACATCACTGGGGTTGAACAACACCAGCTTGTAGAGCTTGCCCGTTTCGAACGTCAGTTCATTTGGCACGAACGCCATTGCCCCGTCATTGGTGCCGAGACTGACACTGACCGTGATTGGTTTTTGACGCGTCAGATCACCTGCAGCCATGGCGGGTATTGTGAGGGCTACAATAGTGAGCGCGATGAATGCAATCCACACACGGTGCATGTTCGGTCTCTCCTGGTTCGGTTTCATATGCCGGTTTAGCAGTTGGAGACGGCACTTCAACAAGTGCAGTGGCGATGCGGGTGTTCTATTGGGGATTTCGGGAAACGGTCTCAGCCTAATTGGGAAAGACGGCCCGTGGGAGGGATGAAGGGCCTGCCCTTAGTGTGGTGACCGTTTAAGAACGCGTTCTCGGTCTCACTTCCAGGCAAGGGCCGGATTGATCCAAGCTTCATCCGGGGTGAATTGGAAGCCATGGTTCTTGCCGGTTGAGATGATCACTTCCTTGAAGATTTCTGCGCCACCGGTGAGTGTCAGGTTGCGTGCGCAGAAGCTCGCAACGGTATCGGTCACGTCGTGGATTGACAGGACATGCCCCGTCATCTTCGGGGTAGTGTTTTGATCTTTGCGAGCTGCGCTGCAGCCGCCGACCAACACCCATCTGACCTTCGGGTTTTTGAGTTTCGCACTGGCGATCTGTGCGATGAATGCACCCTTTGACGCGCCAATGACTTTGATGCTGGCCGGCGATTGTCCCGAGGCCAAAAGGTCTTCGATTTGTTTGATGACGGCGGTTGCCTCTGTCTCAGGATCGGCATCAGGACCCCGTTTGGGCGCTATTACCTTTCCACCTTTTGCGAGTGCTTGTTTGATCCCTTCAAAGTCGTATGCGCCAAATTTAGCGTGCGCCTTGCCGTCTTTGTTTGTCTCGAACCATGCGTTGTGCAGGAAGATGATGACACTGCCTTCGGCGCGAAGGGTGGTCGGGACTAATGTCAGGAAGGCGATCAGGGTGCAAAGCAAGTGCTTCATGGTCTCTCCGGTTTGGCTGGCGGGGTCACTGCTGCTGTCGTGGACAAGTCGATCAAGCGTTCCCAAGATCGTGATGTGTTACCCCAGGTACAGAGGTCGAGAGGGCGTCGCAGCAAACTGATCTCACCCCGGCACCAACGCTTGGGGTCATAGAAAACGGAGTTGAGAGATCATATCATGACATTATCTAAATCCGTCCTTGCCGTTGTCCTCACGATGGCGGTTGTATCCTTCGGTGCGCTTTCTGCAAACGCGACACCGAATGGTAGCTGGCATGGCACGGGCGTTCATGCCGATACGTTCAAAGGCGACTGAGCCCTTCCCAACATTTCCCATGACCTGCAGTGGACCCGATCGTGGCTTTCTGCTGCAGGTCAATTCACACCACGGATTTTCAAAATGCGCATTCACTCCACTTGCATCTCAGCCATCACATCTGTCTTCGGAATGGTTGTCCTTTCAGTCGGTGCTCAAGCTGGCTTTTGCAGCAACTATCAACAAACCTGGTCGAACGCCGGACAGTGCGCGGACTGCCAACTGAACATCAAGACGTGGGCGGGCGAACAGGCGTATTCCGTTTTCGCCAGCAACGGTTGGCAGGCTGAATTGAACTATGTTGGAGGCGATAGCTCGGTTGCGAGTGGTGGTGGCACATGGCGGAATGGCCTGGGTCACGCCTATTCAGGCAAGAACTTTGACATGGACCTCAGTCAGCAGGGGCAGACGCTGTCGATGATCATGTCGACTGTGATCAACGGTCAGCAGCAGATCATTCGGGCGAAGTTCCGCTGCATGGGCTGATCACGATCGTGGTCCGAGGCGGACTTAGCGGAACGCCTTCTTGAACGCCCTGGCGATCTTCCGCCCGGCGATGCGCGTGCCACGTTTGATGTGGCGGGCAAACTTCCTCATCCGCGCCTTGCGTCCCTGTTTTGCCACGCGCCGTTTCTTGGTGCCGGCCTTCTTCGGCTTGTATCGCTTGGCGCTGCGGATCTGGTTTGTCTTGCGTGCTGAGGCGCTCTTGCGCTGGCGCTTTGACTTGGCGGACTTGGTGGACCTGGCAACGTTGGTTTTGGGTTCAGCCGATGCGGCCTCGTCGTTCACAAGGTCACTGTTGAGGATGGCTGACGTGCATGGATTGGAGAGCTTGTGGAACACGCCCGCCATGCAGTCGCGTGCGCCGCTGGTTCCGGGTTCGTGCGTGATGCAGTGCCTGATGAAGTCGCCGCGACACGCGTTCTTGACGGCTTGTGGAACGTCTCCGGCAGTCGCGATGGTTGGGCCTGCGAAGACGGCCAGGGTCGTTGCGATGGCGATCGAAAAGGCTCGGATCTTTGAAAACACTGTGTGCACCCCCGTGTTTCAAGTGTTGCGCTCGTCCGTTGTCCGAGCGGACGCTAATGGTAAGACGTGGACGTGACAAATCTCGCGTCAAATCGCTGCAGGCGAGGGCTGGGCGCGGTGTGCAGTTTGGTGCAGGTGAAGCGCTGATACGGCCGCCGAACGTGGTGTTCGCGAGCCTTGGTGGTTGTCTCAGTTAAAGGGGCGTCTTGCGCGGCCCTTTGGTGTTTCGCTTAGGGATGAACCGCGCAAAACACGCAGGTCATGCTCCCTGCGATCGCGTCAGACACCATCCCGGATGTCTGATGTGCCCTTCCTCAAATTGAGGTGGCGGCAATCGCAAACCCGAAGACTAGCTGATGGAACCCGGTTTCCCATGAGCTGCCCTCGCTCCAGATGCATCCAGCTCATGCATCTGCCCTTTTTTGCTTGCTCGCTTCCAGCAAGACTTGTGCGAGGTGCTGTCAGTATGAGGGATGGTTTTGTGGGTGAGGATAAGGTTGTGGTGGGGAGGCTGATGCCGGGCGCGAGTGGTGGTGCTTGATTGGAGGCGCTGCCTGATTTGTTGTTTGGCGCATGATCTTCACGAAAAACCGGGCACCACTTTTCCTGATCATGCGCGGCCTCCGCCAAGTGGCTCGCCCTTTGGGAACCGGCCATGGCTGGATTGGGGAGATTGCTGACATTAGTCCAGATTGACAACTCGTTGTGGAGTTCGTGCTGTGCAACGACAGTAACATCATGATTAGCGGACATTTAAAACGAGCTGCTGGCAAAAATACGCAACGGACGTTGACGAATCAGTCTCTTCGCGGAGTCAAGACTTGTTGCACAATATTACTGCGCCATATCCCGGATAACGAAGGACAGAGACACTCCCGAACGAGCCGAAATATGCGACTGCACAAATTCGTCCCGACCCTTGAGATTGCAAACCAAGTCGCAGCGGGCGTGTTCCGATTTTACGAGCTGACGAAATACATAAGAATCGAAGAAGACACCGGGCGCGCCGACGCGGGTGAAGGTTCAATCAGCTTTGCGGATGATGGAGCGCTTGATTTCGTTGAAAAGCTGCCGACGGCCAGTCTTAACGGTATCGAATTTCAATGCCAAAGCATCCGCCTGTCAGAAGACTACCTAAGTCAATTCTTCGTATTCTGTATGAGTACGACAGACTCGAAACAGGCAATTGGAGATTGCGCGTTTGCTGTGGAGCTTGACACCGACTTCTTCTCCACGTTCGAGATGTTCTTGAACTCTGGCGAATTGGCCCCTGAACGTAATGGTGGCGCAAAATTCTTTAGTCATGGAAAAGTTGACTATTATGATATCGAAAATCACCCACTCTCGATAGAGAACGAAAGGTGGCGGGAAGTATATCTGAAACACTCCGATTTCAGTGACCAAGAGGAATATCGTGCTGCGTTGAAGGCGTCAGACACGTTATTTGAGCGCACAAGCACGAGGCCTTGCGTACTGGAACGGCCAATCTTCACATCGCCAGATAGAACTCCCATGCCGTTCAATTTTAGGCTCGAATTGCGATCTGGCGTCGATGTCACTGGTTGGCGGTATGTGGAATTTGACGTGTCGGAATTTCAAGCGAACTTTTTAGGCGAGCCGAGCAAAGTGGTTATGTTTGGCGATTAGCACGCCTGATGTCTGCCAGACTTGCGGTGACGTGGGCTCAATCGTGCGAATGCTGTCAACAAAACACGACCGATAGAAACACCGAGCATGCGGATAGAAGATGAGACCACCTTCGCGCCAAACCAGAACAAGTGACAAAGTAGATCCGACGACCGGATACTAAGCTGCTCACGATCATGGTGATAAAATGGACGCGCCGCCAAAGTATCACCGAACTTCAATGGCAGCACGAAGCTAATCCAGAAGGACAGTAAATGAGCACAACTGACATTGTAGTTATTGTAGCCGCCGTTGTTGGTGCGCTTGTCGGCGCGGTGGTCAGCATTCTGTGGCAGTACCGCGACCGGCAGTACGATCGACGCCTGAACATTTTTAGGGCGATGATGGAATTGCGGGCTTCTCCAGTGCATGCTTCTTTCGTCAATTCCTTCAACGCGATCCCGATTGAATTCTACGGCGTCAAGAACGTGATCGACAAATGGGACGCTCTGTACCGTCACTTTGGAACTAAGATGGAGGATGAGAAGGCTTGGGCTACCACACGTATAGATCTTATGGTTGATTTGCTTCATTCCATGTCGCAAAAACTCGGTTACAAGTTTGATCCAAGCCAACTCAAGGCAATCTATTCTCCAGTCGCTCATGGCAATCGGGAAGATATGAACGCGGCTACCAGAATTGCCCTGGCGGACCTTCTCCATGGCCATCGGACACTGAGGTTGGAGATTGCTAACTGGCCGGACAATATGGGTGAACCGCAGGCGGTTGATCCCCAAAAAAAGTGACTGCAAGGCGAGACCGATGCGGGAAGCTGATCCTGCTTGCCCTTTGACGCCATCTGATTGCAAAAGTATGTCCGCTTTTCCATGAAAGCTCTTGATCGAAACGCGATACAAATGGCGATCTGCCTGGTGCGATCCACTTCTGCTCCTGGGATATTGTGACATGCTGATATTGCGCCGCCGACTTAGATCGGAGGGGATGTCGTGGTCGGCCGGGTTCTAGTTTTTAGAAGGCCGCGCGTGTCAGACGTCCGACTACACCGTCAACGTCGAGGCCCTTCTTGCGCTGGAAGCTTTTGACTGCTTCTGCCAGTGCATCGTCGTAATAATTCGCGCTGCGCCCGCTTGGTTTGGCAACGCCTAGACGCTGGCGCAGCAGCGCAACGTGGGGGTGGCTGCGGCCGGGTCGAATTGTGGGACCGTTGCGGGGAATGGCAACCGGCGGCGTAGTTGTTGCGGTCCCAATTGCTGGCGCAGGTGCAGGTGAAGACACGGAAATAACGCCTCCCAGATCGTAGTCCACAACCGGGCCACCTGAGCCAACATCGCTTGAGGCGCTCTCAGTCGGGATTGCGCCCCCAAGGTCGTAGTCAACAACCGGAGTCTGCGCGAAGGCATGACCTCCTAAAGCGATGGACGCCGCGAAGATCGCGGGTAGAGCCAAATGGTGAGTGATGCGCATATCTTGTCCCTCCAGAGTTCCGGCTTTCCACACGCGAGCCGGACTTATATTTCCTCCGAACGTAGATAACTGCGTCGTTTCAGGCTATTAGCCGTCCGGCCAATGCCAAAGACCGGTGACCGGGCGCAAATATCGTCGCCGTGCGCAATCATAAAAGACCGAGCGCACCCGACCTTCTGCAATCATTCTTGGCGGGACCGTTGATTATGAACCCGTCTGACCGGTGCGCTGCCCAATCCCCATGGTCTGCACGGGTGACCTGCTTCCATTCTCAGCGTGTCGAAAACGCGTGCATCACCCCAGTGTCAGCGTGCGGACACGATGGTCCGGCTATGGTCTGGCATTGGAAAGAACCGGTTGTGTTTTCATTGTGGGGTTTTCGGGCATCCGCGCTCTCCCCGCATGCGGGTAGAGGGAGCAACACATGGAGCAGAGCAGTGCGCCTGCCTGTTCGTGTGTGTCCTTGCGCCGGGTCTCGTCGTGGTACACGCGGGCCGTATCCGGGTCGAGGCTGAGGCTGGTGGCGTCGGCTGTGGGTCCGGGGTCGTATGTCCGACGGATGATCTGGCAGATGTGCTTTGACTGTCGGCTTTTTGACTGCGCCGGCTACGGTTGAGTACCGTGCCGACGCCTCAGGTCATAAGGAGAGGCGACTGCCCCTCCTAAACACTTATTGCTGAGCCTCGAAGAGGGCCTTGAAATCCGCAAAGCTGACCGTCTCAAGCGGCGCAAGGGTTGTTGCGTCTAGGACATCGTAGAGGGGGCCTGTTGTGCCGCGTAAGCTAAACAGAACGATTACGTCAACATCACCGCCACCTTCTGTATGCGGGGCGCCACCTGGTTGTGTCAGGACATAACTGCCGGTGCGGCGAACTTCCTTTAATTCGCCGTCCGGATGGTAGAGGCAAAGTTCACCATGCAAGACAAGGGTGGCATATTCGGCGTGGTGCTGATGCATGAAGATCTTGCGCCCAGCATCGAACTTGAAGATCGCGTCGATGATCTGTTTTTCTTCGTCGACGCGATAGATGTGATAGGCGAGATGCTCAATTCCATCGAGCGTTTTCCAAGGTATCTGGCTGTCGTCGAATTCTGGAGTGATCGCCTTGTCTAAGGGCATGGTGTCCTCACCTTTTTTGCGCGGTCTCGTGCCGCCTTGAAGATTTGCGATATGCAGTTTGGTTCGTCGTCAATTGGTCTTCGCTGTTTCCGTCGGCGCTGACGTTTTCTTTCCCTTGTGCATCCGTTCCATACCGATACCGACAACAGTCGAAAGGTCGTAGTTGTTTTCGACCAGCTCTTGAGCAGAACTGTCACCAGCGGCAGCAGCCAGTTTGATGTTGTGGCGGCCCTTGGCAACGTCGCGCTCGACACCGCGCCCGCGCAACAACTTCAGCCCGTAATTGTATTGTGCGTTGGAATCGCCGCGTTCGGCGGCCTTGCGGTCCCACTCTGCAGCAGAGGCAAGGTTGGGTCCGGTCTCCAGGCCGTAACCGTTTTCGTCCATCCAGGCCAACAACGTCATTGCTTGCGGCAATTTCCGAACTTCGGCGCAATAACTGATGATGGTGCGGGCTGGATCGTGCCGGCCATGCTTGGCGGATTCGTAACAGTAGATGCACTCGATATCTGTCATCTGGTTGCGCTTAACCTTCAGCAACATCTGGCCAAGCGTGTATTCTTCAGGATTTAGGACGCCATCCTCGTAGACAACCATGTCGCTGGCGGCTGCCGTCGTCGCGGTCGCGGCAAGTACAACGGCGACCAATGCGGTCCTGAAGCG
>JBCBRD010000012.1:0-29323 GCA_039819885.1 Pseudomonadota bacterium
TGCAAAATTATCGACACCAACGACGACATCGCCAAATGCAACTGCGTCGATCGCTGACAAAATTCAGGCAGCGACAGATATACTGGCTAAGGATGAAATAGCGGTTGGTCAGGCACCTAACTCCTTGATGTCCCACGAGTCAATTGAGGGTCTGTCGCTCGCGGATGACACGGCAAATCAAACAGTTCAAAACGACGGAAATGCCAACCGGAACGTGTTGAAGACACCCGATCTATCATCGGTCAGCAAGTCGCAATCAACGCCTGCGCAACCCACCGTAATCGCCGGAGTTGGTCTGAGTACATTGGAAGCGACACCTGTTCGTTCGGTGCCGTTTTCGACGTTTGCTCCGGGCTTGGAAGTTTTTCAATCAGAACAGCCAGCACCAAACCAACCCAAGCGAGCCTCATCGGAAAGTGAGTGTCGTAAAACGCTCGCTCGTATCACGCGCGCATCGACAGTGTGGTTCCCTATCGGATCGGCTACATTGACGGCCCGAAGCGAGACTCAACTCAAAAAGCTGTCCGATGAGTTGAGATCGTGTCGCGAGTCCGAAGTAGAAGTCGGCGGCCATACAGATCGCCTTGGCGCAGATGGTCAGAACTTCACATTGAGCTGGAAGCGTGCCGAGGCCGTGGCTGCCCGGCTGATAGAATATGGCATCGAAACCGACCGCCTTCTAGTCGTCGGCTTTGGACCGCGGCGTCCGTTGGCGCGCCCAGGTCAATCGCCAATTGGTGATCCAGCCGCCCTAAACAGACGCGTCGAGATCCTTTTGCGCTGAGCCAGGTAAAACCTACCAAGTATATTTACAATCAAAGAGACCCGCATATGCAAGACGTCCTTACCGCGACCCAAGGTTCAGATTGGGCAAACTTCGCCACCCTAATCTTGGATTACCGCCTAGTTATTGAAATCATCGGTCTCGTCTTAATCTCTATGCTCATTGGGTATTGGTTGGGTCGCCTAGCTTTGAAGCGGCGCGACAGCTTTCAAACCCAAGTCCTCTCGTCGCGGGAGAAGTACTGGCGCAGGCGCGTATCGAATACACGGACGTCTACCGAGCGTCAGACAAATGAAAAAGCGCGCAAACTGCGGTTAGAGCGCCGACGTCGAAACGAACTCCGACCTGCATGAAGTGCTGAGGGCTTGGTTTCGCGTTTGCTTCAAGCGCCGATTTAGCGGGTTCAAAACCAGCGAAATTGAACTCATGTCTGGCGAACATTCGTTGCTCGCTCATGCACAAGGAGCCAACCGGTCAGCGGCCGGGGAAACACGTACGGTGACCGAGTCCGAACAAACCGACATCGTTGTTGTCGATTAAAACAACCGTTAGTCGCTGAATTGTGCTGTACTTTTGCTGTTTTGACTACAAACCGGTCAAGCAGTTGGGGGTGTCCAACCTAAAAGTGACGCGGTTATTTCAGTTCCGTTGCGACATCCTGAAGGACGTCCAGCAGGCTATCTGAACTTATTGTTTCAGGATCAACTTTGTCTGTTGCGAAATACCGCAAAAATATCTCACTGGTTTTGTCGTCCATTCCCTCATGTAGGCCCATCGACCAGCTTGGAAACAGTCGTTCAGAAACATCGGTCGCAGAAATAAGAACGATATTCGTGTGACGCGTATCAGCAGCAATTCGGTGGTAACAAGCACTCACCTGAGCGCGACCGCCCTCAAGAACCTGCAGAAAATAATAGCCGTTAAAATGCAAAAATCCCGTGATGGAATCTCGTCCGTTGTTTTTGTGAGATGCCGCAATGATTTGACGGACATCCAACGACATCGAAGCGTTCCGTTCGCTGTAATAGACAATGCGCGTAAGATTCACTACCGGAGAACTCCTAAACTCATAAGAGACTGAACGATCGTACCATCGACCTCCTGTAATAGCGACAAAACAAAATGGTGCAACTGGTCAAATAGTTTTTTTATGGTTTCCGTAATTTCAAAGAGCGAGATTGCTAAAATAAAGGGCTGCAATTGCTCCCGCGTTGGTCCTATAACCATTGCGCCGATCAATTCATTTGTAAATCCGAGTGGTCGGAACGCTGTGTCAGAGCGTTTATAGAAGTCGATCTTGCCGCCAGGAGTAAAGAATGGCCGGAGTTTTCTACACACATCGTCTTCTCAAAATGCTGGACGAACTCGTGGTTGATGCGGGCCTAACAGTTACGATCTCTGATGCGGGTACCGACGTAGACTTGTCTCAGCAGCACGCCATGATTGAGCATTCCCTCAAAGCAAAAGGTGTAAGCGTTGCCGTCCAGCCGATGGATGGTGCAACAATGATGACCTTTTCACGTCGTTAACGCTGCAATGTGAATGAGGAAGCTCCGCCGATTTTTATCGCGCCGCAGAAGCGATGGATTGCTGATCGCACTCCCATTCCTGCGAATGCATTTTTTCAGCAAACCGTTCCCAAACAAATAGGGTGAAGGTTAGCTCGCCACCCATAACGTTGGTCATCCAATATGTGACAGGGTCTCGCAGGCCCTCATCGGGAAGCGACAGCCTGAGCCGATTGCCCAGTTGGTGCAACGGCTGTGTTTGTCGGACGCAGTGCTGATGTGGCCGTTGACCAGCCTCCTGCACTTGCCAACATGGAGCTTGCTGCATTCACACTTGGCGCTACAGGGGCGAGTTTGACCATCTGGCGAATTTCAGCGACCCGCTCTTGGGCCTTGTTCATCGGCAGATCAAGGGCGGCGATTTGGGAAGCCTCTTCGTATTTGCCCTGAAGCCCAAGAACCAGTGCGAGGTTTTGGCGAACTTTCTTGCCTTCAGCACCGCTTGCTGTCGCCTGGCGGAGAAGTGTTTCGGCTTTCCCAGGTTGGCCGTTCATGGCATGAGCAAGAGCCAGGTTGTTCAAAACTGACGGGTGGTTGTTGGCGAGTGTCAGAGCCCGTTCAAACAATGGGATCGCTTCGGAAAACTTGCTTTGTTTCGCAAGCGCTGCGCCCCGCGCTGAGATAATCTTCCAGTCAGGTTTCGTTGGGTCATCGGCAACGGCCAAGACCTTGGATGCAACAGCTACCTGGCCAAGAGACAGCGCGAGGCGTCCGTATTCGCCGGCGAGTTCCTTGTTGTTGCCATGGAAGATGCTGGCCTGCTGCAGAACGGCCAAGGCTTTCCGCTTTTGACCCATTGCCTTCAGGTTTTTTGCGTAACTAAGGGCAGCTTCCAAGTTCGCGGGCTGTTTGGCAAACTGCTGCCCCCAATAGGCTGTTGCCTTGCCGAGATCCGCAGTCGGATCAATCGAGGCCGAAGCCGAAGCTGCATCCGAGGTTGGCGCCGTTGAGTTCGTCGCCAGTTGCATCCCGTCCATACCAGGCAATCCAGGCCCACCCGCACACGCGCCTAGCATGAGACACAGTGAAATTGAGCAAACAATGCGCAGAGGTGCCGCTGCTGTGGTCTGAGCGCGATGATTGAAGTCTGTCATTGGTGTCCCCTGGGCGTCGTAAACGGACGAATCAGTTGAAGTTTCTGTACTGAACTGTGTGGGACACGTCTCAACAAAGCCTTAACCGTTTGCAGCCGCCCCGGTGGAAGGCCTATGACAGCGGTCAGGAACACAAACCTGTTGGGCTACGGCCTGAGACCGCCCACCTCTCGCGACGAGTGAGAGGTACGGCAAAGGCCCGCAAAACCGGTAAGGAGCGCCGCTTGACTGGAAAAACCTTGGGCAATCCAACGCCACTGCGAACACTGTCATGGCCGGATTTGAATTCGGTCTTTGAAGTGGGAGCAGACGAAGCATCGGCTGCGACGCCAGTGCCGATACACCTTGTCGGGAAACCAGCCGAGGAAACTCTCGCCGCGCTCAGCCTCTCGGAACACGGCCAGCGCTGGTTAAAAGCAACTGGCTTCAAGGCGAATACCGGGGAAGTGGCACTACTACCGGCAGCCGATGGAACACTCTCAGCGGTTTTCTTTGGAACTGGCAGCGAGACGCAGGCTGATCCGTGTGGCCCCATTGAATTCCTAGCCGGTGGATTGGCCAAGGCGCTGCCGCCTGGGTCTTACGCATTTGCCAATCTGGAACCCGAAGCAGAGGCAAGAGCCGCTCTGGCGTTCGGGCTAGGCAGCTATAAGTTCCAAGGGTACCGCGAAACTGGTGATGCAGATGGCAACGGAGCATCGGAGCCAGCGAGCGCAACGCGATTGCATGTCTCGACCGCAAACCAGGCCGCCGTGATGCGTGTTACAGAAGGTGTTTGGTTTGCCCGAGATATGATCAACACGCCTGCGTCGGACCTCGGCCCCGAGGAAATTTCGAGCGCTGCAAAGAGGTTAGCCGAACGCCATGGTGCGGCTTTCACCGAGATCGTTGGTGAAGACTTGCTCAAGCAGAATTTCCCGATGGTTCATGCTGTTGGCCGCGCTAGCCCACGCGCCCCACGTCTTGTCGACGTCCGCTGGAAACCCAAAAACGCCAGCGATGATCTGCCCAAGGTGACACTCGTTGGCAAAGGCATTGCATTCGATACGGGCGGTCTCGACTTGAAACCAGCCGCCGCCATGCTCTTGATGAAGAAGGATATGGGTGGGTCGGCCACGGCAATCGCCCTCGCCCACATGATAATGGCAGCAGAACTGCCGGTCGCCTTGCGCCTTCTGATCGCAACGGCTGAAAACAGCGTCTCGGGTAATGCGTTCCGCCCTGGTGATGTGCTCAAGAGCCGCCTTGGCCCAACTGTTGAGGTTGGCAACACTGACGCTGAAGGGCGCTTAGTTCTGGCCGACGCATTGGCGTTAGCTGATGAAGAAGCGCCTGATTATCTCATGTCATTTGCCACCCTCACGGGGGCCGCGAGAGTTGCGCTCGGGCCTGATTTGCCGGCTTTCTTCAGTACGGATGACGCATTCGCGGACCGCGTGCTGACGGCCGGAGCCTCAGTGGCAGATCCGGTTTGGCGGATGCCGCTGTGGAAGAACTACGATCGTCGCCTGAAGAGTACCGTTGCGGATATGAACAACATCTCCGATGGTCCCTTTGCTGGCGCAATCACAGCGGCGTTGTTCTTGAAAAGATTTGTGTCGAACGCTCGGGCTTTTGCCCATATCGACCTGTATGGGTGGCGACCTTCGCCGACGCCTCTGGGTCCTAAGGGCGGCGAGCCGGGGAGCGCGCGCGCCGTCTTTGAGGCACTGTGCGAAGAATTGAGGGTATTGTGAACACAAAGCCGGACGATCCAGCCGTAGAAGCGACACCATCGGAGGCGGGTTCACCACAGACGCTCCCACCGGCGCTGCCGCCTGCACTCAGCGCACAATCGGGGCAGGACAATCCAGAAGCTGGGTCGGGCAAGCTTGACCCAAGAATTCATGCCTACAGACCAGATCTCGCCTCACGCGATCTCGAGAACCGGGTTTCGGCAAAACGCTTTGTCGATGGCGAATGGTCCCAGGTGCGCCGAACCGTTTTGCCAGTGAGATCGCATCCAGATCGCCGCGCAGGTTTCACAACAGAAGCGCTGTTTGGGGAACTGGTGACGGTCTTCGAAATCCAAGATGGATGGGCCTGGATCCAACTCGCTCGCGACCGGTACGTCGGGTACGTACCCGCCGACGGGCTCGAACGCGACATCACTTGGCCGACACACCACATCAAGGCGTTGGGGACATTTGTTTATCCAGAGCCGGATATTAAGTCGGCACCGCTCAGCCACCTCAGTTTGAATTCTCCAGTTGCCATCAAGTCGAGTGATAAGCTCTTCAGTGAGCTGACAACGGGAGGTTACGTGATTTCGCGGCATGTGGCCGAAGAGGGTAAGTTCGCGCGGGATTTCGTAGAGGTTGCTGAGCGCTTGATCGGGGCTCCATACCTTTGGGGCGGGTCCTCGCGACTGGGCATTGATTGCTCAGGCCTCGTACAAATGTCTTTGCTGGCAGCGGGTGTCTCCGCACCACGAGACAGCGATATGCAGCAAGAGGAACTTGGCACGACGGTGCTAATCCCGGAGGATCTGGAAGGGCTTCAACGTGGTGACTTAGTATTTTGGCCCGGTCATGTCGGCATCATGAGTGACGGCATTATGATCGTCCATGCAAACGCACACCACATGTCGGTCACAGTGGAGACATTGCCGGAAGTGGCAACCCGTGTCGCACGCAATGACGGCCCCGCGATTACGGCGATCAAGCGCTTCTCAGCCGAGAGCTGATCATGAACGGAGCGCAATTACCCATCATCTAAGTAAGTTCCACGGCTTCAAGCCGGCAGCTCAACCTCAGCGTCTTTGGTGGTCAGATCGAACGCAGCGGCCAGCAACGCTTGCGTGTACGGATCACGTGGATCTGAGAATACGCGTTCAGCCGCATCCTCCTCAACAACCTTGCCGTTCCGCATAACGATCACATAGTTACACAGTGCACGGACAACCTTCAGGTCATGACTAATAAACAAGTACGCGAGATCACGCTTGGTCTGTAGGTCGCGAAGCAGATCAACAATCTGAGCTTGGACACTCATATCAAGTGCGCTCGTCGGCTCATCAAGCATCACAAATCGCGGTTCTAGAACCATGGCGCGTGCGATAGCGATACGCTGCCGCTGGCCACCGGAAAACTCGTGCGGATAGCGGTCCTGAGTTTCACCGGGCAGACCGACCTCTTCGAGCGCATCACTGACCCGTGCGCGCCGATCATCGTACCCCATACCTGGTGATTGGATCAGCAGCCCTTCTTCGATGATTTGTCCCACGGACAGCCGCGGACTCAGCGCGCCATAGGGGTCTTGGAAAACAATCTGCATCTCTCGGCGGAGTGGCCGCATCTGCTTGCTTGAGTGACCATCAATGCGGTTGCCCAAATAGACGATGGGACCATTTGAAGAAATCAGCCTGAGAAGCGCCAGCCCAAGCGTCGTCTTGCCCGATCCACTTTCGCCCACAACTCCAAGCGTCTGCCCTTCGCGCAGTTTTAACGAAACACCATCGACCGCTTTGACGTGATCAACGGTTGAACGCAGCAGCCCCTTCTTGATGGGAAACCACACCTTGAGGTCATCTGTTTCAAGAACAACCGGCGCCTTATCGGAATACGTGGGCGGTTCTCCCTTAGGTTCAGCACTCAGAAGATGCTGCGTATAGGGGTGCTCAGGAGCCGTGAAGACACGCTCAGCCGCACCTTCCTCAACGACTTTTCCAGCCTGCATCACGTAAACGCGTTCAGCCATCTTCCGAACGATACCGAGGTCATGGGTAATGAGCAGCATGGCCATCCCCATTTCCTTTTGAAGATCCTTTAGAAGTTCAAGGATCTGCGCCTGAATAGTGACGTCCAGAGCCGTCGTAGGCTCATCTGCAATCAACAAGTCAGGCTCGTTCGCAAGAGCCATAGCGATCATCACGCGTTGCCGCTGACCACCGGACAATTGGTGCGGAAACGATTGCAGCCGCTTTTCAGGTTCACGAATGCCAACCTTGGTCAGCAACTCAAGAACGCGATCACGCACCTCGTCGCCCTGCAAGCCACGGTGCACGCGCAGAACCTCACCCACTTGCTTTTCAATCGTATGCAGCGGGTTCAGCGACGTCATCGGTTCTTGGAAGATGATTGATATTTTGCGCCCGCGAATAGCGCGCATATCATCTTCTGGAACACCAAGAAGATTACGGCCCTGAAAAAAGATCTCGCCTGTTGGGTGCGAAGCAGACGGATACGGAAGTAGCCGCAGGATTGACAGGGCCGACACAGTCTTTCCAGAACCGGACTCACCGACGATCGCGACGGTTTCACCCCGCCCGATGGTGAATGACACACGATTGACGGCCAGCGTCTTTTCGCCGCCCTGCTGAAAAGCGACAGACAGGTTCCGCACCTTCACAAGCGTCTCAGTCGATTTGGCAGCCGGTTGTTTTTCAATCACAGCGCTCGTCATACAAACGTCTTTCGTGGATCGAGTGCGTCGCGAACCGCTTCGCCGATGAAGATCAGAAGCGACAGCATAATCGCCAGCGTAAAGAAGCCCGTAAGTCCCAACCAAGGCGCCTCAAGATGGGTTTTGCCCTGCAGCAGAAGTTCGCCCAGCGAGGCCGAGCCAGGCGGCAGCCCAAGCCCGAGGAAGTCGAGCGCGGTCAGCGCCGAAATGGAGCCTGACAGTTGGAAGGGAAGGAACGTGAGCGTAGCAACCATCGCGTTCGGCAACAGGTGTTTCCACATGATCTTGTAGTCAGACAGGCCAAGCGCACGCGATGCAGTGATGTACTCGAAGTTCCGCCCACGCAAAAACTCGGCACGAACGACGCCAACCAGCGAGACCCACTGAAAAAACAGCAGCGTAAATAAGAGCGTCCAAAACCCGGGCACGAGGACCGACGAAATAATCAGCAGCACATAGAGCGATGGGATCGATGACCAGATTTCCAAAATGCGCTGGAAAATCAAGTCTACCCAACCGCCGAAATACCCCTGCACAGCACCCGCCGTGATGCCGATGATAGACGATAAGATCGTGAGCAAAATCCCGAAGATGACCGAAACACGAAACCCGTAAATGACCCGCGCAAGAACATCTCGTCCCTGGTTATCAAGCCCGAGCCAATTGGTGTTACCCCACGTTTGATAACGCTCCAGCTGGTCTGGTGTCGTCTCGCAAAGCGGTTGTTCGCTGGCCCAGGGTGGCGGCGATGGAAAGCCCAGACAGAGCCCACTCGACGATTTGCGGCGCGGGTAATCCTTGTTCACAGTCGTGTAGGAGTACCGGACAATTGGCCATAGCATCCAGCCGTTAGCCTCGATCTCTTCAATGTTGACCGGATCACGATAGTCGGTGACCGCCAGGAAGCCGCCAAACTTTTCTTCCGGGTAATCGACCAGGACCGGGAAAAGGATTTCACCCTTGTAGCTGACCATGATTGGACGGTCGTTGGCGATGAACTCGGCAAGCAATGAAGCGATAAAGAGCGTCAGAAAAATCCAAAGGCTCCAATACCCGCGGCGGTTCGCTTTAAAGTTTTGCCAGCGTCTACGATTGACAGGCGACAGCGTCAGCGCATTCCGCAGCCAACCGAATGAACCACCAATCCAACCGGCCGAACCTGACTTACGTCCACCGCTCAGCGCCAAGAAGTCTGTCTTTGCATCCATGACCTAGACCTCCCGGCTTTCAAAATCGATCCGCGGATCGACCAGCGTGTAAACGAAGTCCGAGATCAGGTTCACGACGAGACCCAACAGCGCGAAGATGTAGAGCGTTGCGAATACGACGGGGTAGTCGCGCTTGTCGATAGACTCAAACGCCAACAGGCCAAGCCCATCGAGCGAGAAAATGGTTTCGATCAGCAGCGCTCCGGAAAAGAACGCTGAAATGAATGCGCCGGGAAATCCTGCGATAATCAACAGCATCGCGTTGCGGAACACGTGACCATAGAGCACCTGCCCCTCGTTCAGGCCTTTGGCACGCGCTGTCAAAACGTACTGCTTGCGGATTTCATCGAGGAACGAGTTCTTGGTCAGGAAAGCCATCGTCGTGAACGCACCAAGAGCCAACGCGATCAATGGCAAGGTGAGATGCCAGAAATAGTCCGCAACGCATCTCGCAGAGAACGTACACTGCATCATCGTGTAACTCTGGAATTCCTCAGATGCGAGACCGCGTGATGGGAACCACTGGAAGAACGATGAGCCGGCAAACACCACAAGTAAAAACACAGCAACCAGGAATCCCGGCACAGCATAGCCAATCACCAACAGCCCAGACGTCCACACATCAAATCGTTCGCCATCTGTGACAGCCTTTCGAATGCCGAGCGGGATCGAGATCAAATAGGTGAGCAACGTCATCCAAAGACCAAGCGAGATCGAAACCGGCAGCTTTTCAGCGATGAGATCGATAACGGCAACATCGCGAAAGTAGCTCTGACCAAAGTCAAACGTCAGATAGTTGCCCATCATCAAGAGGAAGCGTTCATGGGCCGGTTTGTCGAAGCCGAATTGCTTTTCCAGGCTTTTGATAAACTCTGGATCGAGACCCTGGGCACCCCGATACTGAGAGCTCGCACCGCTATCCGCCCCGCCCTGTCCGGCCTGCCCGCTTGCTCCACCGCTTAGACCATCGCCACCACCACCAGAGATGCGCGAAGTCAGAGACACATCTGTACCCTGAAGCTGAGCAATCACCCGCTCGACAGGTCCTCCAGGCGCAAACTGGATGATGATAAAGCTGATCAGCATGATGCCGATCATCGTCGGCAGGATCAGCAAAATACGTTTCAGGAGATAGGCGGCCATATGCGGTGGTTCCGTTCCCGCGTCTTGAGCGAAGTGTCAGTCAACGGCTTTCAGTTGACGGCGAGCTTGTCCGCCTTGGATTGATCGAGCCACCAAGTTTCGATGATCCCGCGATCGTATTTCGGTTTGACCTCAGGCCACGAAAACTTGTTCCAGTGGGCGACATTGTGAGAAGCCTTGTACCAGTGAGGAACCCAGTAATGACCCGCCCGCAGCACGCGATCAAGCGCACGAGCTGCAATCTGCAGTTCAGCGCGGGATTTCGCCCCCATGATTTTGTCGATCAGCGCATCAATGGCCGGACTAGATATCCCAGCTAGATTGAAGCTGCCGTCGATTTTTGCACTGGCCGAGCCCCAGAAATTGGTCATTTCGGCACCGGGCGTGAGGGATAGGACGTAGCGCTGGGTCGTCACATCAAAGTCGAATGATTTCAAACGACGTTCATACTGCGAGGGATCGACAAGCCGAATGGAGGCATCAATGCCAAGCAGCTTCAGATTGTTGACGTAAGGTTCGATGACACGAACAAAGGTTTGCGAAAAAATGAGAAACTCAATCTTGAGTGGTTCGCCCTTGGCGTTGACACGCTTGCGGTCTTTCAGGGTCCAGCCAGCTTCGCTTAAGAGCTTTGAGGCTTCCCGTAAAAGGCGACGATCCGAACCCGAACCGTTGGAAACGGGCGGTGAGTACGGGATATCAAAAACCTCTTTGGGAAGCGTGTCCCGAAACGGTTCTAACAGTTTTAGCTCGTCTGCGCTGGGCGGCCCAACCGCCTTCAGGGGCGAGTTTTCGAAGTAGCTCGATGTTCGCTTGTAAAGCCCATAAAACAGGTTCTTGTTCGACCACTCATAATCGAACGCGTAGTCAAGCGCCTTGCGTAGACGTGGATCAGAAAACTTCTCTCGGCGCGTGTTGATGAAGAAGCCCTGAGCACCGGAAGGGCGCTCGTCTTTCAGCGTCGCACGGATGAGGCGGCCATCTTTCACCGCTTGGATGTTGTAAGCCGTAGCCCAGTCGACGCTGGTGAATTCTTCCCGCAGATCGAAAGTGCCGTTCTTCAGATTTTCGAGCTCGGCTGTTCGGTCGCGATAGTATTCATACCGTAGCTCGCCGAAGTTGAAGCGCCCACGATTGACCGGCAAATCCTTGGCCCAGTAATCGTCTCGCCGCTTGTAAATGACGAACGTACCAGCACGGAAACTGTCAATCTTGTAGGGGCCAGACCCAAGTGGTGTATCGAGTGTGGTCTTCGCAAACGGTTGCTTTGAGTAATAGGCCTTCGAAAAAATGGGCAATGTCCCGACAACAAGCGGAAGATCGCGCACCAAATCACCTTTGAACGTGTAGCGCACAGTCAGCTCATCGAGAGCTTCGGCCTTTTCCACGTCACGTAGCGTTGTGCGATAGACGGGATGCCCCTCAGACTTCAAAGTCTCAAAGGAAAAGACAACGTCTTCCGCACGAAGCGGCGTGCCATCTGAAAACTCAGCCTCCGGTCGCATCTTGAACACGACGGATTGTTTGTCAGCAGCCAGATCTGCACTGACAGCAACAAGGCCATAGACCGCGTCTGGTTCGTCATCCGCGCGGACCATGAGGCTGTCGA
Source organism: Pseudomonadota bacterium (assembly GCA_039819885.1). Classification (GTDB taxonomy): domain Bacteria; phylum Pseudomonadota; class Alphaproteobacteria; order Rhizobiales; family Hyphomicrobiaceae; genus JBCBRD01. The sequence goes on from JBCBRD010000012.1 coordinate 11,850, forward strand.
ACAGATACTCTAGGCCCTGAGCGGCGTCACCCTTGAGAATATAGCCATTGAAACTATCGAACGTAATACGTCCCGCAGTGCCGATCATCGAGATGCGACCACCCTTGGGAGCATCCGGATTCACATACTCAAAGTGCCCAAAGTCTTTTCCGTATTTCAGCTCGCCAAATGCAGACAAGCCATGGCTTGGCTCTGCCACCGCAAGCGGGATTGAAACACCCACAGCCGCGACGAGCGCCAGAGACAAGGTCAGAAAACGCACTCGGACATGACGCAGCTGGGCTGTTTGGAACAGATAAAACATGCGCCCTCACATACCCATCTGTTCTTTGAGCTTCGCTTCCTTTGCGGGGTCGACCCACCAAGTACGAAGGATGGCGGCAGTCTGTGATGGCAGCTTCTCAGGACGCCCAAACTTATTCCAATACGCATAGCGCTCGTAGGGATAATGCCATTGCGGGACGACATATTGGCCCCAGAGTAATACGCGGTCCAAAGCGTTGGTCGCGGCAACAAGCTCCTCGCGATCCTTCGCAAACACGATCCGGTCGATCAGCTTGTCGACGGCCGGGCTCTTGATGCCAGCGGCGTTGTTGCTTCCCTTACGATCAGCCGCATCCGAACCCCAAAAGTTTCGCTGTTCGTTACCCGGTGAGTGCGACTGCCGGAAGCTTGAAACGATGATGTCATAGTCAAAATCATCCGTCAGGCGCTTGTACTGAGCCGTATCGACAACGCGAACATCCGCCTTGATACCAATCTTTTTGAGATCATCGACATACGGCAATACGATCCTCTTGAAGTTCGGCTGCACCAACAAAAACGTCGCGCTGAACTCGCGGCCACGTTGGTCCGTTAGAAAACCGGTCTTTTGCTTCCAACCTGCTTCCCGAAGTAATTTGACCGCCTTGCGCAAGTTATTGCGATGCGCGATGCGCGTGTCTGCTTTTGGATTCGCCCACTCCGTGGTGAACACTTCCGGCGGGAGGAGATCTCTCACGCCATCAAGAATTTCCAGTTCACGCCCTTCTGGCAGACCCTTGGCTTTGAGTTCTGAGTTGTCGAAGTAGCTGCCGACCCGAACATACTGGTCATAGAAAAGCGACTTGTTCGCCGCCTCGAAATTAAAAGCCAGATTGAAAGCGCGACGCACGCGTGGGTCTTTGAATTGGGTTCGTCGTTGATTGAGCACAAACGCCTGCATTGGCGCGACTTGTTTATGCGGGATCGCCTCTTTGATCAGGAGACCCTTTGCGACAGCCGGGATCTCATACTGCGTGGCCCAAGCATTGGCGCTGCTTTCCGCCCAGACATCAATTTTACCTGTTTTGAATTCCTCAAACACGCCAGTCCGCTCACGCGAATAGAGATAAGTGATGCGGTCAAAATTATACTGACCCTTCATCACCGGCAGGTCTTTGGCCCAGTAGTCATCCACACGGTCATAGCGGATCGACCGCCCAGCCTTCATTTCGCCGACGCGATACGGACCCGACCCAAGCGGCGCGCTCATCGTCGTTTGCATCAGGTCGCGTGTGTCACCCTTCTCGTTCTGACCGGTCCAAAAGTGCTTTGGCAGGATAGTCAGTTGTCCCACAATTTGCGGAAGTTCACGGTTGCCTTTGACATCAAACGTGAACGTCACTTCCCCGTCGCCGGTCTGTTCTGCTTTGACGACGTTCTTATAATAAAACGCATACTGCGGGTGGGCCTTCTTAAGCGCGCCAAGACTGAACACGACATCATCGACAGTGATCGGTTTCCCATCGTGGAAACGAGCCTCGTCGCGAAGCTTAAACGTGACAGAGCTGAAGTCTTCGGGATAGCTGACCCACTCACAAATCAAGCAATACTCGGTCGAAGGTTCATCCGGGCTGGTGACCATGAGCTGGTCATAGGTCAGCCCAAGCCCGAAAGCCGAGTCGCCTTTGACCGTGAACGGATTGAGGGAATCGAACGACCCCATCATCCATTGTCGGATTTCACCGCCCTTTGGAGCATCTGGGTTCACCCAGTCAAAATGTTTAAAGTCAGGGGCGTACTGCGGCTCGCCGACAAGAGAAAGAGCCACGTTCTTGTCGTTAGGATTTGCGAAGGCATCCGGTGCCACCAACATGACCGCCGTCGCGATGGTTCCCAAGGCCATTGCGGAAGATTTACCAAGCAAACGAGCCATAAAACTGACCTGCGTTGCTCTCGCGACGTCCTGCTGACCCATTCAGACCGCTCCTCTCATAGCCGATGCGCTTTTTCCGCATTAGTCTTATGAAGTAGCGTTCATAACGAGGCGGCGCGAGTTAAAGCTTTTTAAGGAAAAACCCCAAGGGCAGCGAGTTTCCTGGACTAAGGGGTCGGAAAACCGGCCCAACCGGGGGTGACTGCGCACGAAAAAGCCCCGTTAGTAGAGCACCAACGGGGCGGATAGACGTGGTGATATCGAACCTTCGCAAAGCGCGACGAACAGGCGTCAAGCGCTTCGTAATACTTCTAACTACTTGAGACTATTGAGATAAGACAGCAGGTTCGCCAGCTTCTTGTCGTCTTTGAGGCCTCGGTAGATCATTTTCGTACCAGGCGCATATTCTTTGGGATTGTGAATGAACCCAGCCAGGGCATCGAGCGTCCACGCGCCCTCCATTTCCTGCAATTTACCCGAATACTTAAAGCCGTCGACCGAACCTTTATCGCGTCCAACAATGCCCCAGAGTGCGGGACCAACCTTGTTGGCGCCACCTTCATTGTTCGAATGACAAGCCTTGCAGGCGTTAAAGAGCTTTTGACCAGCTTCCGGTGAAGCCGTGCTCGCAGCAGCAACGACGGCCGCAGCATCAAATCCGGCGGGTTCTGGCGCGGCCTCGGCTTTCCCACCTGCATCAGCAACCTCGGCTGAGCCGTCGCCTTCGTCGTCGCCCTCTGGCGCCAGGGAATAGCCGACAACGTCGTGGTCACCGTGAGGCGCGTTGGCGATCTCAATGAAAGTGCCAGTCCCAAAGATAAGCAGTGCCGCAGCAAGAACGGCGGCGGCAATTTTCGTGAGTTCAAACGAATCCATGCGAGCGAGGTCCCGTGGGTTATGGGTTATGTGTTCAACTTTGAATGGTAGCGGCACCATCTTACTGAAACGCTGCAAGGATCTATAAGCTTTCGCCCAGTGCTTGCAACACGACTTGGGTCGTCCCGTGGGGCTATGTTATTGGACCAATTGTCGCTTAGAGCATCCAGGGGTGGGATGTTTGACGCACCTCAAAACTCTAGAGTCTTTCACTTCGCTCAAAAGGCCCACGGCGCATGTACAATACACTTGTGGTTATCCCCGCACGCATGGAGGCTAGTCGACTGCCCGGCAAGCCCATGGTGGAAATCGCGGGAAAACCCATGATCGAATGGGTCTGGCGACAGGCTTGCGCTGCTGAAACGGGCCGTGTGGTTGTCGCCACCGACGCTGAGGAGGTCTTCAACGCCATTCGCTCATGTGGCGGGGAAGCTGTCATGACGAGGTCGGATCATACGTCAGGTTCTGATCGTGTGTTTGAAGCTGTGAACAAAGTCGATCCAGAAGGCGATGCGGAATTCATCGTGAATCTGCAGGGTGATCTCCCCACGCTAGAACCTCGCCTCATTAAGGCCTGCCTCCAACCGTTGCGCCGCAAGGGGCCCGATATCGCAACACTCGTTGCCGAGATCGTAGACAAAGACGAACGTGATGACCCAAACGCTGTGAAAGTCGTTGGCACGCCGCTAAAGGACATCGAAACACCAACCGGACGCCTTGAAGTGATGCGCGCTCTCTATTTCACACGGGCGGCGGCACCATGGGGCGAAGGCCCGCTCTACCACCACATCGGCATCTATGCGTATCGCCGCTCAGCACTTGAGAGGTTTGTCATTTTGCGCCCTTCAAAGCTCGAGAAACGTGAGCGATTGGAGCAGCTTAGAGCGCTCGAAGATGAAATGCGCATTGACGCAGCCATCGTTGATACGGTCCCAATTGGCGTCGACACACCAGAGGACCTCGCAAAGGCACGGCGCACACTGGCAGCCCAAGAGGCTGACTAGCAAACCACAGCAACAACACACCACGGCGTATCAGACCACCCATCAGACTTTGGCAACGGGTCTGGTCCTGCTACGACGCACATGGAATGGTTGACCATCAGCCATTTTGCCAAGTCACTCCATCAATAGAAGCTGAAAGCACCAAACGTGGATCAAGTTGTTTTCCAAGGTGAGCCAGGGGCCAACTCGCACCTAGCCTGTCAGGAAGTGATGCCAGAGCTCGAGGCCATCGCCTGCCCGACGTTTGAAGACGCGCTTCAAGCCGTCAAATCTGGCAAGGCGAGATATGCCATGATCCCGATAGAAAACTCGGTTGCAGGGCGCGTCGCAGACATTCATCACCTATTGCCGGATGCAGGTCTGTACATCGTCGGAGAACACTTCCTCCGCGTACGCCACCAATTATTGGCGCACAAAGGCACGGGCCTGGAAAAAATCAAACGTGTCCTCAGCCACACCCAGGCCCTTGGTCAATGCAGAGACACGCTAAGGGAATTGGGGCTGACACCGGTTCCGGAAGCGGACACGGCTGGGTCCGCCCGAATGGTTGCCGAATCCGATGACCACACGCTTGCAGCTTTGGCGTCCTCGCTCGCCGCCGAGATCTACGGTCTCGAAATCCTGCGTCCGGATATGGAGGACCAGGACCACAACACCACCCGATTTGTCATCCTGGCAAACGAGCCCGACGACGCCGAGCCCGGAGACGGTCCATTCGTAACGACATTCATATTCCGGGTCCGAAATGTGCCGGCCGCTCTTTACAAGGCGCTGGGCGGCTTTGCCACAAACGGTGTGAACATGACGAAGCTGGAAAGCTATCAGCTTGGCGGCAGCTTCAACGCCACCATGTTCTTCGCCGATATTGAAGGCCATCCCTCAGACCGCATGGTCAAATTGGCACTCCAGGACCTCTCGTATTTTTCAAGCCAGGTCATCGTTCTGGGAACGTACAAAGCCAGTCCATTTCGAATTCAAAATGGCAAGGCAGATGAGCTCGTGGCCCAGGACTCGCGAGGATCACTATGACGCGCTTGGCAGGTCTCACCGCCATTGTCACAGGCGGCGCCTCAGGCTTCGGTCGCGGCATCTGTGAAGCGTATGTCGCTGAAGGCGCGTCTGTCATTATTGCGGATTTGAACGAAAAACTGGGGAATAACGTCGCGGAAAACCTGGGCACAGCGGCTAGGTTCATCAAGACGGACGTGACCGCTTCCTCTGACATTGCGGCAGCAGTGGCGCTGGCCGGATCAGCGTTTGGCGGCCTCGACATCCTGGTCAACAACGCTGGATACACGCACGCAAACAAGCCAGCTCTCGACGTCACCGAAAACGAGTTTGACCGCATCTACAGTGTTAATGTCAAAGCACTGTTCCTGGGTACGAAAGCAGCTGTTCCGGCTATGCAAGAGCGTGGTGGTGGCGTGATCATAAACACCGCCTCAACAGCGGGTATTAGGCCAAGGCCCGGCCTCACTTGGTACAACGGCTCGAAGGGTGCCGCGATTACACTGACGAAGTCTTTGGCAGCAGAGCTTGCCCCTCACAACATTCGGGTGAACGCCATCAATCCAGTGATTGGCGAAACTGCGATGTTGGAGCAGTTCATGGGCAAACCCGATACCCCTGAAAATCGAGCAAAGTTCGTGGCAACGATACCGCTAGGCCGGATGTCTCGGCCTAGCGATATCGCAAATGCAGCCGTCTTTTTCGCAGACCCCGCTTCAAGCTTTGTGACTGGCGTCGCGATGGAGGTCGACGGCGGCCGCTGCGTTTAAATCGGAGGCGTGATCTGAGGTTTAACTGGTCACCCCAACCAACCGCTTGAGTTTCTTGAGCTGCGTGCTTTCTTTTTCTTGCCAGTCAAGCGTTGAGGCAAGCCGGCCCGCTCCATCGAACAGATAGACCGTCGCCGAATGGTCCATCGTGTAGTCATTCGGATCTGATGGCGAAGGCGCTTTCTTAAAGTACGCTCGATATAATTTGGCCACCCCTGCAATTTGCTCAGGTGTTCCCGTCAAGCCAGTGATCCCTTTGTGGAACGAACTCAAGTATGTCCCCAGTTGTTCAGCTGTATCCCGCTCGGGGTCCACAGTAACGAAGAGAACGTTGAGTTTATCCGCATCTGCTCCAAGGGCATCAAGATGCCGCGTGATCTCCAGCAGCGTTGTTGGGCAGATGTCGGGGCAATGCGTGAAACCGAAGAACAGAGCATAGGGCTTGCCCTTCAGTGCTTCGGATGAAAACGCCTCGCCCCTGTGCGACGTCAACTCGAAAGGCCCGCCAATCTTGACGGCAGCCGGGGCATTTCGTCCGTTTTGAACTGCCTCCTGTAATGACCCCATCAGCAGGCCGCCACCAACAATGGCAGCGACCCCGACAAGACCCCAGGCAACCCACCTGACTTTCTGTAAAAGACTAGTGGCCATGGTGGCCTCCGCTGTGTTCAGATCCGTGTTTGTGGTCGGTTTTTGCAGCACCGTGGTCATGCCCACCACCGTGCTTGGAATGGTCCATTTCGCCATCACCAGCTTTGGTCTTGAGCGACTCGACGGCAAATTCGACACTAACCGTTCCGGCCTTCTCGAACACCAACGAACCGGCAATCTTCGCGCCCTCTGTCAGCGGTTCTTTCAGCCCCATAAACATAAGGTGCTTGCCACCTGGTTTGAAGGCCACCGTCGCACCCGGTGCAATCTCTACACCGCCAGCAAGCTCCCGCATCCTGGCAATGCCATCCGTAACTTCAGTCGTGTGCATTTCGACTTTGCTTGAAAGGTCAAACGATCCGCTAATCAGCTTATCAGCCGTCTTACCGGTGTTTTCGATCGTCAGATATCCAGCACCAACTTTGACACCCGGCGGAGTGCTCCGTGTCCACGGATGGTCGATCTTTATGCCATCAACTTTGTAGTCGTGCGCATCAGCTTGTCCGGTCTGAATTCCGATTGCTGCTGCTAAGACAAAAGCAGTTACCAACGATACTCGAAGACGACGCGGTACAGCCGACGAGGTCGACATAGGAAAGATGCGAGTCATAGGTTTTTAATCCACGATAATCAGACTGAAAATCACACGCGGTATTGCTGGTAGCAAAACGGGTGATCGGTCTAGAGGTTCATTTGCGAAGTGTTTGATCGACGACGCCTTAAGCGCGTTCGCAGCTTGAAGGATGAGCTATTCCTGATGAAGGAACAGCGCTCCAACCAGGCCTGACAACGCAAAGGTCAAGCTTACGCTGGCGGTCCACGACTATGGAGGTTCGCAATGGCTAGTTTTCGGGAACGGTCAAATCGGGGTTGCGGCTCTTGAAGGAGGTCAATCGCGACACCGAAATCGTTGGCGACGCTGACCGTTTTGGGCAGCGAGCAACCAAATGATCCCAGAGCACAATGACCGCATTGGGCGGACATCCCCCTGTAGGGCAGTTGATCGCCATCTTCGCCGCCGCTCAGGTCTCCGTCAAAACCGGCTGGCGGGAGTGCACCAGTGTTCAGGCACAGTACTGGACTGCCAGCCCCAGAGGCTGCCGATGGATCAAATGCCGCTTCAGCCATTGCCACGATGTGCACTGACGACACTGCCAAGTGCAGCAGCATCGCCATGATGGCCAAGGTTGCAGTCAGCATGCGGGACAATCGGGGTGCAGATCTGTGCATAGATTGAAGGTTAGGCAGGCCCATCACATCTTGCAACCGGCACACCGCCTCAGCCCGTACATGAACCGTTCCGGCCTAAGCCGTCTCCGCCAGGTAGTGTTGAATGAGCATATGGGCCATCGAGTGTTGGCCCGGCACCCACAATCCCTCCGCATGCGTGTGGTTAACCATGCTGGTAACATCGTCGCGGCTGAACCACCGGGCATCGCTGACTTCATTGGGATTAATGGCGATCTTGTCGGATTTCGCGCGCGCCATGCATCCAATCATCAGGCTGTGGGCGAAGGGCCAAGGCTGCGAGCCTTGAAATTCGACCTCCCCAATCTCGATCCCAACCTCTTCCATTGTTTCACGTCGAACCGCGTGGAAAACGTCATCGCCCGGTTCTATGAACCCGGCAATCGTCGAATACATCGTGTCTGGGAAGCGATCCTCGTGGGCAAGCAACAATTGCCCCTCGAATGTCACAGCCATGATCACAACCGGATCCACACGCGGAAAAGTCTCGTTCTTGCAAGCCCAGCAGCGGCGCTTCCAGCCACCGTTTTTCATCGACATCGACCCACCGCACCGCCCGCAGCAGCGTGATTCCTCGTGCCAGTTCCGCAGTCCAACAGCCTGAGCTGCAAGTCCAAGTTCGACCGGCTCCATCGAACCTTGAGACGCAATTGACCTAAGGTCCACAGCAGGAGCAAGCCGACCACCAGCTTCCGGCGCGTGTCGAGCGAAGTGCTCTGTTATTAGGACGGCAAACTGGGCTGAACCGGTCGCTGCATCATCGCCTAGGTATAGGGTTTCCATGAGCGGAACGCCCATGGCGTCCAGGTCCTGGCGCGAAAACCAGCGAAGGGACGACTTTGTCCGATCAGCATCGCTGTCGACGACCGGCTTGTTACCTGCCAGTACAAAGAACCGGCTGTCTGGAGACGACAGGAGCGAATCGACGTGATCGCGGTCTACGCGAAGGTCATTTTGACGATTGAGATGGGTCGTGGCCGCGAGGGAAGGGTGCATTCGTGTTTCCTTGTTTCGTCGCGCATTAACAAACACAAGCTGCACTGCACGCGCAACGAGACAATGCATGACACCATGGGCAGAAAGCGTAACGGTGTCTCTGACGAGGACTCTTGCACCGCAGAGCAAAAAAGCCGATAACCCGGTCGGGCTGGCGGCGGACGCATCCCTCGCCAACCGGGTCAGGTCGGGAACGAAGCAGCCCTAACGATCAGGACGCGGGTCGTCCGCCAGCCTCAGATACCCAACTTCAATGAGCGCAATAGGTCACAAGCTGTGTTTTGGACCAGACGACTTCGTTTGGGTCGGAGCCCTTACATTGGCTTTGATTTGGAAGCATAGTCAAAGGCTTAGTCGGGTCAAGTGTGAGCGATATCAGCGGCCAAACGCCGAGCCAGGACCGTAACCTGGGCGTTGGGTCTGATGAAGTTATCGCCAACGCAACGCCAATGTGCTGCGCAACAGTCAAGGCACTGCTATACCGGCTGGCATGACGAACGAGAGCAATCCAAATAAGCAGCAGTCCGATTATGTCGTCCTGGCGCGGAAATACCGACCGCAGGTGTTCGAGGACCTAATCGGCCAGCAGGCCATGGTTGACACCCTGCGCAACGCGTTCACGTCGGGCCGCATTGCCCAAGGTTACATGCTGACGGGTGTCCGCGGTGTTGGGAAGACAACGACGGCCCGCATTTTGGCGCGCGCGCTGAACTTCGAGAAAGATGGCGTTGCTGATGGGCCGATGGCCGATCTACCGCGTGAGCCTGAAGACTACGGTCAACACTGCGCCGAGATCATGGAGAGCCGACACCCCGATGTTATCGAAATGGATGCGGCCTCAAACACTGGTGTCGACAACATTCGTGAGATTATCGAAAGCGCACGCTACAAGCCGCTGATTGCCCGATATAAAGTCTTCATAATCGACGAAGTCCATATGCTTTCCAAAGGGGCGTTCAATGCGCTTCTGAAAACGTTGGAGGAGCCGCCAGAGCACGTCAAATTCATCTTCGCAACGACCGAAATCCGCAAGGTTCCCGTCACCGTCCTTTCACGGTGTCAGCGGTTCGATCTGCGCCGCGTCGACGTTCCTGATCTGGTGGCGCACTTTGCCGGCATCGTCGAACAAGAAGGCGCGAAAGCCGACGAAGAAGCACTCAAACTCATCGCCCGTGCTGCAGGTGGCTCAGTCCGCGATGGTCTCTCTATTCTCGATCAGGCGATCGCATTTTCAAAAAGCAACGTCGATGCGGATGGCGTCCGCGCCATGCTCGGTCTGGCAGATCGTGGACGCATCTTTGACATTCTCGATCTGATTTTTTCAGGCAAAACGGCAGCGGCACTGGAAGGGTGGGATAAGCTGCACGATGACGGAGCTGATCCAAGCCAAGCCCTGGCTGACCTCGCCGAGGCAGTGCATATCGCAACACGGATCAAAGTTGTCGGTGCAGCATCTGCAGCCGAAACGCTGTCCGCCGAAGAAGTCCGCCGCAGCGAAGCTTTGGCATCTACGCTCTCAATGGCTTTGCTGTCGCGCGCCTGGCAAATGCTGCTCAAGGGGATGGACGAGGTCCAGCGCGCGCCCGACCCCAGGGCTGCAGCCGAAATGGTCGTAATCCGGCTCGCATATACCGCAGATCTGCCAGCACCCGATGAAATCATTAAGACGCTTGGTGGAGCACCGACTAGCAACGAGTTAGGCCGCACGCCGTCTTACACAAAACAACACAACGCGCCAGTGGCAAAGGGCCCGGAAAAGCAGCCTGAAGGCGCAGTTTCGGCAAAGCATGTCGCTCAAACTGGACCGCCGGTTGATCCACGATTATCCCCAGCAGAACGTGTCGCTGATCCACCGCCTTGGGCAACCGATGGTACACCGCCGATCCAGGCGTATGAGAACCGAGATACGATTGATGATATCGATCCCGTCGAACTCGATGCACCAATTTCGTCAGACACCGAGCCGCTCCCGACATCTTTCCAAGGCATCCTCGCCTTGATCAGTCGAAGACGAGACGCAAAACTCAAGGTCATGCTCGAAGAACATGTGAGCCTGGTAAAATTCGATGCTGCAACGCGGAGCATCGACCTCTATCTGTACCCAGAAGCACCTCGCGAGCTTCCCAATGATTTGCGTGAAAAGCTGAACGAATGGACTGGACTACCCTGGGTTGTCGTGTTGTCGAAGTCGCCAGGCGAACGTCGTGTTGCCGAAGTCAGGCGCGAGCGAAATGCGACCGAACTTGAAGCTCTAAAAGCCATTGAAAGTGTGCAGCAGGCCTTAAGCGTTTTTCCAGACGCAGAGATCGTCTCAGTCACAGATTACGAAGAAGAGCCAGCACAAGCACAAAGTCAGGACGACGACCGGACAAACGAAGTCGGTTGAAAGAGCTTGGCGCAACCAGGAGGTGACCCGTGAAAGACATCATGGGAATGATGAGTAAAGTCAAAGACATGCAAGCGCGCATGCAAAAAATGCAAGAGGAATTGGTCGAACTCGAATTCGAAGGTCAGTCCGGTGCCGGGCTGGTGAAGGTGCTCATGAACGGCAAAGGTGAAATGAACCGATTGTCGATTGATCCATCACTCATGAAGCCGGATGACGTCGAAATCCTCGAAGACCTGATCATTGCCGCCAATCAGGATGCCAAGTCGAAGGTTGAGGCAGGGCTACAAGAGAAAATGGCTGAGGTGACAGGCGGCCTTCCGATTCCACCGGGCATGAAGCTTTTTTGACCCCGATGAGAAAAGCCTTGGACCCCAGGAGCACCGATGGCAGGTGACGTAACAAGCCCCGAAATCGAGCGCCTGATAAAGCTGATGAGTCGGTTGCCGGGTCTTGGTTCCCGCTCAGCACGCAAAGCGACACTATCACTTTTGAAGCGACGCGATGACATGCTCATCCCGCTCACCGATGCCTTGAACACCGCAGTGGAAAAGGTACGTGAGTGCACCGAATGTGGAAATGTCGACACGGTCCAGCCCTGTACCATCTGCGCCGATCCAAAGCGTGAGCCGGCGATGCTCGTGGTTGTTGAAGACGTCGCCGATTTGTGGGCCTTGGAGCGCGCAGGGGTAGTGAAGTCCCGCTACCATATCCTAGGCGGACGCTTGTCTCCACTTGACGGGATTGGTCCTGAAAGCCTGCGGATCGATAAGCTGGTTGAACGTGCAAACAATCCCGAAATCCGTGAAGTGTTGCTGGCGCTTAATGCAACCGTCGAGGGACAATCGACCATGCACTATGTCTCAGACGCGTTGAGAGATGCCAACGTCAGTGTGTCTGAAATCCAAAAGGGCGTACCCGTCGGCGGGGAGCTGGACTACTTGGATGAAGGGACGCTTTCAGCCGCTATTCGCGCACGGCGCCCGGTCTGATAAGTTCTGCGTATCTGAACTACGAAACTATTACTTCCTTATAGATGTACCAGCCGATACGGTCAGCTTTCGCTCTTGGCCGGACACATAAGCGCGTCGCCTTTCGTTCGCATGACGCTTCACAAACCCCAAAAGGCCTCCATGTCGACACCGACGCCCACCGCAAGTACTGGTTCTTCTAAAGCCAGGCGCCCGCGAAAAGCTGGGTATGACCAGCCAAGGTTCGTGACCGGATCTTTGCTCCGACACATCCTGGTGATGACCGGGACTGGCGCGATCGGACTAATGGCCATTTTCTTGGGCGATCTGGCCAACATCTACTTCCTTAAGCAGCTCAATGACGAAGCAATCGTCGCTGCGGTAGGTTATGGCAGTTCGATCATCTTTCTCACGATCTCCATCGGCATTGGGCTGGCGATCGCTGCGACTGCGCTTGTATCTCCCGCCATTGGTGCTGGTCGCATGGTGCGTGCGCGCCGACTGGTCGTGCATGCGCACCTCCTGACATTCGTAATTTCGGCAGTTCTAGCCCTTGTTGTTTGGCTGTTGATTACCCCAATGCTCGAGCTGTTGGGCGCCAAGGGCCGAACTCTGAGCCTCGCGGAGAGTTATCTCACCATACTCGTACCAGCACTTCCACCGTTGGCCGCCGGGATGACGTCGTCAGCGATCCTTCGCTCAGTCGGAGATGCGCGCCGCGCAATGAACGTGACCCTATTGGGTGCGGTAACAAACATCATCTTAGACCCAATCTTCATTTTTGTTCTCGAACTCGGTATCCAGGGCGCAGCCGCCGCTTCGGCCATATCTAGGATCACAGTGCTCTCGGTGGGGCTCTATGGCGTGATCTACGTTCACGGTTTGATGGGCCGCCCGAGACCGAAGACGATCATAAAAGACATATGGGCGTTTGCTTCCATTGCCGTGCCCGCCATGGCAACCAACGTCGCGACACCCTTCGCCAATGCATATGTGACGGCTTCCATCTCGACTTATGGGGATAGCGCAGTCTCTGGTTGGACGGTTATTGGGCGGATCATGCCTGTCGCTTTCGGGACAATTTACGCCTTATCCGGTTCTGTCGGTCCAATCATCGGCCAGAATTTTGGCGCCATGGACAAAGCGAGAATGCGGGAAACGCTGACGAAATCATATTTCGTGAGCCTAGGCTTCGCAGCGTTAGCGTGGATTGGATTGATGAGTTTCAGCGAGACAATTGTGCGCGAGTTCGCAACCTCACCTGAGGCTGCAGACCTCATCCGGCTGTTCTGCTTCTGGCTGGCACCGCTTTTCGGTTTCTTGGGCGTTCTGTTCGTATCAAACGCAGTCTTCAATACGCTTCAAAGACCCTATATTTCCACAGCCCTCAATTGGGGGCGAGCCACAGTCGGAACGATTCCATTCGTCTTGCTGGGCGGCCTATGGGCTCAAGCTGAAGGAGTCTTGGCTGCAAGTCAGGCTGGTGGGCTGGTGTTTGGTGCTCTAGCGGCACTGTTGGCTTACGGATTGATAGGAAAATTGACACGGGACTGGCAGTAGAAATTGAATTGAACAATAATCACAACGCTGAGCGTAAGGCGCTGCATCCGCTAGTAACTTAACGTAAAAGGAGGATGGTTTTCTCCAGCATTAGTTTTACGTGGATGAACGCGCGATCCAAATGGCTTTTTTTGAAGATTCAGGGGCAACTACCGTTCTGCGTATCGAGCGTCAGCTAAATCCGAAAATCGACGATCGATAGATGGACGCCTGATCTTACAACGGACTTAACAGCATGGCTGTTTCGACCATGCCGTAGACACGTGAACTCAGGGCGCCTCTATTTTTAAGATTGAGTATTCTTGTGCCTTTAGATTTTCAAAACCACGCAAATGTAAAGGCTGCCCGCGATACAATCGTTTCGATGTCGCGGTACAGCAAGCGAGCGGTGCTAGTTGTCTCCGACTTGTTCGTGCTGAACACCGTAATGCTCGGCCTCTTGTTCTTACGATATGGCACAAACTTAGAGGCGCTGAGCTGGTCAACATTTGCGCTGGCAGCGTCCGCGCCGCTTATTACCGTAAGCATCTATGGCTGGTTCGGGTTCTATCGCGTCGTGACCCGATTCATTGGGTACCGTGGTTCCATCCGCATAGCACTGGGCACAATGCTGGCTATGCTCGTCTGGGCACTCGTTGTGCTTTTGAGCGGCCAAAACGGCATCCCCAGATCCATAATTCTAGCCTACGGAATATTCGGCAGCATTGCGATCTTGTCCATGCGCCACCTTGCAGGTGCCCTACTCCGATCAGTGGGGATTGCAATTCCAGATATCCCACTTGATCTCGAACGCGTCCCGGTTCTGATTTATGGAGCCGGCGCGGAAGGTGTTGCTCTCGCCCAGGCATTGGCACGAACTCCAGAGCGAGAGCTGGTGGCCTTCGTGGACGCAGAGCCATCCATGTGGCGTCAGTACGTCAACGGCAAAAAGGTGTACCGCCCGGACCAGCTCGAAGAAATCATTCGACGCTTCGAGGTGAAGGAAGTCCTGCTTGCAATGTTCGAGGTCCGCAGGCGCCAGCGCCGTGAGATCATGAACGCTGTTGAGGGCCTGCCGGTAATTGTTAAAGTTCTACCAGGCCTGGAAGAGATTGCATCGGGCCAGGTTACCATTTCAGATGCAAGACCAGTTGGAGTCGAAGACCTCCTCGGCCGCGATCCGGTACCTCCCGACCCGACGTTGCTTTCTAAGAGCATTAGCGACAAATCCGTCATGATCACGGGTGCGGGTGGATCCGTTGGGTCAGAACTCGTTCGCCAAATCATCGAGCAGAAACCGGCAAGACTGGTTCTAGTGGAAATCAGCGAAGTAGCGCTGTACCAGATTGAAAGCGACCTTCGAGATAGGCTCGAAACGTCTGAGAATATTGAGAAAGTGCCGGACATTGTCCCCCTCTTAGGATCGGTTCTCGATGGCTCGTTCATTCGCGAAGCCATGATCAAGTACAAAATCAATACGGTGTTTCATGCGGCTGCCTACAAGCATGTTCCCATCATCGAAGGGAACGTGGTGTCTGGCGTACAAAACAATGCGTTTGGTTGCTTGACCATTGCGCGTATCGCGCAGGAATTGAGTATCGAGCGGTTCGTGCTCATCTCGACGGACAAAGCAGTGCGACCATCCAATGTCATGGGCGCGACGAAACGATTGTCGGAGATGATCCTACAAGCGCTCAGCCAAGAGCCTGACAATCAGACCGTTTTCACAATGGTACGCTTTGGGAATGTCCTGGACAGCTCCGGTTCAGTCGTCCGCAGGTTCCGTCGCCAAATTGAAACGGGCGGCCCAGTAACCGTCACGCATCCCGAAGTCATCCGCTATTTCATGTCGATCCCGGAGGCCGCCGCACTTGTCATCCAAGCTGGAGCGTTGGCAGATGGCGGAGATGTCTTCGTCTTGGATATGGGTGACCCAGTAAAGATCGACGATCTTGCGCGCTTGATGATCCGTCTAAGCGGCCACGAAGTGGCGAACGAAGCAAATCCTGATGGTGATATTGAAATCGTGTACTCCGGCCTGCGCCCTGGTGAAAAACTGTACGAAGAACTCCTGATTGCGGACAATGTCGTGGGGACATCGCATCCCCGCATTATGCGCTGCCACGAACCGGCCCTATCGCCAGAAAAACTGGGCGCGGTCATGGACCGGCTCTCAACGGCAATCAAGAATAGAGATGTTGCTGCAATTCAAAGCGAGTTGTTGACGACAGTCGAAGACTATTCGCCCGATAGTCTCGCTGTGACAAAAGACGAGGCGAAAGAACTCGAATGGCACGGTAGGTCCAGAACCCTGCACTGATTAGTCCGACAATTGACAGCATGGCTCGATCCGAGTGGCAGATCGGGGTGATTACCACCGTACCGGTTTCACCACAGAGTCTGGCGTTGCCGTCAAACGACCCGCATGCTCCCAACGCTTCTTTGCGATTACGACCTTGTTGGTTCCTCCATTCAGGTCTGTGAAGCATAACCCTGCGTTTCTTCGCGTTGCGCCGAGCAATGCTCTATTACTAGGTGCACCGACAATGATTCTGGAACAGCGGCGAAATGGTCGAAGGCCCAAATTCACCCAAGAAACTAATGCGCATAGCGTTCTTCGCTGACGATGCCAGGGTCTATCCTGAAGAGCTGACGTCACTCCTGGAGAAGCTTTCCGCGGATCAACACCGCGTCCGGTGCTTCGCGCCTGAATGGCCTGACCACGTCGCAAAATTGGCGACCGCCAGTGGAGCAGAGACCGACACGTTCCCCGTAGAGATCGATAAGAACTGGGTATTGATGCCGCAACGTGCGCTTCGCGGCCAAGTCGCTTCCGTTGTTAACGGCTGGACACCGGACATCATCGTTGCCATTGGGCCAACAAACGCGTTGCGCATTCTTCCAACGGTCAAACCCGGACACGCAAAACGTGTTGCAATTCTTGACCGTTTTGTGCTCGACGACACCGCTCCGGAAATTGTCGAGCCAGGGCGCATCGTTACCGACGCCGACATCATCCAATTAGCCAAAAGCTGTGACGTGATCGTTTGCCATACGAAACAAGATGAGCACGCGTTGGCAGCCGCCCTTACAAGGCTTGCGCCCAAACGAAAACCAGTCCTAAGCACAGCCGCTGGGTATGGGGTCAACACCACGCTCTTGAAGCAGCGCCATCTGCCATCGACAAGCGGCGAGGTCACGTTCCTGATGACAGCGCCGCTGGACCACTGGAAAGGCGTGATGGACTATTCGGCGGCCGCGAGCCTTGTAACGGGCCGCAGCACCAACGCGATTTTTCGTCTGCAGGGCGCAGCAGGGCGCACGCCAAATGCGATCCGTTACGAGGATGTCCTCAAGCCGCAACGCATTGACCCCGTCGACACCACGGTCGGAATGGCGCAGGCCATAGCCAATGCACATGTCTTGGTGGTGGCTTCTCATCATGATGGTCTGCCCCGGGAGATGCTGGCAGCCTTGGCCCTTGGGCGCCCGTTGATTTGCGCGAATTTCGCAGGCAGTCGCGAGGCCATCGACGAACGGATCAACGGGGTGATCTACGAAAAAGGGAATGCCTCCGCGCTTGCAAATGCGTGCGACAGTTTTCTGCGCCGTCCAGATCTCATACCAGCCATGGGACGGGCAAGCCGACAGAAAGCAGAGCGGAAATTCAGCGAGGACGCCGTACTCAGGTCCTATTTGAGGATCATCGGCGTAGGCGCCTGAACAAAAAACGTCGAGGTTGTGAATGTTGCAGCAAAGCCGAATCGGTGTGGCGAAATCCGCGCAAATCAACGGGCGCCCAAGGGCCAAGGCTGCCAGCATCTCCCGGGGCAGACCATCATGATGAGA
>JBCBRD010000013.1:0-28435 GCA_039819885.1 Pseudomonadota bacterium
CAACTGCGCGCTGGCAAGCATGTTGCGTAGATCATGGTTGATCTTACTGACCGCGAGGCCTAACTGCGCCAGTCGGTTTTTCTGCACAATGAGGCTGACCAGCTGGCCCTGCATGTCCGCGAGCTCACGTTCCGTAGTGCCAATCTCGTCGGTTCGGGTAGATGGAACGATGATGCGGCTTGCGTCTTCGGGATTGTCGCTGAAGTGCAGCATATTCTTGGAGATGCGCATCATTGGGCGGACCAAGAGGCCGCTCAGAGCGACATAAACAAGGGCCGCTGTAATCAACGAAATGAAGATCGACAGGAGCAGGATGTTCAGTCCGTAGCGGAGCATCGCATCGCGTAGCGGTTTTTCAGGGACGACGACTTCGATGAAGTCATCTGCGTCGGATGCAAGCGGTCCAACAATCCTGATTACCCGTCCATTGTCGGGAAAGAAAACCATGACGGCTTCGCCGATTAAGTTCAGGCGGTCGGCAACGTTCATCAAGATGTTCCCGTCGGTCATAGGACGCAGATCATATGATGCAGAAATGGCCATCGGTTTGATGGGTGGCAGAACCATCTGGCGCATACCGGATTGGCGTAGTGCAACGGCTTGTACGCCGGCGGTGTTCAGGAGTTCCTGTTTAAGGGCCTCGGGCACCGTGCCGCCGGGGGCCGCCTGAGCGGCCAACGATGCCAACCTGGCAGCCGTTATGCGATCATTCATCCAGTTGAGACGGAAGTTCGCAATGGAGGGCACGAATATCAAGACTTCGGCCAGCATGACGAAGGCAGCAGTTAACATAAGAAGCTTGGCCGGTAGGCCCCATTTAAAGCGCCGCCAGACCGAGAATTGCTTCAAACGATTGATGGGTTTTTTGGCCAGAATCTTCGTGCGTGAAAGCATGGTGTCAGACATAGCAGACCCGCGGATCGCGTCCTTGGTTTGATCCAATGGCGATGCTTGGTCTGCTGGTTGATCTACCAGGTCTTTCAATTGTTTGTCGCTGGGCACTTGATCTCCGCGCCAACTGTCATCTGGCTTGATGATGCTTCCACACAAATCAGCACGAGCAAGCTTAGCTCGCATCAGTCAAAGAATTGAGCGGCTATTGCTGATGTACGGACTTTCAATGAAAAAACAAAGGAATTTGTCGGTCGGGTTGTGCTGAGGAGCGGGGCTGTCTTGCTTTGCGGCTATGCTCATGGTGGGATTAACGTTGTTCGGTCGCGCGCCGGATGAGGCAGCGCGATCGGCATCGATCCGATGGTGCTGCCGATTAGTGGGGTCGGTTCATTGGGGTTTGTTGCTTGCCCCCAAGTGTCTGCGAGGTGTTGGGATTTGTGGGTTGCTGGCTAGCCATCAGCCAAGTTTTGCCAACCAGCCGATGAGTTTGCGGAGCATGGGGGAGGAAGGGGCTGTGGCGAAGAATTTGTAAGCCGCCCGCTTGTTGATCTCCGAGAGCGTCGGATAGGGCGATACCCAAGCCGTCATAGCCTTGATGTTCATCTTTTGTGAGACAGCCAGTGCCCACATGGAGATCAGTTCACCCGCTTGTGGGCCGACGATTGTTGCGCCGACGATCCGGCCTCTCTTGGTGGTGACAACCTTCACGTGTCCTGACGTGCTGCGTTCAGCCTGGGCGCGATCGTTCTCGTGATAGGGCCAGCGCAAGACCTTGACGGCGCCGTGTTTTTCAACAACCTGCTCTTCTGTCTGACCTACGTGGGCGAGTTCGGGATCGGTGTAGGTGACCCATGGGATGATGGTGTCGTCGACTTTCGCGGGCATGCGGAAGAGTGCTTTGCGGATCACGATGCCCGCGTGGTAATTTGCGACGTGCGTGAATTGCAGACCGCCTGTCACATCGCCGATGGCGTAAACAGTTTTGTTTGATGTGGTTAGGCCCTTGTCGACCTCAAGTCCTTTTGGCGAGTACTTGATCCCGGCTTCTTCCAGGCCCAAGTCGCCGAGGGATGGTTTTCGTCCCACGGCTAGAAGGATGTGCGAACCTTCGACTTCGGACATACCGGCTTCAGTTTCGATGGCAACTTTGATGGTGCCAAATGACGTGCGCTCAACGTTTTTGACCAGTGTGCCTTCGCGGATGTCGATGCCTTCTTTGCGGAGGCTGTCGATGACCAGGCGGGTCATTTCAGGGTCGTCTTTGCTTAAGGCAGTTGCGCCCTCGAGAACCGTGACGTTGCTCCCGAGCCTGCGGTGGGCCTGCGCCATCTCCATGCCGATCGGGCCGCCGCCAACGATGATCAGATGGTCTAATTTTTCCTTGTTTCCAAAGAGCGTTTCGTTGGTGAAATATGGCGTGGTCTCAAGTCCGGGAATGGGCGGAACGAGTGGTGTTGAACCTGTTGCAATGACGAAGCGGCGGGCTTTGACCCGATACTCGCCTGCAATTACCGTCTCGTTGTCTGAGAAGCGACCCGGTGCTTGAATGACTTTGACGCCGAGCCCGGTGAAGCGTTCGACGGAGTCGTTTGGTTCGATGGCAGCAATCACGTCATGGACATGTGCATTGACGGCTGCGTAGTCGATTTCCGGTGCTTCGGTTTTGATGCCGAACTGGTGGGCCGTTGAAAATAGATGTGCGCGTTTTGCTGCTGCCAGCAGCGCTTTCGAGGGGACGCACCCGTAGTTCAGGCAGTCACCACCCATCTTGTGTTTTTCGACGAGTACAACTGTCTGTCCGAAAGCGGCGGCGGCAGCGGCCACCGATAGTCCGCCCGACCCTGCGCCAATGACGCAGATATCGCATTGGATGACTTCCCGGTGGTCAGCCTCAACAGCCGGGGTGGCTGTGCCATCCCCCGTGGTGCCGCCTGTGTCTGCGCCTTTTTCGAAGCTATCGATGGTAATGTCAGACATTGGCATTGCGGGCACTCCATTTCTTCGCGATGACCGGAATCAACGCCACAATACCAATGGCTGCGAAGGCTAGGAGAATTTCTTTTGAAACAAGCGTGCTCGCATCTATCACGTAAGGGCATGCTGCTTCACCCTTGGCGGAGACACAGGCTGCGTGTTCGGTGTTGGTTTCTTCAATGACCGACCCGAACTGAGAGGCTGCGAAGGAAAATGCCATGGTGCCCGGGATAATCCCGAGGAACGTCCCAATTACGTATGTGCGTAGTGGGACACCAAGGATTGCAGGTGCCAGGTTTACGACGAAGAAGGGGAAGGCTGGCACGAGACGCAAGAAGAGCAAGTAACTCAGTGCGTTTTCCTGGAAGCCTTCACGTAGCTTTTCGACAGCACCGCCTGCTTTGGCTGCGAGCGTTTCGCCAAGCGATGTTTTTGCAATCAGGAAGATAATCGTTGCGCCAATGGTGGCTGCCACAATGGTTGCGGGGCCGCCGATCTGCCAGCCAAATAGGAGGCCGCCAGCGATTGTGAGTGCAAGAGCGCCAGGTAACGACAGCGCAACCACGACAATGTAGAGCGCCATGTAGGCCAGAAGGGTCAAGGCGAGGTTTTGACGAATGGTTGCTTGGAGATAGTCGTAGTTCTGACCGATAGTTTCCAGGGTCAGGTATTTGTGCCAGCCCATTGAAAACGCCAGCGCCATCAATGCAGCGATGCCAATAAGCGGTGCCCACTTGCGCAAAGATGAAGCCGAACCGGTGGTGCTGGACATGGTCGTCCTCTCGTCGAATGGAAGTTGTGTCATAGCTCAAGATCCCGTTTTTAGATTGTTTTTGTTGCTTTTTGGATTTTTGGTCATGGGCTTTGCAGCTAGCCCTGAGGGTTGGCTGCCGTCGTATCGTTCAACGACCAGTCGTACTCGTAACGACCGATTTCGGTGACGCCTTCGAGTTGAGCTTTCAAGTCGTCGGCGGCATACTTGCGGGCGTGATCGAGAACACCTTTGGCGTTGCCGCCGAAGTCCTTCTGGAACCACTGATAAATTGAGGATGCGGTGACGGAGCCATTCTTGACGGAGATGCCGCGCGGGTGATTGACGAACGCTTTAGCGCCTTCATCTAGTTGTTGTTCAAGCGTCGCACCGGTGAATGCTGTGCGTCTTAGGTTCGGGCATCCGTACGATGCGCAGTTGACGGCGTAGTGGACGCGAGGATCGGAGAAGACCGGTCGCATGATGTCATGTTCAATATTGTCCAAGCTCAGTTTGGTGCCCGCAACGGTCGCGACTTTGGCTTTCCATGGGCCACCGGCGCCTACGGATTTTTTCAAGAACCCAAACAGCCCTTCATTGATGGTGATCTTCCGGATTGAGTCGACTGGGTAATGGTCAAGCACGACGTCAATGGTTTTGGCGTTGTAGAGGTTGGCCCAGTAGGCGAACTGTTCGTTGCGGCCCAGTTTGCGAGGGTCAACGGCTTCAAGCTTGCTGACATATGATTTCAGTGCGTTGTGGCCGTTTGATTGAAAGGCTTTGTAGTCTACGCGATTGATACCGTCGGGAGAGACTTTCACGTAGGTCTGGAGCAGGTTGGTCCATTCGCTATGATCGACGGTTGTTGCAGACCCTTGCGTATACTTTCCAAGGTCAGCAGGTGCTCGTTCCTGCGCACGTGCTTCTGGGGATCCTATCACTGCTATTGAGAGCGCCGCTGCCACTGTGGCTGTTGCCATCCGGAACAGCAGGTTTTGGTGCCGCTTCGTTGGTTCATTGTCGGCTCTGCTTGTGTATGTACGTGCTTTGGTTTTGCTGATCATCTTCTTGCCCTCGAATTTTTGCCCGTGTTCGGGTAGTTTTGTTCTTAGTTGCAAACCGAACATGGCTGAGGTCGCGGCGCATTGAAATGGGCTCTCGCGGACACGTGAGTGGTGCTGCCATTTCGTGATTTTCCGTGAACGGTGATGTTTTTAAAAGGTTGGGGGCTATTTGGTTTCGAAGCCGTCATTGAGGCCCTATTCGACGGACATGCCTCGTAGGCCTGGTGGGATCTGGCCACGGTGGCTGGTGTTCCGCGTTGACTTGGTCGGATGCCGCGCTTATACACCGCTCTTCTGCTTTTTATAGGTTTGGTGAGCGCGCTGCCCTTGGGTCTGCGCTGGCCCCATGTGTCGCGATATTTCGCGGCTTGAAGAACTGGAGTTTGAGCCGTGAAACGTACTTATCAACCGAGCCGACTGGTTCGAAAGCGTCGCCATGGTTTCCGTGCGCGCCTGTCCACCAAAGGTGGTCTGAAGGTGTTGGCACGTCGCCGTGCAAAAGGTCGTAAGCGTTTGTCAGCCTGATTTTTCTGGTTGGGCGTGCAACACGAGGCGCTTTGCCGTGCACGGCGTGGTCACACTCAAGGCACGACGGGAATTCTTGCGCATCAGGGGCGGTCGACGGTATTCGTCGGACGCCTTTTTGCTTGAGGGTAAGCTTCGCGCTGATGATCAGGCCATAGCTGGTCAAGATGCAGACAAGGCGAAACCTTCACAGATTGCTGTTGGTCCAAGGTTTGGACTGACGATTACCAAGAAGATTGGCAATGCGGTGACCCGAAATCGCATCCGGCGTCGGTTGAAATCGGCATTGTCCGCCCAATTGGTCGCAAGTGACCCGGTCCTAAACTGTGATTATGTGATTGTCGCGCGCAAAGCCGCAGAGCATAAGCCCTTTGCCGAGTTGGTTGATGACCTGAAGCGCGCCATTTCTCATGTTAATCGCGCGTTGCTCCAGCGTGACGGTGGCCGAAAGTAGTCCCGCAATGACTTGCATGCTACGCCGGGGCCTGAAACAGTCCGCTCGGTTCGATCTTGCAGCGACCGGAGCGGTGCATCCTGCAAGGTTTAAGAGCAAGACCACGCAACGACCTACGTGACGACAGCATATCCGGTACGCTTTTACGGGCCGGGATCGTTGATTATATCCATTAGCGCATGCTTTTGAGGGTGGTCAGACGACCACAACAACTGGCGCTTGAATAGAGGCTTGGAATGCAGGGGCAGCAGCCGCAACAACCCGACGATCACAAGAACCTGCTGATCGCGGTGATCGCATCAATGGCGATCCTTTTGACATGGCAGTTTTTCTTTCCGCCGCCTTCGCCCATTTCAGAAACGACATCAGTGACCGAGGGCATCGGGAAGCCTAACGGTACGGCGGGTGTTCAGACGTCACCTCAGACATCACCCCAAACAGCGGGGCAAGCAGGAACGTCGCTGGTTCCAGGTGTTGGGCCGGGGCCTGCAAAGGCAACTGCGCCAAGTGCTCCGAGTGGAACACGTATTCCAATCAAAACCAGTTCCATCGAAGGATCGATCGGTCTGCGCGGTGCGCTTATCGATGACGTGAAGTTGGTCGAGTATCACGAGGAGCCAGACGAGAGCAGTCCGCTCATTCAGATCTTTTCGCCCACGAATTCCAATGCTCCTTACTTTGCCGAGCATCGCTGGGTGCCTGCTGCAGGTGCTGCTGTCAAAGTCCCGGAT
The DNA here is from genome assembly GCA_039819885.1 of Pseudomonadota bacterium. Classification (GTDB taxonomy): domain Bacteria; phylum Pseudomonadota; class Alphaproteobacteria; order Rhizobiales; family Hyphomicrobiaceae; genus JBCBRD01. The sequence continues at coordinate 6,394 of JBCBRD010000013.1, forward strand.
GCTGATACCGAGTGGACAGCGCCAGCCGGAGCAGAGCTGACGAAAGACAAGCCGCTTGTACTGACTTGGGACAATGGCGCTGGGCTCGCATTCACCCGGACGATTAGCGTTGATGATCACTACCTGTTCACTGTGGAAGATACCGTTTCAAACACGAGCGGTGGTGATGTGGTCCTGTATCCGTACGCGCGGATCTACAGGTACGGTACTCCGAAGATCGAGAATTTCTTCATTCAGCATGAAGGCATTATCGGTTGGACCGGCGAGGCAGGCCTGCAGGAGCTCACATACTCCGAGCTTATGGAACCCGGTGGGAGCCAGCGACTTGAGAATATCAAGGGCGGCTGGATTGGTTTCACTGACAAGTATTGGGCGACCGCCATCGTGCCGGACCAAGGGGCGACTTACTCGGCGAACTTGAGGCTTGCGCGTGCGCGGGGCGCTAAAGGGCTTGAGGCCTTTGAAAGCGAATACCTACTTGCGGCGATGACGGTGCCGAACGGGCAATCGGTCAAGACTGAGTCATACGTATTTGCAGGCGCTAAGAACGTCGAGTTGATCGAGGGTTACGAGGCGGACAAGTCCATCCTCGAATTCAATTACCTCGTTGATTGGGGGTGGTTCTGGTTCATCACCAAGCCGCTCTATTGGTTGCTGCACTGGTTCTACACGATGATTGGCAACTTTGGGCTTGCCATTCTTTGTGTGACCGTGGTCGTCAAAGCGCTGTTCTTCCCGCTCGCCAACAAAGCTTATGAGTCGATGGCGGCTATGAAACGGCTGCAGCCTGAGATGGAGAAGCTTCGCGAGAAGTATGACGACGATAAGAAGCGTCAGCAGCAGGAGTTGATGGCGCTTTATCAAAAGGAAAAGATTAACCCTCTGGCGGGTTGTCTGCCCATTCTTCTGCAGATCCCGGTATTCTTTGCACTGTACAAGGTTCTGTTCGTGTCCATCGACATGCGGCATGCGCCGTTCTATGGCTGGATCACGGATCTGTCGGCACCGGACCCGACGTCGATTTTCAATTTGTTTGGCTTGATCCCATGGGCTCCGCCGGTCTTCCTGCTGGTTGGTGCTTGGCCGATCCTTATGGGGATTACGATGTGGCTGCAAATGCAGCTCAACCCACCGCAGCCTGACCCAACGCAGCAGATGATCTTCAACTGGATGCCGGTGATGTTCACCTTCCTGCTGGCGACATTCCCGGCTGGCCTTGTCATCTACTGGGCCTGGAACAACGTGCTGTCTTTGATCCAACAGTACTTCATCATGAAGCGGTCAGGTACCGATATTCCACTGATAGACAACGTGAAGAAAACAGTGGGTTCGATCGGCAATTTGCGGCCGGGGAACGGTAGCAAGAAGAGCGATTAAGTGAGCCGTTGCAGCCATTGGCGAATGATATGACGGGCGACACTGAGACGAGCTTTTCTGCTGAAGAGTTGGCAGCGGGAGATAAGCTGTTTCTTCGTCCGTGGCGGTTTGTCAAAGGCGTCGTCGGGATCGAGCATCTTCCTGCGGCGGATCGCCCGGAGGTCGCCTTTGCCGGCCGGTCAAATGTCGGCAAATCCAGTCTGATTAATGCGCTGGTGCGCCAGCACGGCTTGGCGCGCACGTCCAATACGCCTGGACGGACGCAAGAACTGAATGTGTTCGAGCCTGAGCCAGGGCTTGTCGACTGCTATCTTTTCGACTTACCAGGATATGGATTTGCCAAGGCACCCAAAGCCAAAGTGGATCAATGGACCGGGCTCGTTAAGGACTACCTGCGCGGGCGACCGAACCTGTCTCGCGTTTTTTTGCTCATTGATAGTCGGCATGGCTTGAAGGACATCGACCGGGAGATCATGTCGATGCTCGACACGTCGGCTGTCACATATCAGGTGGTTCTCACAAAAGGGGATAAGCTCAACGCGCACAAGCTGAAGGCGGTTTGTGAGGCGACGACGGCCGTGCTCGCAAAGCATCCAGCGGCTTTTCCGACCGTGCTGGTGACTTCAGCTGAGAAGGGACAAGGCATTCCGGAATTGCGGGCGACAGTGGCGCAGCTGGCAGGCGTCGAGGTTCTAAAGCAGGCTTGAAAGCATCGACTGCAAGCTTTCGGTCAGTGGGATCGAGACTGCCACAAGTCCGAGGGCAACTCCCAGGCCAACGCAGAACAAAAACCAAAGAAGACTTGCGAAGGCCCGACCCCAACGTTTTGAAATTCGTACGTCTGCCACTTCGCCGTCGAGTGATGTTTCGGACGCAACCCCGTCGCTCCCCATTGACCGACTGTTGGTTTTTAATTGAAGCGCGCCGCGGCCTGACGATTTAGGAGTGACGGTCCAGCGCCAGGTCACTAGCTCCTCGCCGCGCGCTGGTCCGAACACATTAATCCATTGAGTTTCGGGTGATGCATTTTCGATGAAAAAATCACCGTCTGGTGCGCGTAAGCGAATGCTGACAGCCGACAGCCCGCCACCCTGATTGCCCGGTGCGCTGATGCCCGCATAGCTATGGCCGCCATCGGTTAATCCGAGAAGCTTGGCGCGTGGAATCGAGACTTCGATTGACGTCGATCTGCCAGACTTCATTCGCTCTGGAATAGCTTGCAGTAGCACATCTCGATCGAACGGTTCGGCCTGTATCGATGGCACAGTTGGCGCTGTGTTGAAGCGCTGTGGCTGTCCATACTGCCTATCTTGGCGGGGTGATGGAGGACGTTGTCCACCTGTCTGGTGTTGTCCAGGTTGAAACTGGCCCGGAGGACCAGAGTTTGGCGGACGTGGTGGGGCAACATCGCGTTGGATCTGTCGTGGGTCTAGGTGTGGTGGCTGCAAAGGTGCCTGTCGGTTGCCGACGGGTGTGAAGCCTGGTGGCGGTCCGGGTGTCTGTTGCGCCGGGGGCTGAGCTGCCGCTGCCGGCGGTGCTCCTTCATAGGGGCGGTTGGGTGGGCGTGTATCGGGTGCTGAAGACTGCGGGCTTGTTTGGTCCGGTTGCAAGCCGCCGGGCTGGGGCTGCCTTGCCGCCGGTGGTGGTGCAGGTGGCAACGCGGGTGGCTGGGGCGGCAAGTCGGGGGCTACGCTACGGGCCGTCTCCGATGCTGGTGGCCTTGTTGGCCGACGGCTGTCTGGTTGGGCTGTTGGGATCGGTCTTGGCCGTGGTGACAGCGGGTTGGTGTCCGTTGGTGGAGGTCGAACAGGCAGCTTATAGCCAGGGCGGTCTCCGGCTGGGTTTGAGTGGGGGTTGGGTGTTGGAACGTCGGCCTCGAAGCTTGGTTCGGGCGGCCGGTTGGCCTCAGGTTGGCTATGCTTAGGCAGGCTGGCTTGTGGCAAAACGGGCCGCTCAATAGTCGTTGACGGCGATTGACTTGCTGACTGTGGCAACACCTGAGTTTCGGCAGCCGACGTTTCTTCAACGTCTTGGCTGCGTGGTGGTTGATCATTGATGCTGAGTTCGCTCAATGGCGCATGTTGCTCAGTGCGGAGCTTGGATCGCGCTTCCGCGATAATTTCATTCGGATCTCTAGGCTTGCGTGTCGGTGGCGGCTGGGTTGGTGCCTGGGTGGTCGATCGGACAGCGTTCGCTGGGGCGGCTGCTGGCAGTGGGGGTGATGATGGAATGGGGTCATCGGCCGCGTCGTAAAAGCCTTGTTGTGAGGCATAGCCTCGGACGGGTGGTGCTGCTTGAGCCACTGCGGACGGGTGTTGGAAACCCGCCGCACCCGACGTTTGCTCAGTCGGTGCCGATTGTATCGCCTGGATCGCGGCTTCGAATGTCAGACCTTGTGCGCTTAGAATGTGGGCTGCTGCACTCTTACCGTCTCCAACGATGGCGGCCAGGACGATTGCGCCGTCAATTTCGCGCCGCTTACCGCGCGCGGCGACGGCTGCACCCTTCAAAACGTTTTTGACATCCTCTGAAACTGAAGGTTGCTGAGAGCCCTCGCCACCCAAGCGGTCTTCAATGAGGCCAAGATGATTGGAGACGTCTGAATTTAGCCGGTCTGTTTCAAGACCACTTGCTCGCAGAATTCTAAGTGCATCATCGTCCTCAATGAGTGACAGGAGCAAATGTTCGAGTGCAATTTCGGCATGGGACTGCGCGCGTGCATATTCTGTTGCTCGCTTTAGGCTTCCAGCCAAAGTGGGCGACACCGGCAAGCTGCCAAATTCATCCAACAGTCCTGGTTCCATTGTCGGGTTTTCGCTCCACGCAATTGCGGTGTCTGATCTCGATGGATGCGCCTCGCTCATCCTTCTGTTTGAAATCAGAGGTGCCAATCTAGCATATTCGCAATGTAGACAGGGCCTGGCGACGCACTCGTGCACCAGATTCTGTTCGGGTCTGGCAAGTCCAGTGATTTGGTGTTTAGGGCGCAATTTTCATTGTTTGTAGGCGTAGCGTAGATATAACGGCGACGGTCGGGACAGACCGGCGTTGAAGATGCGCCATAGTTCTGCGACCTTGCCGCCACGCTACAGTGCCGATTCGTGCTGTATTTCTTGGAATTCGACTTGACAGATATGACCGAAAATACGCCCGAGACGCCGCCCTCCAAGGATTTACACGCTAAGTCTGGTGATGATCTGTTGCCTAACGGTTTCGGTGCGCGCCGCGATGCTCATGTGCAAGCGCGGATTTTGGCGGAAGCGCTGCCGTACCTCATCCGTTATGACAATCAGACCGTGGTGATCAAATTCGGTGGTCACGCGATGGGAGATGAAGCGCTGGCGGACGCGTTTGCGCAGGACATCGTTTATCTCAAGCAGTCCGGTGTGAACCCAATCGTTGTGCATGGGGGTGGTCCGCAGATTGCTGCGATGCTCGCCAAGTTGAAGATTGAGTCTGAGTTTGTTCATGGGCTCCGCGTGACCGATAAGCCGACGGTTGAGATCGTCGAAATGGTGCTGGCGGGCGCGATCAACAAGCAGATCGTGTCGGCAATCAATCGGCAGGGAGGACAGGCGGTCGGCATCTCAGGCAAAGATGCAAGCCTTATGACCGCTGAGAAAATCACCAGCATGCCGGACCCCACATCGAACCTCATGCAAGCCGTTGATATTGGCTATGTCGGTGACCCCGTAGAGGTCAACCCGCACATCGTGGACGTCATTTCCAAGTCTGATCTGATACCTGTGGTTGCGCCAGTTGCGCAGTCTGCAGATGGTCAAACACTCAATGTCAATGCGGACAGCTTTGCTTCAGCGTTAGCCGCTCAAATGAAAGCAAAGCGGTTGTTGTTGCTAACTGATGTGGCTGGGGTGATGGACAAGTCGAAGACATTGCTGCCTCAGTTGAGTGTTGACGAGGCGCGTAGTCTTATCCGCGATGGTACGATCTCAGGCGGGATGATCCCGAAGGTTGAAGGTTGTATTGAGGTCGTGGAGGCTGGCGTTGAGGCTGTTGTGATCATTGACGGTCGGGTGCCGCACTGTGTTCTGCTTGAGCTGTTTACGGAGCATGGGGTTGGCACGCTGGTCGGCAAGGAAAACCCAGCGAGTCGCCCGGTGGTGTGACGGTCGGGATAGGATACTGGTTCGTAATGTACACGACCCATATGTTTTTCCGCTGCAACCTGACGAGCGAAATCGATGACCGCTTCTGTGCCTGATCTTTCGACAACATCTGCCGCGCGGAATTTTAAGCGCACCACGACATGGATTTTTGACCTCGATAACACGCTTTATCCTGCTGATTGTAATTTGTTCGCGCAGGTTGATCGACGGATGGGGGAGTTCATTGCCAAACGGCTCGGCTTACCGTTTGAACAGGCGCGGCATTTACAGAAGTCCTACTATTATCAGTACGGTACGACGCTCTCCGGCCTTATGCAGGTTCACAAAATTGAGCCTCAGGCCTTCCTGGATTACGTGCATGACATTGATTTGAGTGTCGTTGCTGAGCATCATGAGCTTGCTGAGGCGATTGCCCTTTTACCGGGCCGGAAGCTGATTTTTACCAATGGTTCGCGCGGACATGCTGAACGCGTGGCAGGTAAACTTGGCGTTCTTGATCAGTTTGAAGATATTTGCTCGATCGAGACGTGTGACTTTGTTCCCAAACCGAAGGCTGAAGCCTTTGACCGGATGGTCGTTCATCACGGTGTTGAGGCGAACACGGCGGCGATGTTTGAAGATATGCCGCACAACCTGGAAGTGCCACACGCACTGGGCATGACGACTGTACTTGTCCACGCTGTGGACCCAGGCGACCATCCTGCGACGAAGACAATCAAGACGTGGCAAACCTTGCCCGACCATATCCACCATCTGACCGATGACTTGCATGGCTTTTTGCATGCCACGCCGCTGCGGCAGGTTGGGGATGCAGGCGGGTCAGTCTGAGCGATCGATGCCGAGGTGCCTTTGGCGGCTCTGGCTGATGGGTTTCGTTTCGTACTCATTCCACTTGCTGAGGTGTTTTGTGCCTTGAGGCTGAATGTTCTTGCTTCAGCCGGCATCACGGGGCCGTTATTTCGCGCGTATTTTGCATTGCAGCATAGAATAAACGTGCGGCGACAAGCTTGGAAGCGATGCGTTTGTTTCGCGCATTTATTCGGAATGATATTCCTATTTTTATCCTTTTCGACCCCTATTCAGAGAAAATTTTTTCACCTATATCCTGTCGGACCTAACCGAAAGGGCCTGGCATGGGACTGTCCAAACTTCAGCACGATGCAAACGTTGACGCCTCCTCTGAGGACGAGGCGTTCCTGTCTGTGAACGTACGACTTCCGGGCGGTCAGAACGCGCATTGCGCGGCAGCCGAAGGGTTCAATCTTGTTGAACTCATGCGGAGTGCGGGCCTGCCGGTGAAAGCGGAGTGTGGTGGCGCTTGTGTGTGTGCGACGTGCCATGTGCGGCTGGATGAGACTTGGCAGGGTCTCGTCAATGCGCCGAGCGATGAAGAGCTCGACAAGCTCGATGAAATTCCTGGCGCTGATGAGACCTCGCGGTTGGCGTGCCAGATCAAGATGCGTGACGACTTGGATGGCCTGGTTGTGACCCTACAGCGCGACAGCTTTGCGGAAGCTGTTTTTGAAGCGGCGGAGTGAATTGGTAATGACACAGACAACTGTTCTTCCATCCGGTGAAATTGAAGTGAGCCCGTTTGATTTTAGCGCTTGGACTCATGATTTTTCCAATGCCGCTGCTGAGAAGCGCAGCCCTGGTCAGGTGACGCTTGTTGGTGCCGGGCCGGGTGACGCGGATCTGCTGACCGTGCGTGCTGTGCGCGCGATCCAAGAAGCAGATGTGATTTTGACTGACTTTCTGGTCGGTGATGGTGTGCTCGACCATGCGCACGCTGATGCTGAAATCGTCAGCGTTGGTAAGGCCAAGGGCCGTCACTCCAAAACGCAGGCGGAGATCAACGCCCTGATTGTTGCGTTTGCGCGTGATGGGAAACGCGTTGTCCGATTGAAGGGTGGTGATCCTTTCATGTTCGGCCGAGGCGGTGAGGAGATCGATATTCTCCGAGCTTCAGGAATTGCATGTGACGTAGTGCCTGGCATCACGGCTGCTGCTGCTGCCGCGGCATCGCTGCAAATCCCGCTCACACATCGAGATTTTGCACGCACGGTGACTTTTCTTTCCGGGCACGCGCCAGGTGATGCGGAACCAGATTTCGGTGGATTGGATTTCAAAGCGCTCAAGTCAGGTGGGACGACGCTTGCGATCTATATGGGCGTTGCGACAGCGCATCGGCTCGGTGCGCATTTGATCGCCGAAGGATGGTCGAAAGCCACACCGGTTATTGCTGTCGAACGAGCGTCTCAGAATAGCGAGCGCCGCGTTGCAACGACGCTCGATGTTTTGGCGACCGATGATGAAAGTCTGGCGTTGAAGGGACCTGCTGTTCTGCTGATTGGGGAAGTCGCTGGTCTGACGCCCGCCGGTGACGTCGATCATGTTTTCTCGAAAGTTGAGGCAGCGCGAACAGGCTCAGCCTTTTCATTGGCACTGGAGGAGATGTCTCATGCCTAAGGTGATGACAGCCAATCTGCTGCGGTCGGGTGACGTTGTTTATCTCGGTGCAGGAAATGCCTGGGTTCGCAACCTTTCAGATGCACGTGTTGCTGACGATTCGACGGAAGCCGATGCGCTTGAAGCGTTTGCTGCGGAAGCAATTGAGCGTCGCGATGTGATCTCGACCTATCTGTTCGACGTGGATCTTCAAGCCGGTCGTCCGGTTGCCAAGTCCGTGCGCGAAACGATCCGTGCTGCTCATGGGCCAACCGTTGTGCCGGTTGTTTGAACCTCGTGTTGGAGGTCGGTTCCGGTCTCGCCTTTTGCTTTTTGGACGATTGATGTTGCTGCCCTTCAAGGTTTGAGCAGCGTACTGAAAGAAGGATGCGGATATGTACCGCTACGATGAATTTGATCACGGTTTTGTCCAGGAACGGACGCGGCAGTTTCGCGATCAGGTGGAGCGCCGTCTTGCAGGCGATCTGAGCGAAGAGCAGTTCCGTCCGCTCCGGTTGCAGAATGGGCTATACCTTCAGCTTCATGCTTACATGCTTCGCGTCGCAGTACCTTATGGTGTTTTGTCAGCTCGGCAGATGCGCAAACTCGCATTCATTGCGCGTAAGTGGGATCGCGGATTCGGGCATTTCACGACACGGCAGAATATTCAATTCAATTGGATCAAGCTTGAGGATGCGCCAGATGTCCTTGATGCACTTGCTGAGGTCGAGATGCATGCCATCCAGACCAGCGGTAACTGCATTCGTAACGTGACCGCTGACCCTTACGCCGCTGTGGCGGTTGATGAGATTGAAGACCCACGGGTGTGGGCGGAGATCATGCGGCAGTGGTCAACCGTGCATCCCGAGTTCTTGTTCCTACCTCGCAAGTTTAAGATTGCGATCACAGGTGCTGCTGAGGACCGTGCCGCGATTTTGTTTCACGATATCGGAATCAAAATCGTCAAAGGTGAAGGTGGCGAAACTGGATTTGCGATTTACGTTGGTGGCGGGCAGGGACGGACGCCGTATGTCGCGCAGGAAATCAAAGCGTTTCTGCCTAAAGACCGGCTGCTGTCGTACCTCGAAGCCATTATGCGGGTCTACAATCGGCACGGGCGGCGCGACAACATCTACAAGGCGCGTATCAAGATCCTGGTGAACGCCATTGGGATCGATCAATTCCGTGATGAGGTTGCCGCCGAGTGGGCGACGATCGATGCGCCGGAGGTTGATTTGCCGGCGGAAGAATATGCGCGCATCAACGCCTATTTTGCAGCCAAGGACTTGGCCGTTCAGGATGTTGTCGCTGCAGGTGTGCATGCGCGGAAGTCAACGGATGCTGCTTTTGCGTCGTGGGTTCGAAACAACGTGCTGCCGCATCAGATCGCCGGACATTCGATCGTCAACATTTCGCTGAAAGAGCCTGGAAAAATTCCAGGTGATGCGAGTGCCGATCAGATGGATGTGGTGGCTGATCTGGCGGAGCGGTATTCGCATGATGAATTGCGGGTGACGTATCAGCAAAACCTGGTGCTACCGAATGTTGCGAACTCAGATTTGATCGCGGTTTACGATGCTCTCGTAGCGGCGGACCTTGCGACTGGGAACACCGAACTCATCACCGATATCATCGCGTGCCCAGGGTTGGACTACTGCAACTTGGCCAATGCGCGTTCGATCCCAGTTGCGCAAGACATCGCGATGCGATTTGCGGATCAAAAACTCGTTGAGGCGATTGGTCCGCTGCGTCTGAATATCTCTGGCTGCATCAACGCGTGTGGGCATCACCATGCTGGCAACATCGGCATCCTGGGTGTCGATAAGAAGGGTACTGAGCACTATCAAATCACGCTGGGCGGCAGTCCGAAGGATGATGCGGATGTGGGCTCGATCATCGGCCCCAGTTTTCCTGCTGAGGAAATTGGCCAAGCTATTCAGACCGTGGTGTCGACGTATCTCGATCTGCGGTTGAGGGATGATGAGACGTTCCTTCAGGCCTATCGCAGGCTTGGGATGGCACCGTTCAAGTCCGCGCTCTACGACACGCCGGTCGGTGATGGCGTTCGTGGGTCGCGCGCACAGTTGCAGGAGGCCTGATCTGATGAGTGAGTTGGCAAAGATTTTTCGAGGCGATGGGTTCGTCGACGAGCGGTATGTCCAGTTTGAGGATGATGCTGCTGCGCTGGCGGGTCATGATGCGGATGTCATCTTGGTTCGTGTTGAACGCTGGATCAATGATGCGTCTTCGCGTGTGCTCGATGGTCGGCGTGTTGGTGTGTTCGTAGATCCGGCTATCGTTGATGACGAAGCGCTTCCGAAGCTGTTGGATGCGCCCGTCGTTGCAATCGACTTTCCAAAGTTCACAGATGGACGTGGATATTCGGTTGCACGAACGCTGCGGGACCAACTTGGTTTTGGGGGTGAACTTCTGGCCACCGGCGACGTGCTGGTTGATCAGGTTCCGTTGATGGTGCGGTGTGGGTTTTCGGCGTTTTCAGTTTCCCACGAGCCAACGGCCCGGGCGCTGGCAAGCGATGCCTTCAAAGGGATTGACCATATCTATCAAGCACCAGCCTTGGGTCGTGACTGGCAACGTCGCTCGCGCGCGGCAACCGCTGGTGAGACAGGGGCCCGCGTTTGATGGTTGATGTGCTGTCACCTGCTAAATCGTCAACGGTATTATCGCGCTTGGCTGAAACGCTTGATGCGGCTCTCGAACAAGAGGGCGATATCGTTGCCAGACTTCGCATAATCGCAAAGGTTGTGCCGGGCCGCGTGACCTTCTCGACAAGCCTTGGGCTTGAAGATCAAGCGCTGTTGCATGCTTTGAATGACGCTGCGATTGATGTCGATGTGTTCACGTTGGATACCGGGCGACACTTTCCCGAGACGCTTGATGTGCTCGATCGGTCAAACCTCCGGTATGGCCGCAAGCTGGGGCCGATCCGCGTTGTCGTGCCCGAAGCTGACGAGACCGAAGCGCTTGTTGCGCGCGATGGGGTCTTCGGTTTTCGTGGGTCGATTGAGGCGCGTAAAGCCTGTTGTGACGTGCGCAAAGTGCGGCCGCTGAATAAAGCCTTGAAGGATGCTGCGGTCTGGCTGACCGGATTGCGACGCGCGCAGTCTGCCGGGAGAGGTGGCGTTCCATTTGCTGAATTCGATGCCGAGCTTGGTCTGATCAAAGTCAATCCACTGGCGGATTGGTCGCTTGATTGGCTGGAAGCGTACATCGCGCAGCATTCTGTACCGGTGAACGACCTGCATTCTAAGGGCTATCCCTCGATCGGTTGCCAGCCTTGTACGCGGGCGATTGAGCCTGGCGAAGACATTCGGGCTGGGCGCTGGTGGTGGGAGAACGAAGACGGGAAGGAGTGCGGTTTGCATTCGCCAAATCGTCCGCAGGCCGGTGCCCCAAATGCGCCGCTGATCACAATCAACGGACGTATCAATGACACGGAAGGAGCGGGAGCATGAGCGCACCGTTATCGCACCTCGACCTGCTGGAGGCCGAGAGTATTCACATTTTTCGTGAGGCGGCCGCGCAGTTCCGCAAGCCGGTTTTGATGTACTCCATCGGCAAAGATTCGACGGTCTTGCTGCACCTTGCCCGGAAGGCGTTTTACCCGCAGCTTCCACCGTTTCCGCTTTTGCATATCGATACGACGTGGAAGTTCAGGGACATGATCGCGTTTCGCGATCGGACCGTGAAGGACTTCGGGCTTGATCTGATTGTTCACACCAATGAAGAGGGTGCGAAGAAGGGCATCAACCCCTTCGACTATACGCCATCGCTTTACACCGACGTCATGAAAACGCAGGCGTTAAAGCAGGCGCTGAACGAACATGGATTTGATGCTGCATTCGGTGGCGCGCGGCGGGATGAAGAAGCGAGCCGTGCCAAGGAGCGTGTGTTCTCGTTCAGGTCGGCGGGGCATCGCTGGGATCCTCGCAAGCAGCGCCCCGAGATGTGGTCGATTTTGAATGGTCGTCTTGGAGCAGGTGAAACAGCCCGTGTGTTTCCGCTTTCCAATTGGACGGAACGCGATGTTTGGCGCTACATCCTGCGCGAAAAACTCGACGTTGTGCCGCTCTATATGGCGGCTGAACGCCCGACCGTGACACGTGGTGGGCAGTTGCTGGTTGTCGATGATGATCGCATTGCGCTGCGCGAAGGCGAAGAGATCACAACCAAGATGGTGCGCTTTAGGACGCTTGGTTGCTGGCCGCTCACGGCGGCTGTGGAAAGCGATGCAACTACAATCGAGCAGGCCGTTTACGAAACCGTCGCTGCGAAAACGTCTGAACGCCAGGGGCGCCTGATAGATCACGACGAGGCCAGTGCGATGGAGAAGAAGAAGCAAGAGGGGTATTTCTGATGAGTGCTTTTTCAAGTGCTGCTGTTGCGTTGGATACTCCGAAGGACGATGCGACCTTTGAGGGTATTGAACAAACCAACAGCTCAGATCGCGCGCAAGCATACCCGGACGTCGGGGAGGCTGCCGGGCTTGGTGTGGGTCCGCAAGACAGCTTGCGGTTGTTGACATGCGGGTCTGTTGACGACGGCAAGTCCACGCTGATTGGCCGGCTTTTGTGGGACGCATCTGACCTGCACGAAGACCAGCGTGCGCAGTTGCTGGCTGGCAATGTCACTGCTGACGGTCAGCCGGATTTTTCAAGGTTGGTGGACGGTCTTGCGGCCGAGCGTGAGCAAGGCATCACGATTGATATTGCCTGGCGGTTCTTCGATACCGAGGCGCGCCGTTATGTGATCATCGATAGCCCCGGACATGAGCAGTACACGCGCAACATGGCGAGTGGTGCCAGTCACGCCGATGTCGCCATTTTGTTGACTGACGCCCGTCACGGCATCAAACGGCAGACGCGGCGGCATGCTGCTATTCTTGATTTGATGGGTGTGCGGCGGGTGATCCTCGCGGTGAACAAGATGGACCTTGTTGACTATGCAGAGGATCGCTATCGGCATATTGAGAATGACTTCAAGGCACTTGTTGCACGGTTTGGATTTGACGATGCCGCCGCGATCCCGGTGGCTGCGCTGGGAGGTGACAACGTTGCTGCGCGATCTGATAAGATGGATTGGTATCGCGGGCCGACGTTGATTGAGAGGCTCAATGCGGCACCGGCTCGTGTCTCCAATGACGAAGGACCGTTTCGATTTCCAGTGCAGAGCGTACTTTGGGACCGTAAAGACTTTCGTGGGTTGGCGGGTACGGTTTCTTCAGGGCGTGTCGCTGTTGGTGATGAGGTGTTTGATGCCCTCAGCGAGCGGTCTGCCAAGGTTAAACGTATCGCCACGATGGATGGCGATCTGGAGATCGCCCGGAAGGGGCATGCGGTCGCGCTGGAACTTGATACGGATCTCGACATTGCGCGAGGTGCGGTTTTGTCTGGGCGCGAAACCAAAGCCCGACCTGCGACCCGGTTCAATGCTCGGCTCGTTTGGTTGTCCGAGGAACCCTACGATCTTAGCTCGAAATACCTGCTGAGAACAGCGACCGATCTGGTGGCTATTGAGCAGTTTGATGTTCAGGCGCTGCTCGATCTCGAAACGCTTGCGAGTGGGCCGAGTGACTACGCTTGTTCGATGAACGATATTGCGCTCGCCGAAATCAAGTTGTCACGTCCGACGGTTGTTGACCGCTTTGCCGATCAGACCGGTGTGGGCACCTTCATGATTGTTGATGCACTTACCGGTGCGTCGGTTGCGGGTGGCACCATTGCTGAGATCAATGGTGACGTACTGGTTGACGACATTGATGCAAATTCGGGCCAGCGCGATGCGTTGCAGTTAGTCCTGGATGAGGCTTTGTTGCGTTCCGGACTGTGTGCGGATCTTGGTGATAGCAGTGACGATCGTCATGAACTTGAGCGGCGCGCTCGCGAGGTTGCCAAAATCTTGACGGCGGCCGGAGCAGCTTACAGCTATCGTATAGGGTAATGTGCGGGTCTTGACTGTGGTCTGCACAACCTTGCGGCAGCGATGCTCACTGTGCGTGGGTCTGGCTCATGACCGCGGATGTTTTATTGAATTCTAGCCTGCGATTGCTTGCGGGATGGACTGACTTCGGCGGATACTCCGGGTATGGATGCATTGATTTCCGGACTATTCACTGCGGACCCATTTCCGCTGATCGCGGCGGGTGGCTTTGTCATCGGTTTTCTTGTCGGGATGACCGGTGTGGGTGCTGGTGCCCTCACGACGCCTATGCTGATTTCCGGGTTTGGTGTCGCACCGGCTGTTGCTGTTGGGACCGATCTCGTTTTTGCATCCGTCACTAAGGCCAGCGCTGCATGGCGTCATCACCGGCTTGGCAATGTCAATTGGGGGATACTTGGCTACTTGGCTGCCGGCAGTTTACTGGCGACGCTGGTAACACTGGCGGTTCTCAATTCTGCTACGATTGATACCGATGCGCTAGCTGCATCAATTCGTAAAGTGCTAGCTGTTGCGCTCGTCGTGAGCGCCATTGCCATTCCCCTTGTGCCGGTGCTGATGCGCAAGCAACCCGATCTGGAAAGCCGGGCGGTTTCAGCTCGACCTATCGTAACGGTGTTGTTTGGCGTTGTTCTGGGCGTGCTCGTGACGCTAACGTCGGTTGGTGCTGGTGCAATTGGGGTTGCTGTTCTGACCGCCCTTTACCCCAGTCTCATCGCGCGGCGCGTTGTGGGGACCGACATTGTTCATGCAATCCCACTTGCGGCGCTGTCGGGTGCTGGACATCTGTCCATGGGCAACGTCGAGTTCGGTTTGCTGGGTGCTTTGTTGGTCGGATCGATCCCGGGGATCTTGCTGGGTTCGCGGCTGATCGGGATTATTCCGGACTGGTTGTTGCGGCTTATTCTATCCGTCGTGTTGCTCTATGCCGCCTACCTCTTGGCGATGAAGGGTTAGGTGTTCGAAGCGCTGGTGCTCTCTGGCTTTTGGCGCGCCAGGGACGGTTCGCTCAGTGACCCAAGAATGAATGCCAAAATGGACAATGCGATTGCGCCAAACCCAACGATGGGTGCTGAGATGTGATCAAGTCCGAGTGTGGCCTTCACTGGACTAAGCCCAATGATGGCCGAGAAGCCCGCTGCCAGTGCCCAAAGCGCGCCACGGCGGGTTGCGCGAGCCCAATACAACCCGCCGATCAGCAGCACGACGCCGGAACAGAAATAGATCGAGCCGGAGACAGCGAGGTAGTCCCATATATCCTCCTTGCCAGCATAGATCAGGCCCCAGTAGACCTCATAGAGTGCGATGAGCACGATGCCGAAGCGGGTGGCTGTAATTTGAAAGTTTGCGTCTTCGGTGCGGCCGGTGAGTGGGCCGGCGATGTCGCGCGCGATGATCGATGACCAGCAAAACAGGTAGCCGTCCTGCGTCGACATGAAGGATGCGAACATTGCGACTGCCAGGAATGCGACGAGAACTTCCGGTAAGGCCTGGCCCAGCATGAGCGGTGTGGCTGCGAGGTCGGCGTCTGTTCCGTACTTTGCAAGTTGGGCCTGGACGTCGGCTGATGGTGTGTTCGCGGTGCCATTGAAGTATGCAAAAGCCAGGACGCCTAAGAATGCTGGCAGGATCATTCGCCCCATGAACACGACCGACGCAATGAGGTAGGCGGGGGCGACATCTTTTTCATCCCTGATGCACAGCGCGCGCGACAGAGCGGTTGGCCAAACGGCTGATGAGACGATTCCGGCGACGAAGATCATCCAGATGATGTAGCTAATGCCAAAGTTTTCGTTGATCAGCGGATCGAAGCCTGCGTCCCCTTTCTTGTCCTGAACGATCGAGACGGCGTCGCTGACCGGAATGATGGTCGTGAGGAGGGCTGCGCCTCCGAGAAGTGCAATCACCATCAAAATGAACTGGAAAACATCCGTGGCGATGACGGATCGCATGCCGCCATACGCTGTGTAGGCGACAGCGATGGTGACGAGAACGATCATGAGCGGCGCTATCCATCCCGAGCTGGGATCGACGCCGAGTAGAGCGAGGAGAAAAACAGAGGCAACTTTCAGGAAAAGACCCATGTTCAGTATGCCGCCGAGGGCCATCACTGTCGCGCCGAGAATGCGGACGTCCTGCCCGTAGCGCTTGCCGTAGTATTCAGGGATAGTGAGTACGTTGGCGCGTCTTAGTGGACGGACGATAAGGCCTGTCATGCCAACAATGGCGCAGCCAACGAAGGCTGCAATGCCAATGTGGAAAGCAGCGAACCCGTCGTTGAAGCCTTTCTGTGCGTTGTAGGCGATGGTGATCAGACCAATTTCAGTCGCGCCGAGTGTGGCGATTGCTGTCCAAAGTCCGAGATCGCGACCTGAGACAAAGTACTCCGCCAACCTGTCTGTGTTGGAACCGTTTGAGGCGGCGTTCGATTGCGCGATGCTATTTGCGCGGATTAGCACCCACGCAAGTGCGCCGATGTACAAAATGGAGAATAATAGAAGGGCAGATTGGAACGTGGTCACGGGTGGGCTGACTTTGACTGTATGATGAGGGCGGTACGACGGGCGTGGAAGCGGACATCTTCGGTTGGCTGTGCGCTTAACGCCAGGAAGAAATCCTGCGGCGCACGGGATTACATGCTGTCAAACGAGCATAAAAAAGCCGCCGGGGTTTCCGACGGCTCGTTAGATTTTTCAGTCTGTACTCAGACCAAGACGTCCTTAGGCGGCCGCTGCTTCCGGCTCCGCTGCTTCGGTTTTTGATTTTTCGATGTCGCGCTTGATCCGCTTACACTTGTCTGAAAGCTCATGATCTTTCGCTTTCGCGAGATAGGCATCCAGGCCACCGCGGTGCTCAACGCTTTTCAGAGCTTTTGCTGTGATGCGGAGGCGGAACGAACGCTGAAGCACATCGCTAATCAGCGTCACATTACAAAGGTTTGGGCGAAACTTACGCTTCGATTTGTTCTCAGCGTGGCTCCGCTTCTGGCCGGAAAGCGGCAGGACGCCCGTAAGTTCACATTGTCTCGTCATTGTCGTGTCACTCCTGCGACGGCCCTCGCGCGCCAAGGTCTGGCTGGGGCCGCACTCGCTTAATCCTGATCAGGACAGAGGTCTGTCAGGACATCAGTATCTGGGAACGCGCAAAGGCCCTGATCTCGGGCGGCTTCATGCGAAGTCGCGACAAGTACACAGGGCGGCTTGTTCCGTCAAGCCGAACCGTCCCAATTGGCGGTATTTCGGCCGTTTTTGGCCGGTGTGCCGCTGTTGGTCGGCTTAGGATACCACCTGCCTCACATTGAAACGCTGTGGAACACTTCGTTAAGCGTTTGCTGGCAGACTTTGGCTGACACAGATTAGGCGCAAAAGGTCTGCATTTTCGACCGCGCTCTGGTCTGCGTGTTCAGTTCAGAGTTGTCAAAGGGTTGGTGTTCGTATGTTCCAGTGGTTCTCGTTAGCGTCCGCAATCCGTCCTACCGGATGCGTGAGCGCAGTTGCAGTCGGTTTGTTTGGTGCTGCAGTCTTGATGCCTTTCAGCGCTCAGGCAGGTGAATGGCCCTCCAAGGTCGAGGCCACCTACACGATTTCCTTCAACGGATTCAATATCGGCGACTTTAAATTCCGCTCAAAAGTCGGGCCACAGGGCTATGCGCTTGATGGCGATGCACAGATTTCCGCCTTGCTCGGCGTCGTCAATTGGCGTGGGCTCACACGTTCCACTGGGCGCGTTGCAAAGCGCCGCCCGGCGCCGGATGCTTACCTCTTCAACTTCCGATCCGGAAACAAAGGTGGTGCAATCAAACTTGGTTTCAAAAAGGGGCGCGTCTCGAAGGTTGACCAACGGCCTCCTTTGCCTGTCAAGCCTGGTGAAATCCCACTAAAACGTTCGCACTTAAAGGGGGTTTTGGACCCACTGAGCGCCGTTATGGCGATGACCAAGCCGAAGTCGAAGAACCCTTGCGATCAGCGGCTGAAGATCTTTGATGGAAAACAGCGCTTTGACCTTGCGTTGTCCTATAAAAAGCAAGAGGCGGTTGGGGATTTGCGGACAGCTGGCCAGCCAGGTATCGCGATTGTTTGCTCGGTGCGCTTCCAGCCCATCTCCGGTTACACGCCGTCGGCGGAGACGCATCGGTTGTCTCAAGGGCAGGCTTTGGAAGTTGCGCTCCGTCCGGTCCCTGGGGCAAAAATGTACATTCCACATGAGATCCGGATCTCGACGATGGCGGGTCCGGTCAAGCTCACTGCACGCCAGATCGATATCACAACGGGAAATCGCGGACGGATCGCGTTGATGTCGCGCTGAGCCGAGATACAAGGTGGCCGGTCGATTGCGGGCGGCTGACAGGGACTTAGTAATAGGGTGGCTTTGGCCGCCCTTTTTAGTTTGTTTCCCCTCCGTTAGGACCATCCATCAGCGGTGGCTTTCGCGAAACAGGGACGACCTTCACACGACTTGTTTGTCTGCAGTGTCGCGGTCGATGCCAAAAAACTAGCGACTTCAGCCAACAAAACGCCTTCTTTCGCCGTCTCCCCTTGATCTTGCACGCGCGCTAATGCCATGCCACTCGGATCAGACGGCGCCTGCTCATTGCCAACGGGCCCTCAGCAGGCATTTAGGAGACTTACATGGCCAGCGATCTGCAAACGCGCATCCGCAACGTGACGGCGGTGCTCGGGCCGACGAATACCGGTAAAACCCATCTGGCCATTGAGCGGATGCTTGGGCACGACAGCGGCATCATCGGATTGCCACTGCGGCTGTTGGCACGCGAAGTTTACGACAAAGTGGTTGCGCGCGCTGGGGTCAATAACGTTGCGTTGGTCACTGGTGAAGAGAAGATCAAGCCTGAACGCGCCCGCTACTGGGTCTCGACTGTTGAAGCGATGCCGCGAGACCTGGATGTCGATTTCCTGGCCATCGATGAAGTTCAATTGGCGGCAGATCCCGAGCGAGGCCATACCTTCACTGACAGGTTGCTCCACGCACGGGGGCAACATGAAACGTTGCTGCTCGGTGCGCAGACCATGCGCGATGCGATCCAGGATTTGATCCCGGACGCAAACTTTATTTCACGGCCCAGGTTGTCCCAGCTCACTTATGCAGGGCAAAAAAAGATCACACGACTGCCTGCTCGAACCGCAGTTGTTGCGTTTTCGACCAGTGAGGTCTACGCGCTTGCCGAATTGATCCGGCGCCAACGCGGCGGTGCGGCTGTTGTTCTGGGGGCACTGAGCCCGCGGACCCGGAATGCCCAGGTGGAACTCTATCAGTCTGGCGATGTCGACTATCTGGTCGCAACCGATGCGATTGGTATGGGCCTCAATCTCAATGTGGACCATGTCGCGTTTGCCGCTGTTCGCAAGTTCGATGGACATGTCCATCGCGCTTTGACGCCTGCCGAGCTATCACAAATCGGGGGACGTGCTGGGCGGCATCTCAATGACGGGACGTTTGGTGTTACGGGAGATGCTGAGCCATTTGAGCCTGAGTTGGTCGAGCGTTTAGAGAACCACAACTTTGATCCCGTCAAGCTTCTCCAATGGCGGAACCGTCGTCTGGACTTTGCCAACCTGCCCGCGCTGAAGAACTCGCTGAATGAGGCGCCTGGAAAAGCAAGGTTAGTCCGCGCGCGCGAAGCCGATGATTTACAGGCGCTTGAGGCTGTGACGGCTGATGCCGAGATCCAACGCCTGGCGTCCGCCCCTGCAGCGATCGCGAAGTTGTGGGAAGTTTGCCAAGTCCCAGATTACCGTAAGATTTCGAGCGCTTCTCACGCCGAGATGATTGCGTCGCTCTACAAGTCGTTGATGGGGCCTAGTGAACGCATTTGCGAGGGTTGGTTCGCAAAGCAGGTTGGCCTGTCCGATCGCACCGATGGTGACATTGATACGCTGGCCAATCGTATCGCGCACATCCGGACATGGACGTTTGTTGCCAATCGTGCGGACTGGCTGAAGGACCCAATGCATTGGCAGGGCCGCACGCGCGAAATTGAGGATTCGCTGTCGGACGCACTTCATGAGTGTCTCACGCAACGTTTTGTCGACAAGCGTACAAGTGCTTTGATGAAAGGCATGCGCGATAAAGATCAGTTGACGGCTGATATTGGAACGGATGGTACGATTACTGTCGAGAACCACTTTGTCGGCCGATTGCAGGGCTTTCGCTTCTTCCCGGACAAGCAGGGTGAAGGTGTGCACGGCAGAGCGCAGCGCAACGCGGCGGCGCAGGTGCTTGAACAAGAGCTTGCCATGAGGGCACGGCGGGTCATTGCTGCTAAGGCCGATGCGTTTTCAATCGCACGTCCTGGCGTTGTGCTCTGGCGGGGCGAAGAAATCGGCAAGCTTTCCGCCGCTGATGATCCGCTGAAACCGACTGTCGCACTGGTTGCAGACACTGAGTATCTCTCGGGCCCTGATCGCGAACGTATTCAGGAACGGATCGAGCGGTTTGTTCAAGAGTACATCACGGAAAAACTGAAGCCGTTGGTTGATTTGGCTGGCGCAGAGGATGTGTCAGGCTTGGCCAAGGGCATCGCGTTCCAGTTGGTGGAAGGATTTGGGGTTCTCAAACGGGAAGCGGTGGCCGACCAGTTGAAGACGCTGGACCAGCCTGCCAGGGCTCAGTTGCGCCGTTACGGCGTGCGTTTCGGAGCTTTCAACATATACCTGCCTATGTTGCTGAAACCGGCACCTGCGGAGCTGTCCGCAATGCTGTGGACCTTGAACAAGGGCACTGGCGCAGGACTTGACTTGAACGCTTTACCTGATCCGCCGCGTGCCGGGCTGACATCTGTGAAGACCAATGCTGAAACACCCGAAGCGTTCTACCGTGGCTACGGATTTCATGTTTGCGGCCCAAGGGCCGTCCGGTTCGATATTCTTGAGCGGTTGGCCGATCTGATCCGGCCATTGGTGGCATTCCGCAGTAAACCTGAGACTGAAGATCAGCCACCAAAGGGCTCAACGGGTGATGGCGGTTTTTTTGCGACGCCCGACATGATGTCGATCTTGGGGTGTTCGCCTGATGAGTTGGCAGATGTCCTGAAGGAACTCGGCTTTAGGTTGGAACGACGTAAGAAGGTGGTTCAACCTGGCGATGCGGTTGCGGACTTAAAGGAGGGTGCAGCTGGTGCTGAACCGTCAACCAAGACCCCAGATGTGGTGAATGTTGGCGACGATAAGCAAGCGGCTGAAGCTCAGTCTGGGGCTGGTGTGGAAAGTGCGCCGCAGGTTGCAGCCAACGCTCAGGATGACGTTGCGCACGTCGTTTCTGATGCCCAGCCCGAGGTTCCAGCAGGTCCCGATGCTGATCGTGCGGCCGTTGCCGATCAAGCTGGTGCCGCTGCACCGCAGACTGCTGAAGATGTGACGCCAACACCGGTTTCAGAACCGGGCAACGTAGCGACGGTCGAAGGCGTTGATGCTGGAGCGGTTGCAGTTGACGCCGTTGGCGGTGATGGGGCGGCGGTTGCAGATGTTGCTGCTGTAGACGGTGCGGTGGCTGCAGAACCCGAAGACGAATTCGAGGAAATCTGGCGGCCGAAACGTCACCGTAGACCGGAAAACCGTCAAGCGCGTGGTCGGGGTCATCGACAACGCGGCGGCGCATCTGTCGGTGAGGGGAGCGTTGCTGACGCTCCAGCTGGTGAAGGTGCACGTGCTGATGGCGCTCAAAAGAAGGGATCTGGTGGCGAGCGTCAACGTGGACGAGCCAATCGGGCTAACGCTGGACCGTCACAGGACCGCCCGGGTGGTGAAGGTCGTCAACAATCACGCGGGCGCGGCAAAGGTGGTAAGGCAGGCGAGGGCGGGCGGCGTCATGATCGCCATCGCGACAATCGCAACCAGCCGCGGGTCCACACATCGGCACCTTCGCGGAAAAAGGGGATCGATCCGGATTCGCCGTTTGCCGCACTTGGGGCTTTGAAGGATGCTTTGAAGAGCGGCAATGACAAGCCGTCGGGAGATGAGAAGAAGCCATGACCCGAAAGGGCGGCGCAAAACCTGAGATCGAGCCGGCGACAGGTGGTGCCTCGAATGTGCTTCCTGGTCAGCGCCTGGACAAGTGGCTTTGGTACACGCGGGTCGTAAAGTCCCGCTCGCTTGCGGCGGGGTTGATTGAAGCCG
>JBCBRD010000014.1:0-27423 GCA_039819885.1 Pseudomonadota bacterium
ATTACGGCAATGGTGGATTGGCGTTTTGGCGGGCTACCTGGTGCCATTTTTAGTCATGATCATTATGCTGACAGGCTTTTTTACTGGCAACAGCAGCTACACAACATATCGCCAAGGCGGTGTTGATATCGTCATTGATGGGCGCTTGACCGTCGCGGGGTGGTGGAGTGCATTACACAGTGCAGTCATGATGGGCGTCATCGGTGGTTTGGTGGCCCTTGTAATTTGGCGGATCGCATATCGGCGCGTCGTCACGCGTACGCGTGCATAAAACCGAAAGGACGCGACGGTCGACCTTATCGCGACGCGCATGACTTGCTGGTACCCCTGCGGTGGCGGTGAGCGCAGGACTGGGCACTTGCGCACTCGGCGTAGAGCCCCATTTGCGCCGAATCATTAAGTGTTGCACCCTTGCAGATCCGCGCTGGGGGCAGCACAAACCGGCTGATGATCTGCCAGCCCTACGACGCTGGATGACGGCGCCTGAAGACTGTACCTTGTCTTCCCGCGAGCGTCACAACGGACCCGGGAGTACATAATGGAAACCCTAAACCTTACAGGAGAGTGGTCGGGCGTTTATTGGATACCCGAAGGTGAGGTAAGGGAAGTCCCGCTTCTGGCGCGGCTTCATCATGATGGCGGCGACCTCTCGGGCGACATTAGCGAGCCGAACCTTTTGGGGCATTTAACAGATAATCTTTATGCCCGGATTACAGGTAAATGTTCGGGCCACCATGTTTCTTTCATCAAAACCTAGACTGCGTTACCTTTTTGTTGAATCAAAAACGCAGTCTAGATTTTTTATTGGTCGCGCGTTGAACCCAAGTCGATGGATGGGAACCATCGACGATCACACTTTTTGTGAACGCGCTCTATGATGGGGGGGGCGATTTTGCCCATAGCGTTTTTTACGACGGAATTTTGTCAGAAGACGGATCCGAGATTATAGGCCATTGGGACATCGACGGAGAACAAGATGAGTTCACGATGACCCGCAACCACTCCACAAGCAATGCTTCCTTTAAAAAAGAGCCGCTGACGGTGACGGCGTAGCCATGGCAATGGAGTGGCGCGATGGCCTGAGGGACTGACGGCGCGCGCTGTACACGACCGGCCAAGATTTCAGGCGCGAAAGTCTCTCGGCGCCGCTGGGCATTCCAGTTTTGAATATATCTTCACTCATTTCGCGATCGATTTTCGCTCAGATGGCCCGAAGAGGCATGGCGATTTGACATTCTCTGCGAAACATTCGATAACTATGAATAATTATTCAGTTTTCAACAGGCGTCGATTGATGCTGGCGACACACGTTGCGCTGAACGTCAGGGAGAACCTTAAGGGAGGCAGAAATGGTAGATAGAAAACGAGTGGGTCCAATCTCCAGGACCGTATTGCTGTGCTCGACAGCGGCTGGCGTGATGTTCACATCGGCGTGGGCGCAGTCGGCGTGCGCGCAGGGCGAGCAGGATTTGAACGATGATGTCATCATCGTCACCGCATCCAAGCGTGAGCAGAGCATCACCGATGTGGCTGCATCCATCTCAAATGTGGATCAACAAGCGCTAGAGCGCTCGGGCGCCGTCGATATCACTGATATTGCCACCCGTATTGCGGGTTTGAACTTCACTCGACGCGGCCCGTCACAAAATCAGCTTGCCCTTCGTGGTCTGACGAACACTGTTGGTGCTGATACGGAATTTCCTGTTATCGGCTTTTACGTCGATGAGACACCGCTGCCCGACACGAATGTCCCCGACGTTGCTTTCCTCGACCTTGCTCGGATCGAAGTCCTCCGCGGACCTCAAGGTACAGTGTATGGTGAAAGTTCAATGGGCGGCACTGTAAAGCTCATCACCAACCAACCGGACTCCACCGCCTTTTCGGCGCGGTTCGGCAGCGAGGTTTCTACCACAAAAGACGGCTCCGTAAGCTATAACGCGAATGGGGTTGTCAATATACCGATCGTTGAAGATCGCGCGGCCCTAAGAATCGTCGCTTCGTATGAAGACGATGGTGGTTTCATCGATAACCTCGCAACTGGTGAAGAGGATGCTGATGCCTTTGACCGTTTCAGTGTTCGCGGTACGTTGCAGGTGACACCAACAGACAGACTGACCCTAACGGGTTCGTTGACCTACCAAGAGCTCGACCAAGGTCTCGACTCGTTTGTGTTCCCTGATGACAACGGCTTGACACCTTCGCTCCTCAACGAGTTCAGCGATGTGACCGTGTTTAGGCAGGCGGAAACGTTCGCGGAAGAAGAACTCACGCTCGGGAGTTTCGTAGCGGAGTACGAGTTCGATGGTTTCTCACTGACCGCGGCGACTAGCATCTACGATCGTGATTTCAATCGTCAGGGAGATCAGCCGAATGCCGCAATCCAATTTGAGCTGTCACCTGCTTCTCAAGGGCTTTCTCTGGCTCTGACTGGTGAGCCATTTGTCGTTCGCCAAGGCATCCCCACAACCCGTATCGCCGAGCAGGAGGTGTTTAGCCAAGAGCTTCGTCTCGCATCGAACAATAACAGCCGATTGCAATGGGTTGTCGGAGCCTACTATCGGGACCGCGAAACCGTCGCAGCGACGGAGACGCTCGCGCCTGATTTTACGCCATTGGTAACGGTCTTTAACCCGACCTATAATGGCGAGGTCCAAGCTGTCACGGAAGAGGTTGGGTACGAACAGTTTTCTTTGTTTGGGGAAGCCCAATATGCGCTTACCGATAGACTTACCGTGATTGGCGGTCTTCGTTGGTTTGACGAAAGCCTCGATGGTCAGCAAACATCGTCCGCTGCCGATTTCACAGCCATTGATCCTGGTACTGGCTTGCCGACCTCTGGGTTCGGCGCTGCTCCTGTCATCGTCTCAGACCCGGTCAGTGGAAGCGACAGCAAGGTCTTGGCCCGCGGTGGCTTGAGCTACAAGGTCTTGGACAATGGCTTGATTTATGGAACGGTAGCTCAGGGCTTTCGCCCTGGCGGCATCAACACGCGTTCCAACCCAAACGTTTCTGCGGATGAGTCACCTCGGGAGTTCGGATCAGATCAGGTCTTGACTTACGAACTCGGCGGGAAGTCGACATTTGCAGCAGGCAGAGGTTTCTTGAACGCTGCTGTATTTTATACTGATGCGAGCGACCTTCAGTTCCGGGATAACTCTGACCCGATCTTCAACATCGTTCGCAACGCGGGTGCGGCTGAGATCTTTGGCGCCGAACTGGAAGTTGTCTATGACATCACTGACGAGCTAACGATCGGGGGTAACCTGACCGTTCAATCTTCGGAGTTCGCGGAGGATGCGATTGAGTTCTCACCGGGGGTCTTCCTGATTGAAGACGGACAGCGTGTTCCTGTTGCACGAGACTTAGCCCTCGGCGCGTTTATTGATTACACCCGATCGATCAAACCTGGTGTAGACTTGGTGTTCTACGGGGACGTTGCCCATACTGGTGACGCTGTTTCTGGTACGACGCGTCCAGACTTTGATCCGCTCACTGGCTTTATCACGCTCGAGAGCTATACGATTGGCAATCTTCGTGCGGGTATAGAAACCGACCGGTACTCGGTCTTCGGGTTTGTTGAGAATGTTGGCAACGAGTTTGCCCAGCAGGGCGGCGACGCAACCTTTGGGATCAATCGCAACAAGCCCCGCACGATCGGCGTTGCCGCGGTTCTCAGCTTCTAGATCAACCAGAAAGCTCCGTCTTGGCTTAATCCTGGCGGAGTTTTCTGGTCTTGTCTCAAGAATTCAGACCTGTACTGAGGATGCAACTATGCTACGCGCTCTTCGAAACACAGGGTACGTAGTTCTCGCGATCGCGACATGTATCTTTTTTTGGTCTTTTGCCCTCTACACTCCACCGGGCGATGAGCGCGTGGGGTCTGAAGAAAGCCGTCGTACGTCGGTTTACATTCCTGTGGATGACGGTGTCGAGATTGCAGTTGACATCTGGCTTCCCTCAAATGCGGGTGAAGAGCAAAAATTCCCGGTGCTGATGGAGACGACCCGGTACTGGAGGGGCGTTAACGTTGGCTGGCTCGGCCGCATTGGGATGTCTTTCGGCATCCTCGAAGAAACTGAAATCGAGCCCGCGAAGGTCAAGTTCTTCAACGATCGAGGCTTTGTGTACGTCCTAGCTGATGCTCGCGGGACAGGCGCTTCCGGGGGCGATCGCGCTGCTGAATCGACACCGCGCGAAACCGCGGATATGGGGCTTGTTGCGGACTGGCTTGCTGAGCAGGACTGGTCCAACGGTAGCATTGGAACGCTCGGCGTTTCTTACGCCGGGACGTCTGCTGAGCTATCCTTAGCTTCGGGTAGCAAGTCGATCAAAGCGGCTGCGCTTCTCTTCTCGGACTTTGATGTGCAGTTTGGGCTGCTTCAGCCGGGCGGTGTGACCAATCGATACCTCGAAGATTGGGGGACGGCTGTTGGTCACTTGGACAGGAATGACGTCTGCGCCTTGCAGGGCGCTAGCGGATTGTCGTGCTGGATGCTGCGCCAGGTAATCACTGGTGTGAGGCCGGTGGAAGGAAAGAAGACCCTTCGCAATCTAATCGATGACCGAAACAACCCATCGATCATTGATGGGCTAGATGGTGTAGAGCATCGTGACGACCGTTTAGGCGGCATGGAGTTCGTGTTTGCAGACTTGAGCCCATACGGCCATCGTGCTGCAATTGAAGCCAGCGACACGCCCCTCTTTGTACAGACGGGATGGTACGATGCTTTTACCGCTGACGGCGCTCTGGCTCGTTACCTGACTTTCTCGAACCCGCAAACTATATGGATCGGCGCCTGGGCGCATGGGGGAGACCGCGATACAGACCCATTTCGTCATGTGGATTCGGAACCGAGACCCGACCCGCCCGCCCAGTGGGCACGGATCGCAAGCTTTTTCGATCAGACACTGGTCAGAAACGAAGTGGTTAAAGAAAGCTCGATTGAATTCGCTATTCTGGGAACGGATGAATGGCGGAAATCTGAGACATGGCCGCCTCAAGGTGTCGGCGAGCTTACGCTCTTCCTCTCAGATGTAGGAAGCCTTTCGCGAACTGCGCCGCCCGAAGCAACAGACACTCGAGCCGTTGATTTTTCAGCCACTATGGGTAACCGAACTCGCATTCATACAAATTTCGGCCGCGGTGACGTGGTGTACGAGAACCTTCAGGCTCAGGCGGAGAGGAGTTGGGTGTTCGAAACCAATCCGCTCGATCGCGATATTGAGATTGTTGGGTCTGCCTCCCTTGCGCTTGAGGCGGCGATCGAAAGTACGTCCACGGCCTTTCACGGTTATCTCGAAGCTGTGCTGCAAAGCGGTGAGGTGGTCTATTTAACGGAGGCTGTCGCTCGAGCATCGATGTCGACGCCGACGTCAGATCCTCTTCCGTATGTGAGTGCTGGTTCTTTCCCAAGTTTTTCGAGATCAGCCGTGCGCCCACTGACGGGTGAGAAGCAGTCATTCATCCTAGCGTTCTCGAATGTTGCCACACGGGTTCCCGAAGGCGCTCGGATCCGCTTGCGGCTTGCCGGAGCCGATACCGGCATCTACGAGCCGTACCCTGACACAGAAGAAGCTGTTTGGACCGTTCACTTTGGTGAAGAAGGATCACGCCTGATCCTGCCAACGTTCTCAAAGTAACGTTATGTCGCTTAATGATCAGAAGCGCATTTCCGTCGGGACTATATCCGGCTACGGAATCGGTTCGATCGGCGTTGGCATCGTTACGACCGTTCCGTCGCTCCTCCTCCTCTACTACCTCACAAACACCTTGAGCGTGGAACCGGCGATAGCGGGGATCGCGCTGTTTCTACCGCGCTTCCTCGACGTCCTCATAGACCCGGTGATTGGCGGCCTCTCCGACCGCACACGCTCCGCTTGGGGCCCGCGTAAGCCTTGGATGCTTGTTGGTGCTGTCGGCGCCGGGATTGGTATGAGCTTTCTTTTTTGGACGCCATCCTATGCCGCGCCTATGTTGTCGTTGATCCATGTGACGGGTGTTTATGCGCTGATGGTCTTTGCATCGGCCGCTTTCGTGATCCCCTACATTGCAGTGCCGGCTGATGTTTCCGATCGCGCGGCCGACCGCGATCGGATGATCGCAGTGCGCCTTGGCTTCTCGGTCCTGGGGATCTTATTGAGTGGAGCGCTTGCCACGCCGATTGTCGAGGCGGCGGGCGGTGGACGGGAGGGCTATCGTCTCTTTTCCCTCTGCCTTGGTGTTCTGACAACAGCCGTCATGCTCGTTTCATTCGTGACAATCCCAGTACGGAGCGATGTGCATCAAATTGATACTGACGGAGGGATCCTTGGGCCTATCAAGAGAGCCTTTGGATATCGACCTTTTGTCGAGCTCGCTTTGGCTTACTTTCTTCAGGTCCTCGCAGTTGGAATAGCTCTCGGGGCGTGGCCGTATTTCGCTGCATTTGTCCTTGGTGATGAGGGTGTCCTGAGTGTCCTCTTTCTATTGGCTCTCGGTAGCATGATCGCGTCTATGCCTATCTGGACGCTTATCCTGAAACGAAGGTCGAAGGTCGTAGCCTACGGCAGTGCTGCCTTCCTCTACGCTTTGGGTTCAAGCCTACTGATACTCTCCTACGCTAAAGATGGGAGTCGTTGGCCATCCTATGTCGGGTTCATTCTGACAGGTTTGGGAAGCGGTGGCCTTCAACTGGTAGCCTTCGGGATGCTGGCCACCCTTTCCAACCGCTTCGCTGGTGAAGGCTCTACCACATCCGGCGCCTTCGCCGGGCTGTGGTTCGCGGCCGAGAAAGCAGGCTACGCTTTCGCGCCGCTTATCCTTGGTTCACTGTTCTCAGTCGGCGGTGTTGCGACAGCATCGGCCGTGTCGAAAGGTGCAGCGTTCACGGTCGCTGTCACGCTTGCGGTCTTGCCGGCGACCCTAAACATCCTAAGCACGCTGATGATTATGCGGCGTCCAGCAATCAGACTTGTCCTTGGTGAGTGAGATTTTAGTCTGAGAATCTTACCCCCAGAGCGCGCGCGTCGGTGGGGACAGTTCACCGCCGAGCCCGTAAGATATGGCGTGATCAACATCACGAACAAGATGCAAAGGCCCATCAAGGTCAACGAAAGTTGCGAGTTGAGCCAGAACATAGCTGGGCGCCATCGACAGTGAAGAGCCGCCCATATTGCCTACCATGATCCTTTTCCCCGATCTGCGGACTTCATTTGCAAGAGCGAGTGCTTCCGTCAGTCCACCGGCTTTATCGATCTTCACGTTGATGACATCGTAGAACTGACCGACTTGCCTATAATTCCTCCGGTCGAGGATGCTTTCGTCGCCACCAATCGGAATATCGCTATGCGTCTTCTCAAGAGCCGCATCTGTGCCGGAGGGGAGGGGTTGTTCAACGAGTTCTACGCCCGTTGCTTCAAAGACCGGCAGGAGATCTAGGAACTGATCGATACTCCAAGCCCCGTTGGCATCAACGATCAGAGATGCATCGGGCCGGACGCGTCTTATGGATTGGATCTTTCTGGCCGGTTCATGACCATCGAGTTTGACCTTGAGCTGCGGGAAGATACAAGCTGACTTGGCCTCAAGCGCCATCTGTTCAGCAGACTGAATGCCGATCGTGTAGGTTGTTGATACAGGGTTGGGATGTAGACGTGTCAGATCCCAAATCGAGCAACCTGACTGTTTGGCCTCGAAGTCCCAGAACGCACAATCAAGCGCCGCACGAGCACCGCCCGGCGGTAGGGCGTGTTGAAGGTCTTGCCGCGATAAACCGGCTTCGACGTCGCTCCTGAGGCCTTCAATTTGTGCTCTGATCGACTGGGCGGTCTCGCCCGCGAAGAACACGCCCAGGGCTTCGCCGCGACCACGCGAGCTTCCATCAGTGAGCTCCACGCGGATTGTTTCTTCGCAATCAACGATACGGTTGTTGATCGCAAACAACTTCGTCAGCCGAAAGACGTCTTCCTGAATCTCAAGATGCAGCCCTCGCATGTTTATTTTGTGCTCCCCAGAAGTATCAGGCTAGCAATTGATAAATTCCAACACCAATGAAGTTCCCAAGCACGTACCCGAGAACACCAGTCAGGATGCCGGGCGTGACGAGCGCGCGCCACCCAAACAGAACCGCGATTGCCGCTGCGACGGGTGGTCCAGCGATGCAGGCGAGTGAACTGACGATGACAATTCCGTAGTTCCAGCGAAAAAGCCGCGCAGCCCCGAGGAGAAAGATCAAATGGAAAATGAAAATTGAAAGCCCAAGAACAAAAATGGTTGGGGCTGAAGTCGCCATATCCGCGAGATTGGCTCCAGCTCCGATCACACCAAAGAAAAGGAACATCAATCCCATTGCGAGCACACTTTCACCGCGAAGATCTCGAAGGTGCTGACGAAGACCAGTTGCTAAAGCGACCATCAGTACAGTGAGAAACAACAGCGCATAGCTCTCAAATCCAAACACTCGCGCAATCGCTGCAGATCCTGCACAGACACTTGCCGCCAATGCAATCGAAACCACGAGGTCGAGAAGACTGGGTTGGCGATCGTCGGCGGTTGTTTCGGCAGCTTCACCCTGTTCGCAGATACTCTCCGAGCCCCAATAGAACCGGCTTCGAAAGAGGCTCCATCCAGCGAGAAGATTTGCTCCCAATATATAAGCCGTTCCCAGAACGTTATCGACGGCCAAGGCTGCGGACAGTTTGGATGGATCGTCAAACCCGATCGCCTGGGCTACGCCCGCGAAATTGAGTGAGCCGCCAGTATAGGTCGCTGCAAACACCCCGGCCAGCTTCGCTTCATCCGGACCAAGATCGAAAAGCACAGCCGGAAGGAGGGCACCAATGCTCGCGCCGACGGTGCCAACCAGGAACGCTGCCAGCATCGGTCCACTTCGCTTGGCGATGTCGAGGAGATCCGCCTTGATCAAAAATAGGGCGATCGACAGCGGAACCGCGTAGGTCCACACAGCGTCATAGAGTGGGGCGCTTGCCGGCAGGACACCGAAAGTAGAGCCAACCATTGCTACGACGATGATAATGGCGGGCGCGGAGACAGCTTTGCCGAGCCTCGTCTGTTCGGCCCAGACCGCTAGAGCTGCGAGACCCATGAGGGCCCCTAAAATGGCAAAGGTCGCGTCGGGGCTCACGGTAGAGTCGTCTCGCGGCTTATGAACGAGACGATCATTCCGCGCCCTGAGACGAATGCGTTCGTGTACGATTGAAAGAGGCATCACCGATACTCAGACGAAAACCCGTCACGTCACCATACTCATCTACGCGGAAATACACGAAGAACTTTGAACGCTCAGTTTCGTAAGGCCAACGCGGTGTCGCCCTAAAAACATCGTGATGCCAATGGGCGAGATCATACGTCATCCGGCCGGATGAGAGCACGAGCGTATCCCCGCTCGCCTTAATCGTCGAACGCCCAAAGGCCCCGAGATCCGAATAGGTTCCTTGGTAAGCAAAGAGATCTAGGGACGGTGTCGTTCCGGGACGGCGCGCTCCCTCCAAAGCGAGGCGCGCTTGCGCAAGTGATGCTTCTCGGTTCTGTTCATATTGGCGCCAACGATCCGACCATTTGTTTTGATCGCCAAGGCCGAGCCGGAAATCGACCGCTGTCTGAAAAAGCGCGACGGCGAGTTCATAATCATCCGCATTAAGAAGCACGACTGCTCCGAACTCGAGCTCGGGAACGTAGCCGATCATGGCCTTGAACCCGTCAATACCTCCCGGATGAAACACCACCTGTACACCCCTGTAGTCATGGGTTTGCCAGCCGAGGGCATGGCCGCCTAGAGTGATCCCGTCAGGTCCCCGACCAGTTACTGGCTGAAAGATATTGCTGTCGTAGCGGCTTCGGAAGGGAGTGTTGAGCTCCCGCATGGCATCAAGGCTTTCCTGCGAAAGCAGGTTTGCGCCATCACTCATCTGAAAGATCAGCCAACGGGCTAAGTCTCTCGGTGTTGAATTGATGCCGCCTGCAGGCACGGCGTTGTAATCCTCGTAGGCCCAAATGACCGGCATCTTTGACGATTGGTCGACGCTGATGTGGGGGGAAGCCGCGTTCGTCAATTCGCGTGCTTCCACATGGTCTGCGTTGGTGCGCGTCATATCCAGCGGATTCCAAAAGTGGTCTTCCGCGAACTCTTCCCATGCTAACCCGGTTGTTTCGGCAACAATCTGGCCAATAACTGTATACGTATCAGTCGTATATAGGTACTCACTTCGAAGAGGGTGAACTTGCTTGTTAAAGCGGAGCCGCCAAACGTGGTCGGCACGGTCAAGGCTCGCTCGTCGGAAGGTATGCTCTGCGCTTGAGATTCCGGTACGCATACTGAGTAGGTCACGGAGTGTGACGCGAGGCGTATCAGCCGGATTAGGCATGGCAAACCACAGGAGATGCTTAACCACGGGGTCGTCCCAATCAAGCTTACCCATCTCTACCAGCTTGGCGATCGTCGCAGCTGCAAATCCCTTCGACACCGAGGCAATACCAAAGACGGAATCCCCGTCGACAGGCTCGCCTGTCTTTGTGCTGAGAACACCGTAGCCTTCCAGCATGATGATTTCGCCACTCTGAACAATCGCGATCCCGGCTCCTGGCTGCGGCCAGTTATCCATGGCGCTGCGGACGGCAGCGTCATAGCCGTGCGTGTCAAACAACGCCGACGCTTCTTCCGCCGCAACCGTGACGGAAGGGGTCAGCGCCAAGAGATAGGCGGTGCATGCTAAATGGTTGGCAACGGCAGGGAGCCTCATAACCGAATTCTCCTCCTCGTGCGTCTGGTAGAGTAGGACTTTACGGTGGCCCTCTATCGATGTAAATGAAGAAAAATTCAGTTTTTTATGCGTTCGTGGAGCCCCCATGAAAAATGCCTATGATACATTCTCAATTTCTTCCATGAAAGTTATTGAGGTTATCTTCAGTTTTCTAGCTGTTGTTATTTGCGTCTCGTCTTTGGCGCAAGAGTCAGGCCCGCTTGAAAAAGGCGATCCCAATACCTTGGCCACCTTTTTGGAGAAGGAGCTGGCAGTTGTTGTGCGGGAGGGGCATGCAGCCGGGGCTGTGTTCGCGGTGGCATCCTCGGGTGAAAATGGTGTCGACGTCAGCACGGGCGCGCTGGGAGCGAAAGACCTACGAACTCGAGAGCCGGTTCAGACCGATGAGACGCTCTTTTCAATCGCGTCCATCACGAAGCTTTTCACTGCGCTTGCTGCTTTTCAGCTCATCGATGAGGGCAAACTCACGCTTGACGACAACGTCAATGACCATCTTGTCGGGTTTCAGGTCCGCGAGCCCTACGATGTTCCGTTGACCATCGGACATCTGCTTTCTCACCGCGCTGGATTGGACAGTGAACTGACCTTAACGGCCGACCCTATTGGCCAACCAAGAGCCATTCCTGATGCAGCCAAGGCGCGAACCTATCGGCCGATCTCGGCTCCGGGGGACTTCTACTCCTATGATAACTTCGCATTTGGTTTGATGGGCGAAATCATCGCTTCGATTGAAGGCAAGCCTTTTGCCGATGTGCTTGACGAGAAAATTTTTGCACCATTGGGCATGAACAGAACATCCGTGGGCGTACCAGAGAATCGCATTGCAAGCGCGTCGGGTTGTTATGTCCTCGGCGCACCTGAGGGGTTGATCAGCTGCGACGCTATTCAACTGACCGCGCCTCTCGGCGGAGCCGGCGGGATCTGGTCGACGGCAGATGACATGGGACTGTTCGTGGCGGCGCTTCTTGAACAAACGGATGGCGATGAGCCTATCGTTTCACATCAGAGCTTTGTGCGAATGATTGATATGGAACGTGGCCGTCCAGTGGGGGGCGTCGGAAGTGTTGGGTACGGATTCATCGAGTATGGCGCTCCTGGAGGTGGGGTCTTCGGTCACTCAGGTGGTCTCAAGGGTTTCTCATCGAGCCTTGCAGTTCATCCTGATAGCAATGTTGCCTACTTCGCTGTGATCTCGTCTTCCGACGCCTTTGAGTGGGGGCAAAATCTCGTAAGCCTTCTTGGCACCGCGACGAAGTACAATTATGACGGCGACTTCAGTCCCGGCGGCTACACCATCCTCGAGCTTCCCGTAAAGATCTCAGAACATCTTGGTGAAGATCATTTGTTCAATACCTCTTGGGGAGATTTAGGGGGCGGCAAAGCACTCCCAACCCCTGAAGACCTTGTAGATTTGGAAGGGCGGTACTATCGCCGCCACGTCGCTTCCAATGGCACCTTAGCCTTGGCGCCGCGTCTGATCATGCCGCTGTTTGAAAATCCGATCGTCGTGAAGGCAACAGGAGACAGCTCGGTCGTGATCAATGATGTTTTGTATACGCAGGTCGCACCTTGGCGGTTTGAAGCGTCGACGAACGACGTCTCGCCGTTCTTAAAGCGTGTCGCCTTTCACCGCATGCCGGGAGGTTGGCAGCTAGGGCCTCACGTTATCTATTTCAGTACGAAGCTTCCGGCCCTTCACCGTCCAGCTTTGGGCCTTTATCCCTTTGTCGCCGGGCTCGTTGTGTGGCTACTCATCGGAGGTGTGGTTGCGATCGTTCGCCGCGAGTTTTCCTCTTGGATCTTGTTGGGTGGTTTCGTCGCGTTCGCGTCTGCACTTTTTGCGGAGCTTCAATGGGCGACTGTTGTTGCCAGAACATCACCAACAATCGTGCCAATAATCGTTTGGCGTTTAGGCTTTATCGTCGGTCTCGTCGCGTTAGGAGCGGGTACGATTGCCTCATGGCAGCGCGTTCGTGCCCACGGAGTTTCGACGGTTCGCGTTGCTTCCTGTGGTGTTCAGGCCGGATTGCTCGTCCTCATGGCTGCCTTCTGCGCCTACTATGGTATCCTATGGAGCTAGCAGAGAACTGTCCGGTGTCAGCGGCTTACCCTTGATGAATTCATTTTCAATCGCTTGAAGCTTCGTTGGGTGATTTTACACTGGCATTACAATAATCTATGACACCGAAGCATACCACTGAGAGGTGAACGCTCTTTCAGTTCATCGCACAGAGAGGCAGTCCCAGAGGTTTTCATTGATGTCCACAACCGCGCCTAAAGCTATAGATGCCAAGTCATCGAAAGTGCCGCACAACGACCTACGCCGCGAGAAAACCCGAGAACGGTTGAAAGCTGGAGCGTTCGAGGCAATGCTCCGCATGGGCTTCCACGAAACGAAAATAACCGACATCACTGAATCAGCCGGTGTGGCGACCGGCACTTTTTACAATCATTATCCTGATAAAGAAA
Source organism: Pseudomonadota bacterium (assembly GCA_039819885.1). Lineage (GTDB taxonomy): Bacteria > Pseudomonadota > Alphaproteobacteria > Rhizobiales > Hyphomicrobiaceae > JBCBRD01. The sequence goes on from JBCBRD010000014.1 coordinate 13,228, forward strand.
CCTTGGTCACCGAGCTTATCAAGGAGCGGATGCAGGCGGATATGGATCGGGTCTATAGTGGTCCGCATACGGGTGATGCTTTTGATGACATCCTGATCCCGACACGAAGGTTCTTTGAGATTATTCGTGAGGTTGGTCCCATCAACCGCGTCTTCCTGCCCGCGATTGAGGCCATCCCTGAACTCCGGGAGGCTTGGCAAAATCTGAACACTGATCTTGCAAAGCGGATTGCTGCTGGCGCAGCGCGTCGTGAGAGTGGTTTTGCGACGACAGAAGTCGGTCGGTTGCTGGCCGCTCATGCCGTGCAGGAACTGATTGATGCGATGGGGATGAAGTACTTCACCTGGCAAGACCCCGCGATCAAGTACCTAGGTGGCAGTCCCGATGCCTTCGCAGAGAGAATTTCAATCCTATGTTATCGTCTTCTCTACGGCGGGGACCCTCCAAGCGAGAAAATCAAATTTGCCCAGGATTTACTCTTCTTGCCGCGCTGATTGCGCGACTACTCTTCAGGCCGTCTTTGCTTTTTTGCGCTTCTGGCTATTTCCATCAATGCACCGAAGAATTCTTCGTTGCTCAAAAGGTTTGAAACGTGGTGTTCCTCGCCATGGCCGGAGTGAATTGTCCCCAGATTTGCGAGAATCACGATCGCTGCATCGGTCCCCTCGATCCATGCCATAACCGCGTTGAACCCTAAAGCACCGCCTTGATGTCCAATCAACGCAACGCCTTTTCCGGCATCCATTCTGAACAGACCCGGCCCTACGGATACTAGCTCGCCGATAGGCTCAAATGTTGTTATCTTCGCCTGCAGATCAGGAGATAAGAGAGCACCGGCGCTGAGCGCGCTCGCAAATCGGGCGAGATCAGAAGCGGTGACCAAAAGTCCGCCAGCTGCCCATTCGTGGGAGAGGTTCGACAGACTTACATCAATTAAGCCGTCTGAGACATCCGTAAACGCATCATGGACACCAACGTCTTCGACGAAGGAACGCGAGAGCATATGATAGCGACTAGGGACGCGGCGGGATGGCACCGTCTCAAAACCCTCGAGAATGATGCTTCCAAGCTGTAGCGGGTCAGAGATCTCGTCTCTCAGGACGGAGGCAAAGTCACGGCCAGTGACCGCTTCTATCACCAATCCCAAGAGCGTGTAATTGGTGTTGGAGTACCGGAAAGCTTTACCGGGAGCATTCAAAGCTTCTTGATGACGTATCCAATCCAGTGTTTCGGCTTTCTGCCAGATCCGACCGATCAATACCTCGTCACCTCGACCTGCGCGTCGCCAGCCAGGATCCTCTTCCCACGAAGGAATGCCGCTCGTATGATTGAGGAGTGTACGGATGGGTGCGGCGTGGACGTTGCTGACGCCTTTCACGAGGGCGGGATCAATGTACTCAGTGACTGGTTGATCAAGATCGATCAGTCCTTCTCCGGCAAGTTGATGCACAAGAACCGAAACGAAGGTCTTCGTGATACTACCGGCACCATAAAGATCATCTACGCGGGAAGGCTCACAAGGATCGAGACTTCTGCAGCCGGCGGTACCGCTCCAAATGATCTTCTGGTCCACCGCGAGGACGGCCACCAGTCCGGGGGTCCCGTAAGGAGCCCAGCTTTCAACAGAAGCCTGTGCGCGATCTTCTGGGGGTAAATTACCTTGAGCTTCGGCATAGCTCGACCAACTCAGGCACCCAGTGAGGGATATCGTCAAGTAGCTGAGGGATCGCGCGATCCTTCGCATCAGCTTCTGCTTGAAAACGAGGTTATTCGTTCGCTCACAACACCCGCTTGCTCAGCGCAGGAGACGAGCGCTTTTTCTTCAGCCTTCAGCGCTTGCTCTAACGGAGCGCGAAGACGCTCGACAGAAACAGACTTGTACCTATGAAGGGAGCTGGGCGGCAGGCCCAGGAGATGGTCCGCTAGCTTGCTAACGGCGTCGTCCAGATCAGCTGCTGGGACGACGTTTTGCGCGACCCCGAGGGCCTGCAGGTCGTTGATCGACAGTTTTTGACCAAGTAGCATGATCCGATCGGCGTTCTCGCGACCGCATCTTTCGGGCAAGAGATGGCTCACGCCTCCTGATACAAACATGCCGTAGCTGGCTTCGGGTGAAAACAACCTGGTGTTGTCTGACCAGATGCTAAAGTCGGCGTTGAGCGGCCACGCAATCGCGCCGCCAATAACCCATCCGTGTGTGGCGCAAATCACGTGTTTGGGACCAAAGCAAATGAGCCGGGTGATGTCTTGAAGCGTACGAGCAAATGCTCGCGCCTCTTCCAGAGAAGGTGGCTTCTGGGCAAGCTCTTCGAGATCGTCCCCTGCTGAGAATGCTTCGCCGTTACCCTTGAGAACGATAAGCGCACTCGGATCAGCATGCGCTTGGGTCAGGGCGCCGTGCAGCTCGTCGAGAAGCTCACTATTGATGGCGTTGAGTTTCTCGGGCCGGTTCAACGCGACGGTCGAGGTCTTGCGATTTTGGGAGAGAACGACGGAAGCCATTACGATTGTCCTGAAAGGGTCAAAGCGCGATCTTTGAGAGCGCGCTTGTCGACTTTGCCTATGGGAAGAAGGGGCAAGTCGGCAGTGATGCAGAAGTGCTTGGGCGCTTTGAAGTTTGCTGCGTGGTCTTTGAGGAATGCGGTAAGGTCAGCCGCGCTAACATCTGATTGCGGAACGATAAACGCGAAGCCAACCTCATCCCACGTTCGATCCGGTATACTGACGATATAAGCACTCGCTACCGCGGGATGGCTTTCAAGGAGCGTCTCTATCTCGCGAGGGTAGACGTTGTAGCCACCTGATTTGTACATTTCCTTGTTTCGTCCAACGAGACCGAGGCTTCCATCGGCGTGCCATACACCAAGGTCACCAGTCTTGATGAAGCCATCATCGTCAATGGTTTGTGCCGTTTCGTCAGAACGCTGCCAATAACCCAGCATTGCATAAGGGCTCCGCACAAATATTTCGCCCGTCTCACCAGGACCAGCAAGTGCGCCGTCTTCTGTGATGAGCTTCACATCGATCCCTTTAAGGGGGAACCCAACACTTTGGCTCAAGACGTCAACATCATTTGTGGGCTTCACCACGGTGACGGCACCGGTGGTTTCCGTCATCGAATAGTTCGTGGCGAGGCGCGGGTGGATGCTTGACAAAGCCGCTATGGCGTCTTTCGCCAGCGGAGCTCCCTCCCACACGATGAGCTCAACCGACGAGAGGTCGAACTTCCCAAAATTAGGTTGGCCGAGCTGAAGGAGAAACCCGGCAGGAACGGAGCCCCAAACGGTCACCTTCTCGTCTTCCATCAACCGAAGGGCTTCTTGCGGATCAAATTCGTCCAAGATGACCATCGTCCCACCAGCGACCAAAGTCGGCAGAGTGACGTCGATCAACGATCCAACATGATTGATCGGGAAGTAGTTCAACGACCTGAACGTTTTAACTGGCCATACCTCGTTCTGCGTTCTTGCAAAGCGAACCATGCGTTGTTCACTGAGCATTGCACCCTTGGGATGCCCGGTTGAGCCAGATGTGTAGACGATCGCTGCAAGTCGCTCGTCTTCATCCGCAGGAATCCTTTCCGCAAGACAATCTGCATCTAACCGATCCCCCTGCTGAAGAAACGCGTCAACGTTGACCCAGGGTAGATCTGGATCCTGCGAACTCGAAACGAGCGTTGCAGTCGCACCTTCTAGCGCAGCACTAAGAACTTGCAGCGCATCTTCTGCCAGTCCGTCCGCGCTAGCGGCCATGATGACTGAAGGTTGACAGTCTTGGATGAGCCGCTGGAGCTCGCCTCTTTTGTATTTTGGGTTGAGGCCAACCCAAACTGCCCCGATTGCAAATGCCGCGAGAGCCGTGATGATTGCGAGGGGATGGGGCGGTGCATAGCAGGCGACGCGATCGCCAGGCTGAACACCATGAACGATCAGCGCCTTAGCGCACTGCTCGGTTTTTCCGACAAGATCGTCGTAAGTGATGCGTTCGCTTCCGAAGATCAATGCTTCGTCGCTTGGGTTGGCGGCGGCATGGCCTCGGATGATATCGATCAAACGATCGCTTGGTTCTGAATGTCCGATCACAGATCAATAAGGCCTAGGCTTTATGTTTTCAGCGAAAAAATGAATAATACTTCACTACGTGATCGCAGTCAACTGGGTGTTGGACGCAGCGAAATCCGGCTCCGGCTTTGGTGTCCAACCCTTCAGGAAATCAGCTATAGAGGTAGAAAAATCCAAGCGATCGCATCGTTTTTGGTACCAGTCGAATGTTTAGACAGAGAGGCGGTGCGGGAATCCCTATTCGCTTTTAGGAGGCGCGAGCAACGAGCCAGATGATATAAAGTGAATGCATCCTCAGTGCCTTTACGACCACGATTAGATACCGTAAGCAACTGCCTACCCAGAGTCCACGCATAGGCGGCGTGATCAATGTTCATGTTGCTCTATCGAGTAGGAGGATGACACCAATGACGACGATTGAGCTGCAGTCGCCCTATGCGGTGTTCTTGGGCGGCGCACCGGATGCCCATATGGCCAAAACGGGCATAGGAGTTGCGTATTGGCGACCGGATCTCGTTGCTGGTCAGATTCGTCTGTCCGCAGATGGCGCCGATGCCGGTGTTGACGACATCGATGTTCCCAAAGCCAAAGACCTCGGTGTTCAGTCGCTTCTTATTGGTGTGTCCCATGTGGGGGGCGGTATCGCGGAGGCTTGGTTGCCGTCTCTGTTGGAGGCAGCCGAAGCTGGCATCGACATTGTCGCGGGAACGCACCAGCGTCTTCAGAGTCTTCCTGAGCTAAAGGCGGTTGCCGGGCGCGCCGGCGCACGACTTGTGGACATCCGAACGCCACCTGCGGATTTGCCGGTGGGGACAGGTAAAAAAAGGACGGGTAAGCGCCTTTTGACGGTGGGTACGGACGCGTCCTTGGGTAAGAAGTACACGGCTCTTCAGCTTGAAAGAGATATGTCCGGGCGCGGCTTGGAAGCCACGTTCCGCGCGACCGGCCAAACGGGCATCATGATTGCTCAGCGCGGTATCCCTATTGACGCCGTGGTCGGGGATTTCATCTCAGGCGCGGCGGAGCTTCTGTCCCCTGACAATCATGATGATCATTGGGATGTGATCGAAGGGCAGGGTGCTCTTCTCCACCCAGGTTATGGTTCAGTGACACATGGCCTCCTCATTGGTTCTCAGCCTGATGCCTTTGTTATGTGTCACCAACCCACTCGAATACGACTCAAAAACTGGCCCGATTTTGCAATCCCGACTTACCAAGAACTCATGAGGCGGACGATCTTGGCGGGAAGCCTCGTCAACCCAGACATTCGTTGCGTCGGGATCAGCATCAACTCCACGGGAATGACCGAAGCAGAGCGGAGGGACTACAAGGTCAGCACCGAACAGGAATTGGGGTTGCCTTGCGTTGATCCATTGATTGACGGAACAGGCCCCATCGTCGACGAGATCATTCGATCTTTTCGGCTGAACATCGCTCCATAGCATCCCAACTGCTTCCAACCGGATTTTTTATGCAGATTACTTTTCAGCCCGTAACATTTGATTTGAAACGATCCTTCGCAATCACAGGACGTGTGCGGTACACCTCCGACACGATCCACGTAACAATCACCGATGGAACATTCCAGGGCCGGGGAGAAGCATCGGGCGTCTATTATCTCGGCGAGACCATCAGTACAATGAGGGAACAACTTGAGGACTTCTGCGCCGAGGGATTTCTTGATCTCAACACGCGGTCGCTCCAAGAGCTCCTACCGCCTGGCGGTGCAAGAAACGCGCTCGACTGTGCTCTCTGGGACTTAAAAGCGAAGTCACTCGGCAGACCCATATGGAGTCTCGTCGACATGATCCCGCGGCGACTCCCGACCGTCTTGACCATCGGCATTTGCGATCTGGATGAGATCGAAGAACGGGCCCGCGAGAGTAGTTCGATCAAGAACCTTAAAATCAAGCTCAATGCTGATCGACCAGTGGAGCGTATAGAGATTATTCGCGAGGTGCGGCCGGATGCCGTGATCGTCGTCGATGTCAATCAGGGATGGTCGATCGATGAGCTTAAAGAGTATGCGCCGACCTTTAAGGCCCTCGGGGTTGCGATGATCGAGCAGCCGATCAAGCGCGGTGACGATGACTCACTGGCTGGTTTTGACTCCCCTGTCCCATTAGCGGCGGACGAGTCCTGTCTTCACTCGAAAGAGTTCGAGAGTGTTCGACCGTACTATGACATATTCAATATCAAACTCGATAAGACCGGCGGTCTGACGGAAGCACTTCGGTTCGCAGACCTAGTCAAACGTCACGGTAAGAGGTTGATGGTCGGCAACATGGGAGGCTCGTCTTTGGCTATGGCGCCGAGCTATGTCGTTGGTCAGCATTGCACCTATGTTGATATTGACGGACCTCTTCTGATCAAGAGGGATGTTCCCGATGGTCTGTGCTATGAGGATAAGGACCGGGTAGGGCTGCCCTCAACACAGCTGTGGGGTTAGTTTAACGCAAGACGCCAACGTTCGCCCTTGCCCCCGCAAGTAGTGGCAATGCAGCCGCGCATTATCACGGTCTATAGTATGAAGGAATTTCTGGTGGCCAATCACAGGCCTCTGTTTGGGCAGGTCTCTTAGCTTCATTTATCAAGCAGGAACGCTAGCGATCAAGAAAACTGGAAGAAAAGCTTTGCTCTTTATCATTTGCGCTCGTCTAAACTATAAGCCTTGCCAATTACATCGACACAAAACCTGACATGGCAATCGATTTCATCATCTGAGAGAGGCCCGCGCAGCCCAAGCAAGACGCGATGCTGATCGCCACCGCTCCATAGCGCAAACAACATTTCCGCCGCCTCCACTGCCTTCTCACCTATGTCAGGCCGCATCAACTTAGCCAGTAACTCCATGCCTCGGGCCCGCCCGGAGACGAAGTACGCCGTTACGAGTTCAGGTTGCTGCGTGGCTCGCGCTGCAACAAGATGTTCGAAGTCCAACGTGTTTCGTTCTCGCAACGTGCTTAAAAGGTGTATCCCAAAGTTAATCACGTCCTCTATTAATGTATCGCTTTGCACCAATGGTCGCGAAATCGCGGAATTAATTGAATCGGCCTCTGCCAAGACTACCGCGTGCAGCAAGGCTTCGAGAGTTCCGAAGTGGCCATAAACGGTCACTTTGGATACACCGGCCTCGCTTGCAATGGCTTCGATGGTTGCGGCACCGAAACCCCTGAGCAAAAAAACCTTGCGCGCAGCCGCGAGGATACGATCCCGTTTCTCCGGGTCTTTTTGTCGTCCAACAGATTTATGGCGCGCAGACATCTTCTCTCTATCCTGAACGCAGGCGTTCAGTTATTAACTGTACGTGGACGTTCAATAAAGGAAATGGTCGATGGCATCAAATCAAACACAATCCCAAAATACAAATCAGAAGATACGCATAGGCATCATTGGTGGCGGCCCGGCGGGCTTGACGAGCGCTCTTGCGCTCGAAGCTTATGTCAATAACTCCTCTGTGGAAGTTGTCCTCTTCGATAAAAACAAATCAGTCATTGACTATCCAGGGGTTGAGTACGGCATTCAGGAACGCGCGTGTCGTGCCCTCGACCGTATCGGAATCAAGGAACGTGCGCTGAGGCGTGGGGTAAGGGCCCATCGCATCGAATTCTTCAACTCACGACTTCAACGTCAGTTTCGTTCGATCAAGAGCGATCCCGATAACACAAGGTGCGTCGTGCGGCAGGAATTTCTGACCGACCTTGAGGATCTCGTAAGCGACGCCGACATCCGGATGCAACACAAAGTTGTTAAAGTATCACAATCATCTCAAAACAATGTTGTGCTGGAAATAGATCGTTCAGATGGTTCAAAGCTAACCGAAGAATTTGACGTCGTGATTGCATGTGACGGGTCGTTTTCGACCGTCCGGCGTCAGTTTTTTCCAGAAAGCGCTGACAAGATAGATCAAGGATTTTCTTGCATCTACATGCTGTTGGAACCGAGCGAGCCTGCAGCGGCTGATGAACGATATCTTCGTCTTGCCAACGGAGGCACCAGCCAATTGATGATGGGACGTAACTCTACGTTGACGCTCTTTCCGCTTGGGGCCAACCGGTTAGCTTACGGGATCGGTTTCGACCACGCGACCAAGCAACGCCTATGGGCAGATAACGAACTCTCTTACGATACCGACTGGACAGAGGTTTCGAGCGAGACCCGCAAATCGATCGCCACGGCACTGACTGAAGATGCCTGCCCTCATGACTCGCTATACTCTCAGTCATTGTCTTATGTGTCGGACTGGGAAAGCTACAAAATTTATCTCTGGAAGATGCAGGATACAGATGCACTAGACGATCCCTATATCCGGGGCAGAAATGTTGTTCTTATCGGGGATGCAGCTCACGCGCTAATGCCAACGATTGGAATGGGCGCTAGTCTAGCAATCGAAGATGCAGAACGGCTGGCGCGTCGAATCGCCGACTGTATCAACATGACGGCTTCCGCAGAAGCGTTCCGTGAAGGATTTACCAAATCAGTAGCTGAACCCTACTCAGAAGTCCGCGCTCCCATATGGACGGAACTTATCCGCCGTGCACGCCTGGCAGCAAAAGAAAACTTCATAAACCAAAGCGAGCGCAAACGGTTTGCAATCGGACCGGCGATTCCGAACGATACTTTGTCTCGGATCGTCAGCGCAATTGAAAGTATGGCACGCAAGATCGGTGTTTGAGGATGAATCCCGATTGTCTTCACGGCCGTTAGCAGTGTGCTGCAAAGCCCAGAGTTATACGCAACGCGCGCACCTGAACAGTAACCGTGCGGTCATGACCACCATCAGTTCCCAGGATCAACGTTCCACGGCAGGAGGTCTTCGATTTTGTTGATCGGGTGATCTGCAATGCGTGTCAGAACGTCAGTGAGCCAAGCTTGCGGGTTGACGCCGTTCAGTTTGGCGGTCGCGATGAAAGAGCAAATGGCGGCGGCGCGTTCGCCGCCAGCATCTGATCCGACAAACATATAATTTTTGCACCCGAGCGCTATTCCTTTTACGGAACGTTCTGCGGTATTGTTGTCCAGCTCACAGATACCATTATCGAGATATGGTCCCATGCGTTTCATGCGCGAAATGGCGTAGTGGATCGCGCCGGCCAGCGCAGATCGACCGGGAAGTCCCATGAGTTTCGCTTCAAACCAATGCTGCAGGTCTTCGAATAGAGGTTTTGACCGCTCCTGCCTGACAGCGACGCGGGCCTCGGGCGGCCATCCTCGAATGTCTTTTTCGATGGCGTAAAGGTCTGCGATCTTTTGCAGGGCGTCAATCGCTATCGGCGAGCCGGTGCTGGTCGCGATATCAAACAGTTTGCGCCGCACATGAGCCGTGCAGGCCATGGTACACGCCGTCGCGCTTCAAGGAAATCTACAATTTCAAAGAGCTACTTTATACTGAGTATTTTACACGGCGGTCGTAGGTTGCGGCACCTGGGGCAGCGCCCGCGTCAGCCGCCAGTCCATCCCCTAGAGCAAGTGACAAGCTCCGCCCCGTTGAACGAATTCGTTCACCGCTCGACAAGACGAAAACACTGAGTAAATTGGCAGCAGGACGCCCGAATTAACCGGGGGCCCTCCGGGGAGCAGGTCAATTTGGAACGCCGAGCTTGTCGCAGGGCTTCGGTGGAGAGATTTCGCAGCGGCGGATCGGATCAATGTATCGGGCAGATTTCTCGCCGAGCTTGGCTGCACCGGGTTGGAGATCATGGCCGTCACGGGGCATTCCACGTCGAAGGAAGTCGAACGCTACACAAAGGCTGCGCGACGGCGGTTACTCGCGGAACGGGCGATGACGAAGCTGTCAGAAAGCAAAAACGAGTAGGGGCGAGGGCGTATTTTATAAGCGCGGGTCGACCGGCTCAGTCTCTAACGCCAGCACGCCAAAAACCGCTTCATGGACGCGGGCCAGCGGCTCGTGTCGGACGAAACGTTCGAGCGCCTCAAGCCCCAGCGCGAACTCACGCAGCGCCAAAGATCGTTTGCGCCCGAGGCCGCGCTGTTTCAGACGCTCAAGATGGTCATCGGCATCATAGTCCGGCCCATAGATAATACGCAGATATTCTTTACCCCGCACTTTGACGGCAGGCTGCACCAGCCCTTTCTTGCCGCGCATAACGAAGCTTAGCGGTTTGACCACCATGCCTTCACCGCCCTTGTCGATCAGATGCTCCCACCATTGGGCGGCGGCGCTGCAGGCTTTATCGTCGAGCAGGTCAACCTGACGCCAACTCGTTGCGACAAATATTGGGTCACCAACACCCGCCAATTCCGCAAGCGTGTTCATATGCCAGTCGTGGTTTTGATCGACTTGGACCTTGCCTTCGGTGGCGAGCAAATGGAACGGCGCTATCTTCAAATCATCGACACCGCTAACCGGCCATACGTAGTGCCGATAGGCGTCAGCAAATGACGAAGCTGCGGCGGCTCTCCGTTTCGTCTTTTCAAGAAGGGCACTGACATCGTTGCCTCGCGCATTCGCTGCAGACAACGCCTCGACCGCGGCAGACAAGCCCAATGCAGCGGCGCTGCCTACCGGCGCATACTGGTGCTCGATCAGGCTCTGCGCTTTTGCTGACCATGGCATGATTTCCATGTCGAGGCAGAACCAGTCCGTCTCGAATTTCTTCCACCATCCAGATTTTGTGGCGGCTTCGCGTATGCGTCCCAGCACTTCTGCTTCTGTTGTCGCGTCAAAGAACGGCCTACCTGTGCGAGTGTAGATCACGCCATCACGTTCATCCGACCGGAACCGTTTTTCAGCTGCCTCCTGATCCTTGCAGACTATGGCGACGGCGCGCGAGCCCATATGCTTTTCTTCGCACACGACCTGTTCGACGCCCACAGAGCGATAGTGGGCGAACGCTTCTTCTGGTCTCTCTAGCCAGCCTTGCCGGTCGCTGGTTTCGACGGGCGACATGGTCGGCGGCAGATAGATCAACCACCGCGGATCAACCGCAAACCGGCTCATGGTCTCCAAAGCGCCGGCGGCTTGCGCTTCAGAGATCGTCACATGCCTTGCAACGCCCGTTTCAATCGCGCGCTTACCCTGCACATCAGATAGACGGATCGCTGTTGGGTCCGAGGCCGCGGCCGTTTCCTTCGCCAACGGCTTGACGGGCTCGCACCAGACCTGCTCCGCTGGCACATCGACGAGTTCCAATTCCGGCCAGCGCAGCGCCGTCAGCTTTCCACCGAAGACGCAACCCGTATCGATGCAGATCGTGCCGTTAATCCATTCAGCGTCAGGTGTAGGCGTATGCCCGTAAACCACTTTGGCTCGTCCGCGATAGTCGGCCGCCCAATCCGCCCGCACCGGCAGACCGAACTCATCAATCTCGCCGGTGGTGTCGCCATACATTGCGAAGCTGCGCACTGCGCCGGAGGCGCGATTCTGCATGTCTTCCCTCAGACCCGCATGCGCCACGACCAATTTTCCATCATCCAGCACGTAGTGACTGATGAGACCGTTCAGGAAGGCTCGCATCTCTTCAGCAAAGCCTTCAGGCTGTTGTTCGAATTGCTCGACCGTTTCAGCGAGGCCATGGGTCAGCTTTACATTCTTGCCGTTCAGTTTACGGATAAGCTTGTTTTCATGGTTGCCGATGACGCAAAGCGCCGTACCCGCCTCAACCATACCCTTGACTAAGCGCAGCACATCCGGCGAGCGCGGGCCGCGATCAACAAGGTCGCCCACAAAGACGACGCGCCTGTCTTCAGGCGGCGTCACAGTATAGGAACGATGCCCCGGCTCGCCCTCGTGAGAGACGGCGTAGCCAAGCTGCTCCAGCAGCGTTTCCAGTTCACCGGCGCAGCCATGGATATCGCCAATAATGTCGAAGGGGCCGCTCTCGCCGCGTTTGTCAGGCCACAAAGGCGTCCGCTCAATGCGCTCGACGGCGTCCATTTCTTCCGGCGTATCGAACACCTCAATTTGGCGAATACCCTCGCGTTTTTGCAGCCCCTTGAAGCCACGTTTCAGCGCCTTCAGGTGATTGCGGACCACATGCGAGCCGAAGTTTCGGTTCTCACGGGTCTGATTGCGCTCGTGGCAAATCTTGTCATCGATAAAAAAGACAAACCCGACCGGCAGCGCGTGATATTTCTTGGCGAGCGCAACAAATCGCGCTCGGTCTTCAGGCTTCACATTGGTCGCGTCGATGACGGTTAGCCGCCGCGCCGCCAGCCGTTTAGCCGTGATGTACTCTACTAACTCAAATGCGTCGCCCGTGGCGCTCTGATTTGTCTCGTCATCCGACACGATGGCGCGGCATTCATCTGACGACACAATTTCTGTTGGCTTGAAGTGCTTGCGCGCAAAGGTCGACTTGCCCGATCCGGAAGGACCGATCAGGAGCACGAGGCAGAAATCGGGGATTGATATTGATCTCATTACCCAAACTCCGCGCGAGCTTCGTCACTTAATTTTGCGCATGTGAAAATGTATTCTGCGTTGCCATCATTATGCTTCCACGCATCGGTCTTTGGGATCTCTTTCCACCCCCATTTACTCGTGTCTCGACGTTTTAGACCGCTTGCATCTTGTATCCATGGTGCAGTTAGCAATTCGATTTTATCGATTTGCCATGTGTAAATAAGAGCCGGTGCATTGGTTTGGCGGCTAAGTCTTTCGAAATAAGCAAAGTGGTCGACGCTGAGACTGATTTCTCCGCGCACCCAATCTCCAACCTTCAAGTCTGCTGATAGGAAGCGATCTTGATAAGCAAGAAAACCAAAATCTAGAACAGTCCATTCGGCATGCGTGTGAACAATTTGTGCAACCACCCGGTATTGATCGTCTTCGACATGTTTAATTGAGCGCCGCTGAATTGAGTACTCTTCAAGAGGAATCAAGTTTTCACAATAAAAATCAAGTGCGAATTGAACCCGTGATCCTGCTTTAAAATCGCCATAGTTGCCGTCTTGGATGACCCAAGACGGCAACCCTATTTTGAGCGGGTCATTTGGTAGCGATAACTGCGTACCCGGCTTTTTTCTGACATCCCGTCGGTCACCGATTGTGCTCGCGGATGATGTTTTTATCTTGCTCACGCGGCACCCCTACTAAAAACAGCCATCTGCGTGGGAGACCCCAACTCAGGATGCGCCTCGCCAATCCCTTCGAACGTGACCGTGTATCCGTTGCGCTCACAAACACTGCCAGACCATGCCTGAAACTCGCTCCTTGTCCACTCAAACCGATGGTCAGCGTGGCGTAATGAGCCGGGCGTCATATTCTCGAAGGTAGCGTTGAATTCGATATTGGGTGTACTGACGATCACAATACCCGGACGGGCCCGTGCAAACACGACACGCTCCAAAGCACCCAGTCGTTCCGTATCGATATGTTCGATGGCTTCGATGAGGGTTATGGCGTCATAGCCCTTCAGTCGTTCATCCTCATAAACGAATGAACCACGGAGTATATCGATCCGCGCTCTCTGGGTTGGCGCAAGTCTTCCGTCATTTTGGCGATCCAGCTTCAGACGGCGTTCGGCCTTCTCCAGTTCCGCCGTCGAGACTTCGACGCCGACAATGCGCTCTAAGGCTTTCTCCTTCATCAGACGTTCCAGAAGCCTGCCTTCACCGCAGCCGAGGTCGCAAACGCGCCTTACACCGCCACTCAGGAGCGCCGCTGTGACGGCTTCATATCGTTGCTGGTTCAGACCGAGAGGTTTTTCGAGTGCTTCCTCGCCCTGCCTATCAGCTTCCTCAGCGTCTTCGGTCTCAACACCAAACTTTTCGTCAAGCAGCGCCAGTGCTTCCCGCGCATAACGCCTGCGGCGGAGATAGCGATTAGCGATGAGTTCGCGTTCGGGATGTTGCTGCAGCCACTCGCCGCCCTTAGCGATCAGCTTTTCAACTTCGTCATCACCCACCCAATAGTGCTTGGCGTTGTCGAGAACCGGGATCAGCACATAGAGATGAGTAAGCGCGTCGCAGACACGGGCAACCGCCGTCAGTCGGACTGTTCGATAAGGGCTCTCACCCCATTCAGTGTGCTCTCCATCAAGCGGCGCGCCTTCCGTGTCGACTTCGTAGCCCAGCGGTTCAAAAAGACGGCGCACGACTTCATCACCCCCACGGCAGGGCAAAGGCGTCACCGTGAGTTCAATCGGTATCGCGGTCTGCGCCAACGATTCAC
>JBCBRD010000015.1:0-27317 GCA_039819885.1 Pseudomonadota bacterium
GAACGATTCGATGCGCCTGTTTGTTGCAACTATCAGCACAACGACGCGTTTCCAGGATCGCATCCGCTGTCGGTCGGTCCCCTTGGCTACAATGGCTCAAAAGCAGCAATGGAACTCATCAACAAGGCCGATGTCGTGCTGGCCTTAGGCAACCGTCTTAATCCCTATTCGACAATGCCAGGCTATCAGTATGACTACTGGCCGAAAGACGCCAAAGTCATCCAGGTCGACATAAATGGTGATCGCATCGGTTTAGTGAAGCGCGTTGAAGTCGGCATTCAAGGCGATGCGAAGATGGTGGCTGAACAGCTTATGGCCAAGCTTTCTCCGACCGCAGGCGATGCGGGTCGAGCCGAACGTAAGGACTTGATTGCGACAACCAAGTCACGTTGGCTGCAAGAACTCTCATCCATGGAAAACGAAAGCGACGATGAGGGCATCACCTGGAACAAGCGGGCGCGTGACCGTGACCCGGACAAGATGAGCCCTCGGCAGGCGTGGCTTGCGATCATGGCCGCGATGCCGCCTGATGCAATCATCTCCACCGACATCGGCAACAACTGCGCCATCGGTAACGCCTATCCCACTTTCGAGAAGCCGCGGAAATACCTGGCTCCCGGAATGTTTGGTCCGTGCGGATACGGTTTGCCGTCGATCCTGGGCGCTAAGATCGGCTGTCCCGACACACCATGCATCGGGTTTGCCGGCGACGGCGCGTTCGGCATTTCGATGAACGAGTTGACGGCATGCGGTCGCAACGATTGGCCACCCGTTACGATGGTCGTTTTCCGCAACTACCAGTGGGGTGCGGAGAAGCGCAACACGACGCTTTGGTTCGAGGACAACTTCGTTGGCACCGAGCTGAACCTCGGCGTCAACTACGCCAAGGTCGCGGAAGGATGCGGCCTAAAAGGCGTCCAAGCGCAAACGCCGGAACAGTTGACGGACATGCTTCGAACTGCGGTTAAGGAGCAGATGGAAGACAACGTCACAACCCTGATTGAGGTGGTTCTCAACCAGGAACTTGGCGAACCATTCCGTCGCGACGCCATGAAGAAGCCCGTTGTTGTTGCCGGCGTAAACCCGGATGACATGCGGCCACAACAGCCACTGCTGTAAACGCCCGCCTTATGAAATCGTGGGGCGCGTTCCGTGTGCGTCCCTCCCACTTCATCGGCAAATTTTTCTGCATCGGTTTTGTTCCATGACAGTGCTTGATGACATTTACAAAGCATGCAGTGACGCTCATCCGCGGATCGTCTTGTCGGAGGGCGAAGACCCGCGTGTCATCGAAGCAGCCGTACGAGCGACGAAGGAGAAACTGGCCGACGTCGTTCTGGTCGGCGATGAGGGCACCATCGCCGACCTCCTCGCAGAACATGATTTTTCCAGCCGCATTGAAGTGCAGGACCCCAAAACGTCCGCTAAGTCTGACGACTATGCCAACGCTCTGGTGGCACTGCGCAAGCACAAAGGCCTGTCGATCGATGAGGCCCGACGGATCATAGAGACGGGTTCAGGCTTTGCGGCCATGATGGTGCGCCAAGGTGATGGCGCTGGCACGATAGGTGGTGCTGTCACGACCACCGCTGACATTGTACGCGCTGCCCTAATCATCATTGGCAAGGCACCAAGTGCCGACGTTGTCTCTAGCTGTTTCTTGATGTTGCTGAATAAGCCGTTTGAGCGCCCCGTCGTGTTTGCCGATTGCGGGCTTATCATGCAGCCGACGTCTCAGGAACTGGCCAACATCGCAATATCATCAGCGCAATCACTCCGAACTTTTACCGGCGAGGAGCCGCGCATCGCCATGCTGTCCTTTTCAACCATGGGCAGTGCCCGTGCAGATGCGCACGAATCTATCAACCGTATCCGCAAGGCAATCGAGATGATCAAGGAGCTGGAACCAGATCTCATCGTCGATGGTGAAATTCAATTCGACGCAGCGATCATGCCTGACGTGGCAGGTAAGAAAGCGCCGACATCCACTCTCGAAGGCCATGCGAACGTTTTTGTTTTTCCAAGCCTCAGTGCGGGCAACATTGGTTACAAAATTGCGCAACGCATTGGCGGCGCGACGGCTCTCGGCCCCATCCTGCAAGGTCTTGCCCATCCCGCCAATGACCTGTCACGCGGATGCAGCGTCCAAGACGTCTATCAAATGATTGCAATCACAGGGGCGCAGGCTGCCAAGTCCGCACCCACATCGCATAAGATTGGATAATCGTGACCCAGGAACCTGCCATTGCCCTCGACGAGAAGGTCGGCGATGAGATCGCCAAGACCACGTGTTACATGTGTGCCTGCCGCTGCGGAATTGACGTGCATCTGCGCGATGGAAAAGTGCGTTATATCGAGGGCAATCGCGATCATCCGGTGAACAAGGGCGTATTATGCGGCAAGGGGTCTGCGGGCATCATGCAGCACTATTCGCCCGCCCGCCTGCGCGCGCCGATGAAGCGGGTGGGGCCACGCGGCTCTGGTGAGTTCGAAGAAATCTCGTGGGACGAAGCACTAGACCTTGCCACCGACTGGTTGTGTAGGGTTCGCAAAACCGACCCCAAGAAGCTGGCGTTTTTTACAGGTCGCGATCAAAGCCAGTCCCTGACAGGTCTTTGGGCGATGAAATACGGCACACCCAATTTCGCAGCTCACGGTGGGTTTTGTTCAGTCAACATGGCAGCCGGCGGGCTCTACACATTCGGCGGAGCGTTCTGGGAGTTCGGCGATCCGGATTGGGAGCTGACCAAATACTTCATGCTGTTCGGTGTCGCCGAAGACCATGCGTCAAACCCCATTAAGATCGGCATCGGCCAACTGAAGGAACGCGGCGCGAAGATCGTATCCATCAATCCCGTGCGGACAGGCTACAATGCGGTTGCCGATGAGTGGGTGGGGATACGACCAGGCACTGACGGATTGTTCGTCGGCGCGCTCATTCACGAGTTGTTCGCCAACAAGACCATCGATCTTGACTATCTGGTTCGCTATACAAACGCGCCTTGGCTCGTGATCCAGGATCCAGGCGCGGCGGACGACGGGCTCTTTGCACGCGGCGAAGACGGCGACCCGCTGATCTTCGACAAGCCGAGCGATGACTATGCAAGCGCAATGAGCGTCGACACGACACCGGCTCTGACGGGCACGCGCACACTTGCAGATGGACGCACAGCGAGGCCGGTGTTCGAGCTGATGGCCGAACGGTTCTTGTCAAATGATTATAGCCCGGAGGCGGTAACGGCACAGACCGGCGTGGCAGCCGATGACATCCGTCGTATAGCTGCCGAACTCGCCCACGTCGCATTCAAAGAAGAGATTGTTCTCGATCAGCCGTGGACAGACTGTGCCGGTCGACGCCATGAGAAAATGATCGGTCGCCCGGTTTCCATGCACGCCATGCGAGGTGTCTCGGCACACTCGAACGGGTTCCATACCTGTCGTATGATCCACATCCTTCAGATCTTGCTTGGCTCAATCGATTGCCCCGGTGGCTTTCGCTACAAGCCGCCCTATCCCAAGCAGGCTCCACCATGGCTCGTGCCGCATGGGGCACCAAAAGACATCCGACCCGAAGAGCCACTGGGTGGTCCGCACCTTGGCTTTCCACTTGGGCCGGAGCATCTCTTGATCGAAGGGGATGCACCGTCTCGCATCGACAAGGGCTTTAGCTGGGATGCCCCGATGTCGGCCCACGGCCTGATGCATATGGTGATCAATAATGCGGCCACGAAAGACCCATATGGTATCGACGTCCTCTTCATGTACATGGCCAACATGGCATGGAACTCATCGATGAACGTGCCTGGCACGATCGAAAACCTCACAGCGAAGGACGAAGCGGGGGAGTACGTCATCCCCAAGATCATTTACTCTGACGCGTACTATTCCGAGATGGTGCCATACGCAGATCTCATCTTGCCCGATACGACATATCTGGAGCGCTGGGACTGCATTTCGCTTCTCGACCGTCCGATATCGACGGCGGAAATGGCAGCCGATTCCATTCGCCATCCGGTTGTTGAACCTGATCGAGATGTGCGCGGTTTCCAAACCGTATTGATCGACCTCGGTGGACGGCTCGGTCTACCCGGTTTCGTAAATGACGACGGCTCGCCGACGTATCCGGGCGGCTATCCAGACTACATGGTCAACCACGAACGCAAACCTGGTATCGGCCCGCTTGCAGGCTGGCGCGGCAAAGATGGATCACAGACGGGACGCGGCGACCCGAACCCAGACCAGCTTAAGCGATACTTGGAAAATGGCGCATTCTTCGCTCACGAACTCAAGCCGGAGCAGGCCTATTTCAAGCACGCCAACAAGTCCTACCTCGATTGGGCCGTTGAGATGGGATTTCGAACGCAGGCATTGCCAACTATCTTCCAGCTCTACTGCGAACCGATGCAAGCATTCCGGTTGGCCGCTGAAGGACATGGCGAACGTCAACCCCCTGAAACACATCGGGAGCGCATTCAGACCTACTTCGATCCTTTGCCATTTTGGTACGCGCCATTCGAAGAAGCGATGGTGGATGAGGGGGCCTACCCACTACACGCGATCACGCAACGACCCATGCATATGTACCACTCGTGGGGCAGTCAGAATGCGTGGTTACGTCAGATAACATCGGCCAATCGGCTTTACATCCACCGCTCGCTCGGCGCCAAGATCGGCGCGGAGGATGACGATTGGGTTTGGCTCCGCTCGCATCAAGGGAGCGTTAAATGCCAGGTTCGGCTCATGGACGGTGTCAACCCAGACACTGTGTGGACCTGGAACGCAATCGGCAAACGGCGCGGCGCCTGGGGGCTGTCGGATGATGCGCCTGAAACCAAGGAAGGTTTCTTGTTGAACCACCTCATTTCCGAACTGCTGCCCGAAGGTGGCGGTGGGTACCGGTATTCGAACTCCGACCCGATTACCGGACAAGCAGCCTGGTTCGATCTTCGCGTATCGATCGAGAAAGCCGACGGTGGTTCAGAAACACAGCCTCGCTTTGAAGCGACCGGACGCGGCGGACTGGCCCCATCGCCGGTGAAGGTCGCCTATGGCGCAGACTTCAGGAGGTCGGGCCAATGACGAGCTTGCCGGAAACCACGGAGAAGAAACTTGGCCTTGTGATCGACCTCGATATCTGTGTGGGGTGTCAGGCCTGTGCAACAAGCTGCAAGGAATGGAACACAGGCGGCTACAGTGCACCGCTATCAGACCACGATCCCTACGGTGCCGATCCATCCGGCGCCTGGCTCAACCGTATTCACTCCTACGAGGTAGGCGAAGGACAAGGCGCAAAAACCGTCCACTTCCCGCGATCATGCCTGCATTGCGAGACGCCGGACTGTGTCACGGTCTGCCCGACTGGCGCATCGTACAAGCGCGCGGAGGATGGGATTGTGCTAGTCAATCCCGATACCTGTATCGGTTGCAAACTGTGTTCCTGGGCTTGCCCATACGGTGCGCGGGAATACGACTACGACGACGGGGTTATGAAGAAGTGCACCCTATGCGTCGACCGGATATACAACGAAACCATCCCCGAAGTGGATCGCGTGCCAGCCTGTGTGAAGGCCTGCCCGACGGGAGCGCGCTCGTTCGGCGACTTAGGCGATCCAAACAGTGACGTTTCTCAACACGTGTCAGAACGGGGCGGGTATGGCCTGTTTGAAGAGTTCGGCTACAAGCCGGTCAACCGCTACTTGCCACCGCGAGCGCCAGCACCAGTTGAAACAGCTCCAATGACCCAACAGTCTGAGCAAGTGCCTGCTCCCGACGGATCACTGGCCGAACGACTGTTTGCTTGGGCCGACCAAGCCTTTTCACGATAGGAGGAGCAGACCCATGCATCCAGCTTACTCCGTTATCGTCTTCACCACCGCATCAGGTGCTGGCTACGGCCTGTTGTTCTGGCTGTCGCTTGCGCATGCGATTGGCGCGATGCCGAACATCCCTTGGCTATCGTTCGTGGCACTCACGTTGGCGCTGATCTTGATTACGGTTGGCCTCATTTCATCGACCCTGCATCTTGGACACCCAGAGCGTGCGATTGGCGCTTTCTCACAGTGGCGCACATCCTGGTTGTCGCGTGAGGGCGTTGCAGCGGTCGCGACATATGTCCCCGCCGGTCTGCTCGGGCTGATCTGGTTGTTCGGTGTGGAAACCTCACTGACAATCCCCTTAGCTCTGCTGGCCGCTATCGGTGCCATTGTCACTGTTTACTGCACGGGTATGATCTATGCTTCGCTGCGCACAATCCGGCAGTGGAACCTCGATCTGGTTTGGGCAAACTATCTGTCACTCGCCGCTGCAACGGGAGCCGTACTCTTCGGAGTACTACTTGCCTTGTTCGGTGAAGCGCCCACTTGGGTGGCGATGGTAGCACTTGCCGCAACGGCTGCGGCGGCTGCCCTCAAGATATATTACTGGCAGACGATTGATTCCGACTACGGCCAATACACGACCGCGATGGCAACCGGGCTTGGGCATCTGGGAACTGTACGGCCACTCGATCCTCCACACACCCGTCCCAATTTCGTGATGCGCGAAATGGGTTACACAGTCGCGCGGAAGCACGCTGAAAAGTTGCGAACCATCGTCCTCGTTTGCCTCTTTGGCGCGCCCGCGTTCCTGATGCTGTTGTTCCTTTGGTCGGGCTTGGCAGCTCCATTGCTTTACGTCCTTGCTGCCATAATGGCGACGACGGGTGTGCTGGTCGAACGCTGGCTCTTCTTCGCCGAAGCCGACCATGTTGTGACCCTTTACTACGGGGCCCAACGTGCCTGACACACACAGCAGCTCGTGGGCGCACCGGTTATCCAAAAGTGCGCTCGCGTGGCCCAAAGAGCATTTACCGATCCTGCAGTGGCAGGACCGGATTACGCCATCCAATTTGCGTGCTGACTTAGCTGCAGGGCTAACGAACGCTGCAGTTGTTTTGCCGCAAGGGGTAGCGTTTGCGGCGATTGCAGGCTTGCCGCCCCAGTACGGGCTCTACACGGCAATGGTCACGCCGGTGGTAGCAGCCTTCTTTGGCTCCTCCATGGTCATGGTCTCAGGACCAACAACGGCCATTTCAGCTGTTGTCTTTGCATCGCTGTCACCCCACTTCACGCCGGAGTCCGGCCCTTACATTTTCGCAGCTCTAGTTCTGACGTTAATGGTCGGATTGATTCAGTTGTCATTGGGGGTGGCGCACTTGGGCCGACTGGCAGCGTTCGTCTCACACTCTGTGATGGTCGGTTTCACAGCGGCTGCGGCCATCCTCATTGGCGTCAGTCAGTTGCGCGGTGCCTTGGGTATAGACATCGAACAAGGCGGTGCTGTTTTCGAGCGTCTATGGAATATCGCGGACGCGTCATCCCACGGAATAGACTGGCGCACGATTTTGATCGCCGGCAGTACGATCGCCGTCACACTTGCGGTTCCCCGCATTCACCGCCAATTGCCAGCCTTCCTCATTGCGCTCGTCGCTGGAACGCTTGTCAGTCTCATGATTGGCTCTGCGGATTTGGCTCGCATCGGCGCCCTGCCGTCGGTTCTCCCAAGTTTCTCACCTGTGTTTCCGACGTTTGCACAAGCCAACGCATTGGCCGAAAGCGCGTTTGCCATTGCATTGATCGGGCTGCTGGAGGCGGTCGCCATCGGACGGGCATTCGCATCGAGAACAGACTCGCCATTTTCGGCCAACCAAGAAATCATCGGACAGGGACTGTCCAACATTGCTGGCAGCATGTTTCAGGCCTACCCAGGCTCAGGGTCATTCACCCGAAGCGGGTTGAACTTTGAAGCCGGCGCAAAGACACCGCTGTCGGCGATCTTTGCATCGATTGCGCTCGTGCTGATCCTATTCGCGATCGCCCCACTGGTGCAGTACATCCCCAATGCCGCGATGTCTGGATTGATCATCATCGTCGCGATCCGGCTCGTGGACTGGAAAGAGATCCAGCACATCATCACCTCAAGCCGATCTGAGACGCTGATCTTGGTTGTGACGTTTCTGATTGGCATTGCCGTCGAACTCGAGCTGGCAATTACAACCGGCGTCATGCTGTCTCTTGGCACGTTCATTCTGCGGACCATGCAACCTCATTTCGTGATCGCAGCACCTGATCGTGAACTGGCACAAAGAACATTCCGAAACGCTGAGGTTTTCAAACTCCCCGAATGCCCGCAAGTCATTGTGTGCAGCTTCCATGGTCCCCTGTATTTTGGTTCATCCGAAATGCTCGAAGCTGAGTTTCGGCGGATCGCAACCGAGAGACCCAACCAGAAGATCATCATTCTCAATCTCAAAACGGTAGGCGATATCGATTTGTCGGGTGTTGATACGATCGTCAAGGAATTCGAGCGCCGACGCGCCATCGGTGGTGACCTTTACGTCGTCGCGCGCGCCGTCCACTTCATCAAGCGTCTCAAGAAGTTTGGACTCTACGACGCGATCGGCGAGGACCACGTCTTCCCAGATCGTTTTGTGGCGTTGTCGCAGGTCGTTCCAGCGCTCGAACAATCAATCTGCGAGACATGCAAAACACGCATCTTTAATGAGTGCCCTACGGCAAAAGCCTGACCTCAGGTGACATCACGCACGGTGAAACGAACAGAAGATAGGCCTTCAATGAGAAATCAGTTCAGGGCATGTCATTTTGGCGAGCACGGCGGTGGTCATGCTTCCAAACAGCATCGCACCCAGCTTGCCACGTCCAAATGCACCCATGACCAAGACGTCGGGGTCTGCCTGCGCGCAGTAAGCGAGAAGCGTTTGGGCTGGTCCGCCATGTTCAATTTTCAATCGAACCTCCGTTGCCTCCACGCCGCGAACCTCCATATAACAGCCGTCATCGTTTCGAAAAACGATAGTATCGACACCGTCCTTGGCATTCACCGTCAGCGCATCCACAACCCAAATAAAGTTGTTCTCATCTGTGCCGTCCAAAAAGTGTTGGCCGTCAACGAAAAACGACTCACCAGAGTCAAAGTCTTCTACTTTGGCAAACTGCCCATCGTCTGTGCCTAGTGAACGGTCTTCGTCGAAATTGATGAGATCTTCGTCGTCCGAAACTGTTTCATATTCCTGGATGGTGTCTACCAAGGTTTTTAAGCTCACGATCGACCCAACGGTGAGCGCCGAAAGGCCGATAACGGCAGCAGTGGTTGGCAAAACCAGAGCGAGACCGAAAATGGCCCCCACAGAGACAGCCCCGACAACTAAAGTGCCGGCGGACACAATAGAATTCTTGAGCGCTTCTTCACTATTTTTTGGTCTTAAGCTCGATCGCATATCGGAGGCCGATTGTTCCAATTTCGGCAGCAGTTACGACTGCACCTAGACCTGCGACTGCTGTCGTGAAACCGTTTTTCAAAGTCTTGGAGGCAGCATCGATAGAAGCATGAAGCCGTTTATGGTTGGCGAGAGCTTTCTGTTTGAACTAATACAGCACGGCATCAGCACTTGTTGTGCCAAGCTTCAGCAGCGTTTTTGTGTCCACGAGTAAGTCGGAATCTGTCACGAGAACGTCCGCCTATACGAATGGATTGAATAACTTTCAGCTGTATCGCCTGAGGGCGGGCTCTAGCCTCATGCGGAACTCGTCTGAATTTAAGTACTCATCATTTACGTCTATATTTTCTGCTATGACATCCCTCAGAACAAAAATTGCTACGTTGAGACCTCGCACTCTATGCGAAAACACAGCCTTTTTTAGGTGCGCAGAAAATTACCAAAGAATGCGAGGTCGTCGTCATTTGGCATGTCGACTTCCTGGTTTTCCATTAGAGTAAGCCAAACCTCCTTATTGCTGCGAACAGCAACTAAGAACGCAGCAACTTCATCTAGTGTATTCAAGCGGCTTGGGGTATGCAATTTTGGTCTCCACTTGCTTTTCTAAGAGGTCCCGCCCACGTACTAACACTGTTTCTGACATACTGGGCTGCGAGAGCGTCATTATGTTCGGCGGCATAGAGGAGTGAGCGCTCACCCTTGTTTTTCCCATAGGCGGTCAACATTTCTGGCCGGTAGTCATCCGGCACGTCAAAGTCGAGCAACCCAACCCGTTCTCTCTTTAAAACCGTCACCGTCTATGTCAAAGCGCGGGCCAGTTAGCGGGAGCACGGTGAGGTCAAGGCCGTCACCAGAAAGGTCTAAGACGAGGGGGTCACCGCCCCGTGTTGGATTTTTAAAATCCGACCCAAGATCTTCGTCATGACCGTCTCCTAAGCGTAGTTTCTCGACGTTTCTAAAAGCAATTGGTGCCAACGCAGCGGACAGTTTTTGTATTTTCTAATCATAAGTTTTTGTTTGATCTATTCGGAAATCTTCACCAAGTGGAGATAAATCGATCAGGTCAAGGCCTCGGCCAGCATCAATATGCCGCAACGGGATATTTGAGTTTACAACTGTGTTTTCTGAAATAAGTACTACGTCATTGTTTGAGGTGAGGCGAAACTTTTCTATTCCATGAAGTTCATCCTGGCCGGTAGACTTCGATGCAAGCAACATAGCATCTGGATCGAGGTCGAGGTTGATCGAATCCGTTAGATTCTCATACGAGACCATATCTTGATGGTCTCTGATTCTTTCACCGCTGATCTGGAACCCAAAAATTTCATCCGACCCCCCGCTGCCATTGAACAAATCGTCATAGCTCAAGCCGCGTATTTCATCGTCTTCACCCGTTCCGGTTATGGTATACGGTACGTCAAATTGGGTTCTTGAGCCTGGATAAACGAATCCGTTTGCCGTGAGACGACCGCTAGCGTCCAAATAGCTCTGTAAATCGATGTTTGCGGCATTGGGCGCGGTGTTCACCATTGCTATGCAGTTGTCCGCAAATATACCATACACCTCTGGCGTAGTATCCATTGCGGCATCTATCATAATTTGCCAGACGTCTTCTGCTTTTCGTGCCCCGAGATCAACTCTGATGCTATCCCTATCGGCAGGACTCTCTCTCCAGGTCTAAATCTATCTTTCGACAGCTCGATAGGCAGGTCTATTTGGGTCTCCAATGGCAGCGGCAAGACAAAAGGCCAGTCAGTCGTGAAATCAACAATGTTGAAGTCGCCCGGAGCAGCGCGAATTACCTTGTCAAGGCTTCCATCGACATATCGTAAGTACATATCGCCGAAGTATCCACCAAACACCCCGTACCATTCGATGTATATGTTTGCCATAACAAAAGTTCCATGCGTGACCTTGATGGAAGAGGCTTTGATCAAAAATATGAAGGATTGTCTGGCATGAGGCGTGTTTTCATTCGGTCTTAATCCAAACTGGTAATTACTGTGGTCGTGCTATTGCCCATTCTGTCCTACGGATTGGGACTATTGCTGAATGAATTGGCGGTTTGTGATAGTGAAGATGGGGGCATACCGAATTCTGGCCGCTCATGCGCGTTCCTGGGTATGGAGGTTGGTGATTTAGTGAACGTTCTAATGCTGGTTGCGCTGCCAGCTGTTGTTACCATACCAATACTCTTAGTCTGGATAATCACCATAGCGTTGCGTGCACTTCGAAGTCAGTCGAATACATGAGTGGTAGAAGCTGTTTGGACGCATTGGTTGTTCAATGGCGGAGCAATTGGGGATTAGGCATCGTTCACCTCATCGGAGTCAACCGACCTTGATCGGTTGGGCGCCCCAATTTTTTCAAGGGCGTCGGGTTCGACGAGGCGGGTGACGATGGGGTGGATGCGCATGTCGCGAGAGGGTGAATCAGCCCCGTCAGCCTTCGGCCCATCTTGTTTGCTCGCCTTCGGCAAGACTTGCCTAAAATTCGCGATCACAGCCGTTGTTAGACGCTGGTTGGGGGCGACGACGTCGAGGAGCCAGTTGATGTTGCCGCTGGTCCAGTCGTCCGGCTTCAGGCGCACCCGAAATGTGCCCGCTTTGATCTGCTCGCGGATTTTGGCGTCGACCTCTTCGGACACGCTCGCCCAGATGGCGATGCCCGACAGGGTGCCTTCAACCGGTGCACCCTCTTTTGCCGATGAGGCAATCGCCACGCGGTCACGCATCAGCGGATCGAGCACGAAGGTGCCCAGTTCCGACACGGACAAATTGCGGTAACGCGGGACGGTCTTCATCGCGAGCACGACCTTGCCGAAGGTCTCGTGCAGCTTGGTCCGCACCTGGGCGATTTTCTCCAAAACGGCTGGGTCCAAGTTGGCGTCCGGCGCACTTTTATTGCTCGCCTCGGGCGACCCACCACTGCCTGCTTGCACACCTTCTTTGCTCGCCTTCGGCAGGACACCGCTCGCCGCGCGAACGGACGGATTCCCAGCGTTGTTTAAAATCATAACTCTCAGCTCCCCAATCACCCGCCCCGACAACATGGGCGGCAAAACCAGCAAGGTAGAGCCCGAAAATCAACATCAGCAACTGACCGACCAGCAGTGAATTGATAAACGCCCACGCCACTTCAGCATGATCGACGAACAAGTTCGGCCCAGGAAAGATCCCGTGAATGAGCAGGCCGCCAAGCAGTACAGCCGCGGTCGGACTACCAGGCACCGACAATGTCAAAAGCGGAACAAGCGACGGGCCGACCATCGCATTATTGGCCGTTTCCGCAGCAATAACGCCTTCGCTCTGTCCGGTTCCAAATTTGTCACCGTTGGGCGAGAAGCGCCGTGTCTGATCGTAGGCAACTAACCCGGCAATTTGCCCACCAGCGCCAGGAATCAATCCAACAATGGCCCCGACAACACTGCCAATCGTCAGGGCAACCCATTTGGAAAGCGTCTCCGCTGCCGCCTTCAAGACACTGTGCGGCTGAACCTTGACGACATCCGCAACCCGATGCGTTCGTCCGCTCTCCAGCATTTCGATAACTTGCGGAATGGCAAACAGCCCGATCAACGCCGCGATGATGTGGACGCCACCTTCCAGGTGTTCGGAGAAAATGAACCGCTCAACGCCCTGGATAGAATCGTATCCGATCATTGCGATCCACAAACCAACCGCACCGGCCAGCAGACCCTTCACCACGGATTTGGAATCCAATGAGCCGATAATCGTCACGCCGAGTATTGCAATCCAAAACAGATGCGAGGGACCAAAGCCCAGCGCCCACTTGGCCAACACCGGGGTGAGAAAAATGAGAATGAAGATCCCAATGACCCCGCCAATGAATGACGAGATAAAGCAGATCTGAAGCGCCTTCGCTCCTTCACCCCTCTTGGCCATCGCGTTGCCGTCCAACGCGGTCGCAATGTTTGCAGGCGCACCAGGAATTTTCAGCAGAATGGCACTGATTGCTCCGCCAGCGACAGTGGCTGTGTAGGCCGCACCGAGCAGCATCAGACCGTGGATCGGTGTCATATGAAACGTGAATGGGATCAGCAGGGCAACGGCCATCGTAGGTGATAAGCCCGGTGTTGCACCAAGCAGCAGTCCACCAATCGTGCCGCCGCACAGAATAGCCATGGATGTCAGCGCAAAGACCGGGCCAAAGTGCTGAAGAAATTCCATTCGGAACGATCTCACTTGTTGGCTGCAGGTGCGAATGACCACGACATGCCGCCGAGAGCGCAGGCAGCACTAAAGTCGACATCAGATGGCAACGATGAAAAAACTCCTGCAATTATTTTCATGAACTATTTATCATGCGTCGCAACATTGTGTGCGACCGTGCGGACAGAAAGTCCTTAGCTCATCTCAGCCTTACCCAGCGTGTTGTCGCGTAATATCAATTATTTGGAGCGTAAGAGACGTTGGCGAAACTCGCGCTAAAGCTCCAACCAGTCGACGGTCGGCTGCGAACCCGGCATCCCGAATATGCCATTCAGATGTTCGGTCTCTGAAAATGTTTCATTGATCGAAGCGATGCCTTAACGTCCCAACATTGGTTCTAATAAATTCCGAGATCAGACGATGGCACGCCGAGTACTCAGAGCGGGATTGCCCAGCATTACAGATGTTGCTGCCAAGGCGGGTGTATCGCCCGCCACCGTGTCCCGGTTCCACAATTCTCCCGGCATCGTGAGTCCTCAGACCAAGGCGCGGATTGAGGAAGCTGTCCTCGAGCTAGGTTACAAACCTCACGCCGCTCGCCAGCTTTCTGGTCAACGCAGTGGCACAATTGGGTTGATCGTTCCTACCATCGACAACGCGATTTTCTCAGAGATGATCCAGGCGTTTTCCATGGCGCTATTTCGAAACGCACGCACCATGTTGGTTGCAGCCCACAATTACGATCTCGCCCGCGAAGCGGTCTTAGTTGAAAGTCTCCTCGTCGGCCGGATCGACGGGATCGCTCTGGTTGGTTTGGAGCACACTGAGGCAACCATGCAGCAGCTTACACAATCGCAAGTGCCAGCAGTCATGGTCTGGAACTATCGCACGCGCCAGTCCCTCCCCTGCATCGGGGTCGACAACCGAGATGCAGGACGAATGGCAATGCAACATCTCTTAGAGCTTGGTCACCAAGACATCCTTACAGTCTTTGCAGAATCGAAAGCCAATGATCGAGCCGCCGACCGCAGACTTGGAGCAATCGCCGCGGCTAAGGATGCAGGCTTCGAGATCCCAGCGCATCGTCGGGTCGTCTGCCCGTATGATCTTCAGGCCAGCAAAGATTTGGTCATGGCAGCCCTCGCAGAAAAACCCGCTCCAACCGCCATCTTCGCAACCAACGATGTTATCGCACAGGGAGCCTTTTTCGCCGCTATGGCTCTGGGTGTACCGATTCCTAAGTCGCTTTCGATTATCGGGATCGGAGACTTTCGAGGGTCATCGGCCTTTGAACCGGGCCTGACGACATTGCGCATTCCAGCCCGCTGGATCGGCCGTCATGCAGCCGACGTTTTGGTCGAAATGCTGGAATGGCCAAATGCCAAGATGGATCGCAGCGAGAAGTACACCATCGAGTTGAACCTCCGAGGTTCAACCGCCCCACCGCCAACCTCCCCAAGAACAGGGAAGCGCTCGAGTAAGTCGAGATAAGCAGGGGGACAGAACACGCATGCCCAAAAGGCAGTGTGTCAGCTTTGTTTCTGAGCCCATCTCAATAGACTCCGGCGCCGTTCCAGCCTCTTACAGCGGTGCGCGTTGTGGTACACAACCCGTAACGATCCTGATCAACGAGAGGATGACCGCCGATGGCCGGCGCAGATGATGAAAGGTATCGGGACCGCACACGAGAGCGTTTGCTCTTTGCAGCCAACACGATCGTAACCAAAGAAGGGCTGGGTGCCCTCCAAGCCCGGCGAGTTTCACAGGACGCCGAGTGCTCGATTGGCACGCTCTACAATATCTTCGGCGACATCCATGGTCTCATCCTCCAGACCAATGCCCACACGCTGCAAGAACTAGGTGCTGTTCTCGTCACCGCAGCCCGGCGTGCATCGGACGCTGACCTTGAAACCCGCCTGAACACACTTGCTGTAGCTTACCTTGATTTTGCCACCGTCAATCAACTGCGGTGGCGCGCGGTTTTCGAACACCGCCTTCCCGATGCGCGCACGCTTGACGAAAGCTACGTTGAAGATCGGCGGCGGCTTCTTGCGCTGATTGAAACCCAGCTTGAACTCGCAATCGAGGACCCGCAGGCGCGAGCGGATGCTGCCCATGCACTCTTCGCCTCGGTGCACGGCATCGTACTTCTCTCACTGGATGCAAAACTGGGCCCGTTTGATCCCGCCGAATGCGAACGCCGCATCAGGTTCATTGTCGGCCACGTCGTGGTTGGTTTGAACAAGGCTAAGCCTCGCTCACAAAGCGAGCGCGTGACATTTCCTGGCAAATACGACCTCAAGCAATGACAGCGCACACCCTCAATGCGTCTATGCGATCGAGTTATCCGGCCCGCAGACGACGACAACGGGCTCGTGCGTTTTTGCTTCTTCGGGTGTCATGTCGGCATAGGAGACAATGATGAGTTTGTCGCCGATACAAGCCAACCGCGCGGCTGCACCGTTTAGCCCAATGACCCGCGATCCACGTTCCCCTTCGATGACATAGGTCGCAAACCGGCCACCAGTATCAATATTGAAAATCTCGACCCGTTCATTGATCAACAGCCCAGCAGCTTCAATCAGGTCCAGGTCAATCGAGATCGAACCCTCGTAGTTGAGATCGCACTCCGTTACAACGGCACGATGCAGCTTGCATTTCAGAAGCGTCAAAAGCATGGACGCTTGCTCCTCTGTGGTGATGATGATCGGACTTGGGCGAACGGCAGGCTATGTTGCCCGCGCTTCAGCTAGCAATCTGGGTGATCCAGTCCGTCATATTGAAGTAGGTGCTGATCCGCGAAATCTTGCCATCTTTGATGGCAAAGAACGTTCCGCCTGGCAGGGCATATGTTTGTTTGTTCGCGGTTGGCAAACCCTGTTCCGTGTCGAGGTAAACACCCTCGATATTGTACTCCAACGCAGCCCGTTCCCCGTTGCGCGCAACCATAACGACGGGCTCGACCAGCGTTTCCTTGTAGTGGTGGGCCATGCGAGCCTGAAAAGCCTTAAAACGCTCCTTGCCTTCGCGCCGCTCCCCTTGATTGACGTCATGGATGAGATCATCGTCAACAAGACTGAGAAGCTTTTCAGCATCCCCGGCGTTCCATGCCTCGCAATACTCTCGGACGAGCGCGGCGGCGACGCGGCGTGCAGTACTAAAATTGTCAGCTTCTGCTGCGGAAGACATTCTTGAAAGCCCTTGGTTTTTCGGTAAATGGAACAGCACCATGTGTCGAAGCAAGTTTTATCAGGCTCAGGCGTTCGTGCAAATCTGCGTGTGCAAACTTTGTAAGCCCCTTCAGCCGCGTGCTAACATGCTGCAGCGGAATAACCTAAGCACGCCGAGCACTAGTGAGTATTAAACAAGAACCAAAGTTGGGTGTCGCCAAACCAATGACGGTACCGGAATCCTCCCAGCCAGGCGCGGCCCAGGCCGTATCACTCAAGTCCCAAACCGTGGTGGTCGCAGCCCTGTATCGCTTTGCGCCTTTGCCCGACTATGCGGAAAGACAAAAAGAGCTGGCGAAACTGGCATGCTCTCAAGGTGTGCAGGGAACGCTACTGCTCGCAAGCGAGGGCATTAACGGAACCATTGCCGGTTCGCGCCAGGGTATTGATCGCGTTCTTGCTCATGTCCGTGACTTTCCGGGCTTTGCAGATCTTGAAGTCAAAGAGAGTGCTGCACTCGAAAACCCGTTCACGCGATTGAAGGTCAGGTTAAAGCAGGAAATCGTGACCATGGGACAACCAGGCATCGATCCGTTGAAGACCGTGGGAACCTACATCCAAGCCGAAGATTGGAATGATTTGATCGCGCGCGAAGATGTGGTCGTCGTCGATACGCGGAATGACTACGAGGTTGAGATTGGAACGTTTGAAGGTGCGGTCGATCCCAAAACCAAGACATTTCGGGAGTTCCCTCAGTGGGCCAAGGACAATCTCAAACCAGGCTCAAATACCAAGATCGCGATGTTCTGCACGGGGGGGATCAGGTGCGAGAAGGCAACCGCATTTTTGAAAGAGCTTGGCCACGATGATGTCTACCATCTGAAGGGCGGCATTCTTAAGTACTTGGAACGCATCCCGGCCGCAGAAAGTCTCTGGCAAGGCGAATGCTTCGTTTTTGACCGGCGCGTTAGCGTCGGACACGGGCTTGAACCTGGCCCGCTTCAATTGTGCGCAATTTGTCGGCGACCCGTCAAAACAGAAAAAGCTGGAGGAGGATATGCATCTAAACCATGTCCCGACTGTGAGCGTGATGCTGATCAGGCAAAGAAAGACCGCGCCGCATCGCGGCAGAAACAAATCGAGCTAGCCGCTGCCCGAGGCGAACAACACATCGGGCAGCGCAAGCCAAAATGACCCATACCTGCGGCCTGACGGCTGGTCTGGCGACACTTGACCCTCATCAATCCTAAGAGCATTTGCCGTGCTCGTTTGTTTGAACTCGGATTTTCAAGGTCTTGAGCGTTAGAAAATGCGCCCCAGATACAAGACCTCAGGACACATCGGTGGTCTTGGCTAACGAGGCAGGGAGTGGCGAGATGAAAATAAAAAAAGACACTTGGGTTTTCGTAGCAGATGGGAGCAAGGCGCTCATTCTGGAAAACCAAGGCACACCGATGACACCGAATTTACGCGTTGTGCGCAGCGCGAAGCTCATCACGCCACCCACGCGCGAACTTGGTCGTGACCGCCCTGGCCGTATGCCGGATGCTTCTTCACCGCATCGTTCCGGTATGGAGGCCCCTGATCTTCACGAGCGAGAAGAAGAGCGCTTTTTATCTGAACAGATTGATGGCCTGCTGGCAGACCGCGCCAACCAAAAGTTCAAATCTCTTGTGGTGGTGGCCCCTCCCATCGCGCTTGGGCGCATTCGAAAGGCGATGGATGAGCCTCTTAAAAGTTCCGTGGTCGCAACGTTCGACAAGGGCATCGCACATCGACCAATCGAAGAAATCTGTAGCGCTGTCGCCGAATATCCTAACCCATAAGCTCGAGTTGAGTACTCCAATGCGAACTCCTATTTTAGGCTTGCCGATTAGCCACGCCGATCTCGCTATTACACTTTGAGTAACCGGTGTTGAATTGACCTCCAAAGCATGTTGCGCAAACCCTGTCTCCGCGACTTGAAGCGAGACTTGAGCAAAGTCCGGCATAAAGAATTGGAGTGCGAAATGCGTACACGAACATCGGCGACTTTGGGGTTAATCGGCGCAGCCTGTATGGCCATGAGTGCGACTGCTGCTCACGCTGGCTGTGTAACGAAAGCGGCAGAGGCTACATCAACAGATGAGAAGTCTGCCAAGTGGTTTGCGCTTGAAACGATGGTGCAGTCTGTGAGCTGGGGGTTGTGGCCGGCATTTGTTGCAAGCGGTTCAGTACCAGGCTACACAATCACCAAACAAAAATATAAGTGCTCTCCAGCTTCGGCCGGCACAAAGTGCGTCGGCACCGCGACGTTCTGTAAAAGCTGATCCGTCTTACGACGACGAACAAGACAGAGGTTGTCGTGCTGACGTTAGGTTAGGCGGACAGATGCAGGACAACCTCGCGCGTATGCGGCGCCGCCCGGTGTTCGTAGAGAAACAGGCCCTGCCAAGTGCCAAGCATCAATTGCCCATCGTTGGTCGGTATCCCAATCGACGTCTGGGTCAACGCAGTCTTTATATGTGCAGGCATATCATCAGGGCCTTCCGCCCGGTGAACCAGATAGGTCATTGAGGGATCATCGGCCGACGGCACCAAGCGAGAGAAGTAGGCCTCCAAGTCTCGCATGACGTCGGGGTCAGCATTCTCCTGAACCAAAACCGAACAAGACGTGTGGCGAACAAAGACGGTCAACAAACCGGGACGGGTGGCGTGTCCTTGGTCAGCCTGTCGGTTGGTCTGCCGGACAAAACCATCTGCGGCCTTTGTGAACTCGTAAAGGCCCGGACCTCGCGTCTTCACACGAAGAATGTGCTGGTGGTGCATGAGCCATCAATCCTATTCGCAAAACAACGTTTCACCCGGCTCAAAACCTTCCCGGCTGAAACCGAAACCCAAGACAAGGTTTCCGCAAACGATCTCCGATCGCGAGATTGTTTTCGAAAAGAGCACGCGATTTATTCAAAGATCTCAGGTCAGCGTTGTTGTTGGTTGAGTGGCATTTAATCATTGAGTTCAAACCCAAGCCATTGTTCGTGCGACCTGTTCAAGAACCACGCGGGCTTGGTACTCTATTTGAAAGCATCGTTGCTGAAATAATAAGCACTGCGGCCAATTCGCGCGTGTCTTGCTCTCTATGAAATCGAACTCTAAGGAACAACGCAAAGCGCGTCAGCCGCGCTTGAGGGGAAGTCGAAACATTAGCAATGTCGCATTAAGCTTCGTCACCGTTCTGGTTACGTGTGGAACGATATGGTTGTGACTGGAGCCGCAGAGACCAGGAGTTTCAAGATGTCGGTAAACACTCAAAAGCCCGAACAAAAACGATCCGCGTGGGCAACGATGGATTGGCCTGGCTACATTCTGTTTCTGCTGCTCAGCCTAGGACTTCTCTACTACGTCCTGTCTCCGAACTCAGGGCTCGGCTTCAATCAGGTGCCGGCTATTTGGGATGATGGCGCTGCCGCAGCGAAAGCAGAGGCAGAAAAGAAGGCGGCTGCTGAGGCAGAGGCCGCTGCAAAAGCCGCCGCTGACGCTGAAGCCAAAGCTGCCGCAGAGGCAAAAGCCGCTGAAGAGGCTGCCGCTGCAGAAGCCAAGGCCGCAGCGGATGCGAAGGCTGCGGCCGAAGCAAAAGCCGCTGAAGAGGCTGCCGCTGCAGAAGCCAAGGCCGCGGCGGATGCGAAGGCTGCAGCCGAAGCAAAAGCTGCTGAAGAAGCCGCAGCCGCACAAGCCAAAGCCGCCGAAGAAGCGGCTGCTGCCTCAGCTGCAACGACAACCGCCTTTGATGGCAATCTCCCAAGTGGCGTCAAATTGGATTTCGCGCCCGATGGGGTCGAAACAAAGCTCGTTGGCTTCATCACGGATGCCTCACAAGCAATCGATAAGAAGGTTTGGTTTGATTTTGACCGCTTGAACTTCAAGACCGGGTCTGCCGACCTAACCGAAGACTCAATGGCTCAGGTCCAGAACATCTACGAAATCATGAAAGCGTACCCGGCAGTCAGTTTGAAAATCGGTGGTTATACCGACAACACGGGTAACCCGGACATCAACCGGCAGGTGTCAGGTGACCGTGCAAAAACAGTCGAAGCGAAACTGGTTGAGCTTGGCATTGATGCTTCGCGCCTGGCCAGCGAGGGATACGGCGACCAGCACCCAATCGCCTCAAACGATACAGCTGAAGGCCGCGCAATGAACCGTCGTGTCTCCGTCAGCGTCCGCGCAAAATAGGAGTAGGGGTGTGAAATGCTCAGCCGCCGCTGGCTGAGCGTTTCCTGACCTGGAACAAGACGCATTCAAAAAGAAAGGGCGCACAAGTCGCCCTTTTATTTGGTTTTTCAAAAGTACCAGAGCTAATTAGCTATCCAAGAATGAACGCAGTTTGCGTGACCGGCTTGGGTGCTTAAGCTTGCGTAACGCCTTGGCTTCGATCTGTCGAATACGTTCGCGCGTGACCGAGAACTGCTGGCCGACCTCTTCAAGCGTATGGTCGGTGTTCATGCCGATCCCAAACCGCATCCGCAGGACACGCTCCTCACGAGGCGTCAACGACGCAAGCACGCGGGTGGTGGTCTCACGCAGGTTCGACTGAATGGCCGCATCGATTGGCAGGACCGCATTACGGTCCTCAATGAAGTCGCCCAAATGGCTATCTTCTTCGTCCCCGATCGGCGTCTCAAGCGAAATGGGTTCTTTCGCGATCTTGAGAACCTTGCGAACCTTTTCAAGAGGCATCGCGAGCTTTTCCGCCAGCTCTTCCGGTGTCGGCTCACGACCGATCTCATGCAGCATCTGACGTGATGTCCGCACGATCTTGTTGATCGTCTCGATCATGTGGACCGGGATACGGATGGTGCGTGCTTGGTCCGCAATCGAGCGTGTGATCGCCTGCCGGATCCACCATGTCGCGTAAGTCGAAAACTTGTACCCACGCCGATACTCGAACTTGTCGACCGCTTTCATCAGACCGATGTTGCCCTCCTGGATCAAATCCAGGAACTGCAGCCCACGGTTTGTGTACTTCTTTGCAATCGAAATCACGAGACGCAGGTTTGCCTCGACCATTTCCTTCTTGGCTTGACGGGCTTCGCGTTCACCCTTCTGCACGGCGCGCACAATCCGGCGGAACTCAGGAATCTCAAGTCCCGTTTCCGTTGCAAGCTCATGGATCTCACCGCGGATCTGCCCAATTTGACTACGATCGCCGTCAATAAAAGACGCCCATTTCTTGTTGAGCTTTGAAACCCGGTCCAACCAAGTTTGGTCCAGTTCGTTCCCGAAGTATTCGTCAATGAAGGCCTGCCGTGGAACGCCGTAGCTATCCCCCAGACGCATGAGACGCCCTTCGAGCTGGATAAGCCGCTTGTTGATGGCGTAGAGCTGTTCGACGAGGCTTTCGATCCGGTTGTTGTTCAAAGACAAGCTCTTCACTTCAGCGACGATCTCATCGCGAAGCTTGTCGTAAGCCTTTTGCTGCTGGCGCGTGCCGGTCTCACCTGCAAGCTGCTGCTCGATCTTCTTATCTTGTTGCTTGCGCAGCTTTTTATAGTTCGCAGCGATGTTGTCGAAGGTCTCAAGAACCTTCGGCTTGAGCTCAGCCTCCATTGCGGCAAGCGATAGAGCATTTTCGTACTCATCATCATCATCGTCGTCGCTGTCACTATTGCCTTCGGTTTGGCCCTCAGCGGTCTCGCCAGCAGGGGCTGCCACTGCCGGCGCTTCACCACCAGGTGCAGGCGCTGTACCGCCCACTGCTGCGGCTTCCGGGCTGCCAGCTTGCAACGCAGGATTGACAGGTGGCGCCTGCTTGGCCTCCGGTCCCTCATACGTTGCTTCAAGATCGATGATGTCGCGCAGCAAAATCCGACCATCATTGAGTTCGTCGCGCCAGATGATGATGGCCTGGAAGGTCAACGGGCTTTCGCAGAGCCCGGCGATCATTGCTTCGCGGCCAGCTTCAATGCGTTTAGCGATGGCGATTTCGCCTTCGCGCGACAACAACTCGACCGATCCCATCTCACGCAGATACATACGGACAGGGTCATCTGTTCGTTCAGACGGCTCAGATTTCGCTGGGGTCGTCGTCGGAACGTTGTTTTGGGTGGTGACGGCGCGCGTCCCGCTACCCGCCTGATCAACGGGTTCCGCGTCGCTCTCTTCGCCGTCCTCGTCACCCTCTTCTTCGGACTCAACAACGTTGATGCCCATGTCAGAGAGCGTCGAATACAGATCCTCAATCTGGTCGGAAGAGACTTCCTCAGAGGGAAGTACAGTATTCAGTTCTTCGTAAGTGACATACCCACGTGCCTTGCCAGCTTTGATAAAGCGCTTAACCGCGCTGTCTGACATATCAAGAAGCGGCGCGTCCCGCTCGGCCTGATCGCCGCCTGCTGCCTCTTTTGCCTGTGCTTTTGCCATTGTTTTCCAATCCGTTCAGAAGTTTAGGCCGCCATGGCAATCCGCACACGCTTTCGTGTCCAGCAAACCAAAGCGCAAGCAACCGCAGCATTATCCATCTGGTCCGTTTCCGCACAAAACGGCCAGATACAACGCGCGCGTTCGTCTGCGCCAAATCCATGGCGAACGTTCTACGATTGAAGAAACCCTAGGCTCTCCGGTTTTGTCGCGCCCGGTATGGACGCCGTTTGCCCGCTGGCTTAACCGGCTCGATTGTCAGGTTTCGACGTTGAATGTGTGCTTTCAGCTCAGTTCGGGCCGAAAGCGTGTGTCACAGTTCCCTTGCTGTTTCTGGCCAGCCCAAACGCCCTATGCTTGGCCCGATCCAAATTCGGTCTCGATTAAAGACCCCAGTCTTCCGAAGCAGACGCTTCGGCCAACTCAGACTGCAATTCCTGTATTCGCGCGAATGCTGCCTCGTCCTTGTCTTCGTGCCAGGCACGCTCAGCCGTAGCCAATGCACTTCGCAAGCTTGACTGACGCTCATGCAACTTAAATGCGTGGCTCCAACCAAATTCGACGTCTTGGGGCTCGGTGTGTGGCTCAGCAAACCGGTCGCACCGGTGAGTTGCTGCCTTGTCGACGAATTCGAGATCCGAGTTTAATCCCAGATGATTGAGATGTGAACGCAAGGTGGGGCTGTCAAGTGAAATCTGCGCACCATGGGCAGAAAGGATGGCATTTTTTAAGTTTCTGAGCCGGGGTGATGTGATTTCGAGACGCGCGATGTCTTCTGAGTACTCATCAATCAGCCAGGGATGGTTCAACAACGCCTTGATCAAAAGCGTCTCACGCATAGACGGTTGGGCCGCCGCTCCTGCAACCAGTCGGCTATGTTTCAGGCTCGATGTGCGTTGAGGTTCAAGCCACGGCGTTCTCGCTCTGCCATTCTGGGCACCATTCTGCTGGCGTGAGGGAGTAGAGCCTGTAAACCCGCGGGCGCCAGCCCTTGCCAAGTTTGCCTGGCTAGAACCCTTCGGTTTGGCACGCCGAGCGTTTGACCAAGCCTCATACAGCCGATTTCGGATGTTGCTCTGGTAATGGTTGCGAACGTCTTGGTTTTCAATCCTCGCAATCAGTGTTCCGAGCTGCCGTTCAAGTTGCGCGCGCCGCTCAGGCGTATTCCAGGTTCCCGTCCCCCATTCCCGCTCAAACATGATATCTGCGAACGGCTTAGCAGCCGCGATCGTTGCCTCGATGGCCCTTGTTCCACCTTCTCTAATGAGGTCGTCCGGGTCCTGACCATCTGAAAGGAACGCAAACTTCAGACTGTGTCCAGGTGCCAGCATATGCATGGCGGTATCGATTGCCCGGTGCGCCGCCTTCCGACCAGCACTGTCGCCATCGAAGCAAAGTGTTGGTTCGTCGGTGTATCGCCAGAGCAGCTTGATCTGGTTTTCCGTTAGAGCCGTCCCCAAGGGAGCGACGGCTTCGGTTATCCCTGCCTGGGCAAGCGCGACCACATCCATGTAGCCTTCCACGACCAGGATGCGCCGGTTGTCATAAGAAGCCTTTCGAGCGCGATGCGCATTGTAAAGCTGATGGCCCTTGTGAAACAGTGGCGTTTCGGGTGAATTGAGATACTTGGCCGGCTGGTCATCCGCCAACGCGCGCCCACCAAACGCAATCACTCGTCCCTTTATGTCGTGGATCGGAAAGATCGCGCGATTGCGAAACCGATCATAGGGCTGAGGAATATCATCACCGGCGATGAGCACGCCCATTGTTGCCATCTCAGCTTCATTAAAGCCGTGTGATCGTAGGTGCTCTTTAAGCGCCGTTCTTGAATTTGGGGCAAAACCGATTTGGAACGTCTCAAGCGTCGCTGAAGACAGACCACGCTTGCCTTCCAGATAACTCAGGCAATGCCGCCCCTGCGCACTGTAGAGCGCCGACACGAAGAACTGCGCCGTTGCATCCAGGAGCCGATACCAGCGGTCCCGTTGTTCTTCGACTTTGGGATCAACCCGCTCCAGTTTGGGCAGTTGGACGCCGGCTTCTTCAGCAAGTTTTGTCACAGCCTCGGGGAACGAAAGTCCCTGCGTCGTCATCAAGAACTTGAAGATGTCTCCATGCTCGCCAGACGCAAAGCAGTGGTAGAAACCCTTCTGATCATTGACAAAAAATGAGGGTGTTTTCTCGTCCTTGAAGGGCGAAAGGCCCGCAAATTCACGCCCCTTGCGCTTCAAAGGGACGCTGCGCCCCACCACCGAGCTGACGGGGAGGCGTGCGCGTATTTCATCAAGCAACGATGGCGGATAGCGCATGCACCAAGCCAAAAAATGAAAGCAAGCACGCAATGGAACAATGCGTGCAGCCAAACAATAGATGAGCCCGCACCCAACGTGCCGACCCTGTGTATCTCAAATGCAATGGTGTCGTGATTCGCCCGGAGGCCTCAGTCAAATCATGCGCTGAAGCATCACCGCCCTAAGTTGTGAACGATATCCACAGCTTCTGGGCTACTTCAAAGCGTCCTTGGCAATGCCGCTGGCTTTAGAAAAATCCATCTGGCCCGCATAGCGTTCCTTAAGGTGAGCCATGGTTTTACCCATGTCCTTGAGACCACCGCAGCCAAGTTCTTCAATCGCCTTCTCGACCGCCTCACGCGTCGCGGCCTCGTCCATCTGCTCGGGCAGAAATTCCTCAATGATGACGATTTCAGCGGCCTCCTTTTCGGCAAGGTCTTCGCGCCCACCCGTTTGGTAGGACGCGATGGAATCACGGCGTTGTTTGATCATTTTCTGTAACAACGCGAGGATATCTTGATCCTCAACGCGGTCTTTGCCGGTTGCGGCACCTTTTTCATCAACACGGGCTGCGATATCGCGGTCTTTGATCGCTGCATTGATGAGCCGGAGCGTGAGAAGCCGCGCCTTCTGGCCCGACTTCATGGCATCTTTGATTGCGGCGTTAAGTTGATCGCGCATGTCGGTCTCCATGGTTAATGGCAAGGGTTTAGTGCCGCCATGGCGTGCCAGCAAGGCCCTGCTTGGTAAGCTGCTGCCAAAAAGGTTCTGTGACATGCCCACCCGGGGCATTCCCATTCAATCGTTTTCGACATAGGTTCAGCGCCGTTTGCGCATGCCTCACGCAAATGCGCATCACGACATCTTTTGACAAGCGAGAACCACCAATGAGCGAGCTTCCATCGCAGGGCAGCGCGGGAACACCTGCAGGCAGTCCGGCAGCATTCCAGGACAGATCAGGTGATCCATGGGCCGAACGCGTGCCAACGGCTGTACTCGTTCTCGCTGATGGAACGGTTTTGTCGGGTCATGGTGTCGGTGCGCCCGGCTCGGCTGTCGGCGAAGTGTGCTTCAATACTGCCATGACTGGGTATCAAGAGATTTTGACCGATCCCTCTTATGCCGGACAGATCATCACATTCACGTTCCCACATGTCGGAAACGTTGGCGTCAATGACGATGATAGCGAGACATCAAATCTCGCCACCCGCTCAGGTGTCCGTGGCTGCGTCCTGCGCGCATCAATTAGCGACCCGTCTAACTACCGTTCCGGCCTGCATTTCGATGAGTGGCTGAAAGCACGCGGGATTGTTGG
Source organism: Pseudomonadota bacterium (assembly GCA_039819885.1). Taxonomy (GTDB): domain Bacteria; phylum Pseudomonadota; class Alphaproteobacteria; order Rhizobiales; family Hyphomicrobiaceae; genus JBCBRD01. The sequence goes on from JBCBRD010000015.1 coordinate 26,619, forward strand.
TATTTCCGGTGTCGACACGCGTGCTTTGACGGCCCGTATCCGCGAAAAGGGCATGGTCAATGCCGTGATCGCGCATGATGAAGCCGGTCAATTCGATATTGAAGCTCTCAAGGCTAAGGCCGTTGAGTGGACGGGCCTAGAGGGAACAGATTTGGTCCCCGATGTCACGAGCGGACAATCTTACACCTGGGATGAAATGCGCTGGGCCTGGCCGGATGGCTTTAAGCAGCAAACCGCGCCCGAGTTCCACGTCGTCGCAATCGACTTCGGCTTGAAACGCAATATTCTCAGATGCCTGGCCAATGCCGGATGCAAGGTCACCGTTGTACCAGCCAGCGAAAGCGCCGAAGACATTCTGGCCCGCAATCCAGATGGCATTTTTCTTTCGAACGGGCCTGGCGACCCAGCCGCTACCGGCACCTATGCAGTGCCTGAAATCAAGAAATTGCTAGAGGCCAATGTACCGATGTTCGGAATATGCCTAGGCCACCAAATGCTGGCTTTGGCGGCCGGTGCCAAGACGCAAAAAATGCTGCAAGGCCACCATGGCGCGAACCATCCGGTTCAAGATCATACGACCGGCAAGGTCGAGATCACGTCGATGAACCATGGCTTTAGCGTGGACAGGTCAACGCTGCCTGAAGGCGTCTCGGAGACCCACGTGTCATTGTTTGATCAATCCAATTGCGGGATCGCGAT
>JBCBRD010000016.1:0-25864 GCA_039819885.1 Pseudomonadota bacterium
CGCATGCGTCGAAGTGACATGAGGTCAGTTTACGACCCAACGAGAGTTCGCGTTTTGCACTGTATTATTGGCCAAATACTCTAACCGCTGTCGGTTCGTCTAAGCACGTTAACGATGTGTTTTTCTTCTGGGCGCAACCCGGTTAAATTTCGAACAACCGCATCGCCGCACTTTTAATACTGCTACGTGGTCTTTTTTATTGGTTCACTTGAATAGATTTCATTCCAACACAAAGAAAATTGGCCCTCCAATACTGCACGCTGCGTCACATTTGACGCCCATGGTTTCACCCCAGCCCATAACACCTTAAGGCGCGCAGGTTGCTCGTCGGACAGCCGCTACGCGCTGGCCCGAGGGAAAGAGCAACACCAACTTTGACTTTCAGGAGCGCAAACGAATGAAGCCTATGTTCAGTACAGTGCGTTGGGCACTCGCACTGGCCCTTACGCTAGGTGCATTTGCATTTGGCGGGCCAACATCTGCTGAGGCCGCGGGGACCGGGTGCCTGCCTGGTTCGATCAAATCCAAGCTGGCTCAAATCCGCAGTAAGTTTGGACCAGTTAGAGTTATTTCCACCCATCGCCCAGGCGCGCGCATTGCCGGGTCTGGCAAACGCAGTTTGCATGCATCATGCCGTGCAGCCGACTTTCATCCGCCAAAGGGAAAGTATCGCCAGGTCGTGGCGTGGTTGAAGAAGACCCACTCCGGCGGTGTTGGCACCTATTCGTGCGGTATGCACCACATTCACATCGATAACGGGTCACGGGTCCGCTTCCACCATTGCGTGAACGCAAAGGGGCGGCCGGTTGGCAAGAGCCGTTATGCCAAACGGTCGAAGAGCAAGAAAAAGTACGTCGGTAAGTCTTCGAAGAAGCGCTATGCGTCTAAGTCCTCGAAGAAAAAGAAGTACGCGAAGAAAAAGTCCTACAAGGCCAAAAAGAAGTACTACGTAGCCAAGAAGCCTAAAAAGGCGCCAAAGCAGCGGGTTAGCTCCGTCAACAGTGCATTCGCTTCGGGCACCTACTGAAGGCTGCGCTCATCACTCGCTTACTTCGATGCCGCCGGTGGGCCTGAGGCTTTCCGGCGGTTTCTTTGCGACATGGCAGGTGGGTGGTTGGACCGGAAGCATCGCGCGATGGTCAGCTATTACGATAAATTCGAAGGACTATTGCATCTGTTCGTTCACGTTGTCGCGGTATCCTCTGTCCAATGAGCAATTGGACGTTGGGATCTCGGTATGGCAATTGGGCAGGGTGGTTTTGCAGGCGGGAGTGCGCGCTTTGCGGGTGGCATGGGGCAGCGCGAGTTTGCGAAGCCACGATCTGCACCAAAGTGGGCCGGTGAGAAACGGTTCGCGCCACGGCGGCAGCGCAAGCTTGCAGCCTACGTGACGGCTAAGACAGAAAAGTCGTCTTTACCGTGTTTTGTGCGTGACACGTCGTCGACCGGTCTGTTGATCGAGATGCGTGGCCTTGCAGCCAGCGCCAACCGGTTGCCTGATCGCGTCTCCGTGTACATTCCGATTGAAAACGTGGAGTTCGACTGCCGAGTGGTGTGGAAGGCAGGTTCACGCGCCGGACTGCGGTTCGTCACGGCCGCGCGCCATTATCACAAGCCTGCTGGCCTCGGGTTGTTCGACAAGAAAGCCAAGCCCAAGTCGCTCATTGGCCGGTTGTTCAGCTGAGACACTTCTTGAGCTGGACGCGCCTCCCATCAAACCAGACGGCTTTGTTCAACTGCTGCTGCAATGAAGCTTGAGAACAGCGGATGTGGCTCGAACGGGCGTGATTTCAGTTCGGGGTGGAACTGAACGCCAATAAACCAAGGGTGGTCTTTGATCTCGACAATTTCGGGCAACAAGCCATCTGGTGACACACCCGAGAACGTCAGACCGGCGTCTTCTAGCTGCTGACGATATCGCATGTTGACCTCGAAGCGGTGTCGATGACGCTCCGAGATATCCGACGTGTTGTAAATCCGGGCGACATGGCTATCAGGTGCAAGCTTGGCCTCAAATGCACCCAACCGCATTGTTCCGCCGAGATCGCCACTGGCGTTACGACGGGTCAGTTCACCGGCCTCCATCCATTCCGTCATGAGGCCGACCACTGGCTCATCTGTTGGCCCGAATTCCGTGGAAGCCGCTTTTTCAAGACCACCGGCTCGGGCTACTTCAAGTGTCGCCATCTGCATTCCAAAACAAATCCCAAAGTATGGGACTTTCCGCATGCGGGCAAAGCGGGCGGCCAAGATCTTGCCCTCGGCTCCCCGTTCGCCGAAGCCGCCAGGTACGAGGATGCCGTGCACGTCTTCCAGAAATGGCGTGGGGTCTTCGCTCTCGAAGACTTCGGCCTCGATCCACTGGACTTTAACGCCCACTCCGTTGGCAAATCCGCCGTGTGTGAGGGCCTCGGAGAGAGATTTGTAGGCGTCTTTCAGGCCGGTGTATTTGCCGACGATGGCGATTGTGACGTCACCTTCTGGTTCGGCAACTTGTGTTGAGATGCGCTCCCACGTGGACAAATCCGGGTCGGGCGCGTCTTTGATGTTGAATGATTCCAGGACCTGCTCATCCAACCGCTCATGGTGGTATGCGAGGGGGACGTTGTAGATGGAATCGACGTCTAGCGCCTGAATCACCGCTTCCGGCCGCACATTACAGAACAGGGCGATCTTCTTGCGCTCGCTTTCAGGAATTTCACGGTCAGCGCGACACATCAAGATGTCGGGCTGTATGCCGATGCCACGCAGTTCTTTCACCGAGTGTTGTGTTGGTTTGGTCTTCAACTCGCCTGCTGATGGGATGTAAGGCACGAGCGTCAGGTGGATGTAAATCGAGGAACCGCGGGGCAACTCATTGCCGAGTTGTCTGATGGCCTCGAAAAACGGCAAGCCCTCGATATCGCCGACGGTTCCACCTATTTCGACCAGGACGAAATCGACATCCTCATTGCCATCCAGAACAAAGGCTTTGATCGCATCGGTTACGTGAGGGATTACCTGAACGGTGCCGCCCAGGTAATCGCCACGGCGCTCTTTACTGAGAATGTCCTGGTAGAGACGGCCGGTGGTGATGTTGTCGGTTTTTTTGGCGGGGACGCCTGTAAAGCGCTCGTAGTGGCCCAGGTCCAGGTCGGTTTCAGCGCCGTCATCCGTCACGAAGACTTCGCCGTGCTGATACGGGCTCATCGTGCCAGGATCGATGTTGAGATAGGGGTCGAGCTTCCGCAGGCGGACTGTATAGCCACGGGCCTGGAGGAGCGCGCCGAGAGCGGCTGATGCGAGGCCCTTGCCGAGTGAGGAAACCACGCCGCCGGTAATGAAGATGTACCGTTGCATGGGCTTTGTGTCTGACATGAATGGTGAACGATTCGTAGCGGCTTTATGGCCACATCCACCGATGATGTGATCATGGCATGGCCATAGGGTGAATTTCTTGACGGTAGGGCTTCGGTGTTCAGGCACCGGTTGGAACCGACGCCACGTCTTCTGGGAGTTCCCTTTTTCAAGGTGTTCCCCGTTGTTCATTGGCTTAGCTGTTGAGGCGCGCAGCGTGCCAGGGGCACGCATTTGAGATCCGTCAACTGGGCGCGGTCATCGATTAGTTCTGTGGGCTGCTTGGCAACGGTGCTGGTGAATCCAGCTTGAGCGAATCCAACAGGCTGCCGCCTGTTTCGGGGGCCCCTGTGCCCTCTGCGGGTGCTGACTGTTCAGTCGTCGTCCCCGAGTTGCGGTCGAATACGGAACCGGCGCGATCGGAATTGTTGGCGATAATGGTGAGCAAGATGCTTGTCATGAAAAAGCACCCCGCCAAAGCCGCGGTTGTTCTTGTCAGCAAGTTTGCAGTGCCGCGCCCGGTTAGAAACCCGCCGCCGCCACTGCCACCGCCGCCCATTCCCAAGGCGCCGCCTTCAGACTTTTGAAGCAGCACCACAGCAACGAGCGCAACAGCGATCATCAGATGAATGACAAGGACCACAGTAGCCATTTGGCGTTCCTAAGATTGTTGACCGACACGCCACTACCGTCTGCACGAGACGATCTACAGGCGCGACGAAGTGTTTGAAATGAGAGCTGAATTTCAGCCTCTTGCCGTCGCATAAACTCAGCGCCGGGCATTTACGTAAGGTCATACACGAGACGGTGGAGTGTTTCCAGCGCCCGTTTGACGCTTTTGCTTGCTATCATGCATCGCCCATTGTGTGGCAACGGCGTACCGACCTTGAAGCAATATTTAACGGCGAAATCGAACAGGCAATGGCGGTATTCCACCACGTTTTGCTGCTCTAGAGGTTCGGGTTTGGGGTTTTCTAACCGGATTTGGAATGTTCCGCAGCATTTCGGCTCGTTTCGCCTCGTAGGCTTTTTGGGCTGCTAACGCCTTGGCGGCTGCGATCTTAGCGGCCTCTTCAGCTTCAATTACGCTGACTTCGGCGAACACGTCGCCACACCTAAACTTCACTTGTTCGTCGAGATGGATGTAACGCAGGATCTGGCTCAGGCGTTGCGCTGACAGATTGGCTTTGGCCCAGGCCGGACCTTTGTTCATGTCGGCGACGATGCCGGTCTTATGAAGCACTTCACGTTCGGTTTCTTGAGCGCGACAGGTGTCAAAACGCTGCTGTTGGTCTGGCGATAGAAGCCCTTTCACGACCACGTCTTGCTCAGCTGAGGCGACGTTGGCCGTGCTCAAGACTGCGCACAGAAGACCTATCGCGCGGAAAGCTGTTTTCATTCGCCCAACCAAAAAGATGCCCTAAGCGCAAATCACCGCCGACGCGCGTTACCGCCGTACTATGGGGATCGTGAACGCGTGTCGCAATCCTTACGGAGTGAGGATTGGGCAGTATGTGACTTTCACGCAGCCGTGTTTGGCGTTGCTCACAACTCAACGCGGGCTGTAGACGTCAATGATGCCGGTGAAGTCCTTCGCCTTGAGGCTGGCGCCACCGACAAGTGCCCCGTTGACGTTGGGGACTGCCATCAGTTCTTGCGCATTCGACGGTTTGACGGAGCCGCCATACAGGATGCGCACCAATGCGCCCTCCTCACCCATCAAAGTGCTGAGACGTGTGCGGATTTCGGCGTGGACCGCCCTAACATCATCGGCCGTCGGCGTGATGCCGGTGCCAATGGCCCAGACTGGTTCATAAGCGATGATTGTGTTTTGTGGTGTTGCCTCAGCAGGGAGTGAGCCGGCAAGCTGCCGGGCAACGACTTCTAGCGTGAGACCAGCTTGCCGCTGACCGATGGTTTCGCCAATGCAGATGATTGCAGTCAGACCAGACCGGTAAGCGGCCGTCGCTTTGGCTTTGACAATGCTGTCGGTTTCCGCGTGGTCGGCGCGCCGTTCGGAGTGCCCCACAATAACGGCTGTGGCACCTGCATCTTTGAGCATCTCTGACGAGATGTCGCCGGTGTGGGCTCCACTCTCAGAGACGTGGCAATCCTGGCCACCGTAAGAGATCTTGCCGCCAGCCACTTCGGCCATGACCATCAACAAGGTCGATGGCGGGCACAACATCACATCGCATACCACGCTCTCATCAGTGGACGCCATATGGTCATGAACGGCCTTTGCCTCAGTCAGAGCAGCTTTGAGGCCGTTCATTTTCCAGTTCCCAGCCACCATAGGCCTGATGGTCGTATCTCCGCCGAGCGATGTTGCAGATGCAGGTGTTGGAGCATTCGTCTCGACGGTCATACTTGGCCTTTCTGAAGTTGTTCAAATTTGTCGGTGGATTGCGCTTGCACACCTTTGACCCTAAGTCACGGCACTTCACAATGCCGTAGGTGGTTTTCCAAATGGAAGGATTTGTGGTTGTTATGCTTGAAGTCAAAGGCTGATAGCGGCACATGAAATCCGGTAGACGCTTGGCCATGGCCTTGAATTGATGGTCGCGACGGGCTTGATTGCAAGCCTTCGAGTTGGAGTGCTCCGTTTGTCCGATAGGGCGATGAATGGTTAAGCGGGCTGGTTTGCTCTCGTGATTTGCCGTTCGAGGTTGGTGCTTCTCACGTGATTATTGGATTTGGGCGCCGAGGCAATCGGCTGTTAACGCGAAGTCAGATGGTAGGAAAAGAGACACATTATGCTTGAAGGTCTTCGGAAATGGGCGTCCGGTTGGGTCGCATTTATTCTGATCTTCTTTCTCATCTTGAGCTTTGCGATCTGGGGTGTTGCGGACGTCTTCACCGGCGGCCAGTACGGGGAATTGGCAAACGTTGGGGATGAGACGATTTCCGAGGTGGAATTCCAACGCGCCATGCAAAACGAGATTTCACAGATCTCGCAGCGTGCAGGACGCCGCATCACGATGGAGCAGGCGCGTGCGTTTGGTCTGGACCGGCAGGTGTTATCCAGGCTGATCGGGGCGGGTGCGGTGCAAGCGCATGCCAAGGAGCTTGATCTCGCACTGTCGGATGCCGCCATTGCAGACGGGTTTCGTCGCGATCCGAATTTCCAAGGGGTCGATGGGGCGTTTTCGCGACCGTTGCTTGAAAGCGTGATGCGCCAAATGGGAGTTTCGGAACAGGGGCTGATCGAGCTGCGCCGAAAAGACGAAATGCGTGAGCATATCACGACGGCTTTGCTGCGATCCGCCGTGGTTCCCGATGCTATGATCGATACGTTGCATGAGTACCGGGAAGAGAAGCGCGTGATTTCGCACTTCACGATTGATGCTGACAAGGTCGTCTCATTGAAAGACCCCAGCGACGAGGATCTGAAGAAGACCTACGAGGCCAACAAGGCCCAGTTCATGACGCCGCAACGCCGGTCCTTCACAGCGCTGGTCCTGACCCAAGACGCCGTTAAGGCCAAGGCGCCGATCACTGATGATGAGATCAAGGTGGCTTACACGCAGACAAAGAGCAAATACGACAAGCCGGAAAAACGCGTCATTCAGCAAATCGCGTTCAAGGATATGGCTGCAGCTCAGAAGGCGAAAGCAGACATTGATGGTGGCAAAGACTTTATGGATGTCGCAAAAGACAATGGGGCGACGGAGAAAGACATCACGCTGGGTGTTAAGACAAAGTCAGAACTGATTGATCCCAAAATTGCGGACGCCGCCTTTGCGCTGGAAGGCGGCAAGGTGTCAGCCCCCGTCGAAGGTCGGTTCACGACCGTGCTGTTGCGTGTCACGAACGTTGTCTCTGGAGAGGAAAGCACGCTTGATAGTGCTCGCGCGCTTGTTCGCGAGGAGCTGGCCAACGAGTGGGCTGCTGATCATATCCGTACGGTCTTCGATCAGGTTGATGATGGGCGTGCTGCGGCGCGTCCACTTAACGAGATTGCCGAAGAGCTCGGCCTCAAACACTTCGATATCAAGGATGTGGACAGCCGAAATCAGAAAGAAGACAAGTCGCTGGCACTTGATGTCGTTGATTCAGACAGGATTATTGCTTCAGCGTTTGGAGCGGAAGTAGGCGTAGAGCAAGAACCCGTTGAACTGGCAGCAGGTGGCTTTGCCTGGCTGGACCTTAACAATGTCGTTGAGCCGAAACAGCTAACATTTGACGATGTCAAAGCGGACGTGAAAGCACTTTGGACGACAAACACCAAACGCGCTGAAATCTCCAAAGCCGCCACAGCATTTGTGAAACGCCTGAATAATGGCGCTGCGATCGCCAAAGTTGCTGAAGATGCAGGCGGGAAGGTCGTCACCTCTGACCCCACGACGCGGGCTCGAATTCCAGATGGCATGACTCAGGCTGCGTTGTCACAGGCTTTTGTTCTGCCTGAAGGTGAAGCTGGGTCCTCTGAGACGACCGGCGGGCAGTCGCGCCTAGTGTTCAAGGTTGATGACATCCAGAAGGCTGTGGAACCAACGGACGAGCAGAAGACTGTGCTGAAGAACGAATTGGTCGGGCAATTGCGGCAGGATCAAATCTCAGTCTATCTGGCAAAGTTACAGGATCGGCTCGGTGTTGACATCAACCAGCGCGTGCTTGATCGCGTGACCGGTGTGACGCCTGCTTTGGGTCACTCCTACTAAATTCGGCTGACGCCACAAAAAAAGAGCACCACCTTTGAATTCGCCCGACATGTCGATTGACGCGAACCCAGTTGGTGGTGACCTGCCGACCGTTCCAGACCGCACTGCGTTTCTTGAGAGCTACGCTCGGGGTGAGGCGCAGATCGTTTCCACACGATTGGTCGCTGACCTTGAGACCCCTGTCTCGGCTTACCTCAAGTTGTCAGGTGATGGGGCGATGAGTTTCCTGCTCGAGTCAGTAGAGGGCGGTGCCCAACGCGGGCGCTACTCGATCATCGGTGCGCGGCCTGATGTCATCTGGCGCGCTCACGGAAATACCGCGGAGATCAACCGCGCACCGGACACGGGCCCGGATCAGTTCGAGACGCTCGATGCACCAACGCTTGATGCGTTGCGCAGTTTGCTGGCGGAAAGCGCGATCCCGCATCGCGAGGACTTGCCGCCAATGGCCGCTGGCGTGTTCGGGTACATGGGCTATGACACCGTGCGACTGATCGAGCGTTTGCCGGATGTGCCAAGTGATGAACTCGGTGTGCCTGATGCAATCATGATGCGTCCGACGCTGATGGTGATCTTCGATGCGGTGCGCGATGAAATGACGTTGGCGACGCCTGTTCGGCCGTCTGAGGGTGTGAGCGGGGAGGCGGCGTTTGCGCTGGCGCACAGCCGATTGGCTGATGCTGTGGGGTCCCTGCAAAAGCCTTTACCGCAAGGCGCGATACCAACGACCGATGACATAGCTGCACCGGAGGCCGTCTCGAACACCTCTGAGGCGCGCTACCTTGAGATGGTCGCTAAGGCTAAGGACTACATTGCGGCTGGTGACATCTTTCAGGTCGTGCTGGCCCAGCGCTTTACGAGCGATTTTGCTCTCCCGCCGTTTGCGCTATACCGCTCGCTGCGAAGGCTGAACCCGTCGCCATTTCTGTTCCATCTCGATTTTGGCGACTTCGCACTTGTTGGTTCGTCTCCCGAAATTCTCGTTCGTGCGGTCGATGGCGAAGTCACGATCCGTCCAATTGCTGGGACCCGCAAACGTGGTGCGGATGCTTCCGAGGACGCTGAATTGCAAGCTGATCTGCTTGCAGACCCAAAGGAACGCGCTGAGCATCTGATGTTGCTTGATCTTGGCCGGAACGACGTCGGTCGGGTTTCAATTCCAGACACGGTTCGCGTCACCGAAGGCTTCACTGTCGAGCGCTACAGCCACGTCATGCACATTGTCTCCAATGTGATCGGTCAGCTTGATACGGCCAATCATGATGAAGTTGATGCGCTGATGGCGGGTTTTCCGGCTGGTACGGTTTCGGGCGCACCGAAGGTTCGCGCCATGGAAGTCATTGATGAGCTGGAGGCGACCAAGCGCGGGCCATACGCCGGATGCGTTGGATACTTCTCAGCCGATGGAAACATGGATACCTGCATCGTTTTGCGTACGGCCCTCGTGAAGGACGGCAAGTTGCACGTACAGGCAGGTGCCGGGATCGTGCACGACTCCATACCAGCAAGCGAACAGCAAGAGTGCATCAACAAAGCCATGGCGCTGGTGCGTGCCGCAGAGGAGGCGGTGGCCTTTGCAGGTGGGCCTGTTTCAGGGGGACGGACCCCTAAAGGCAATAGGGGAATTTTCGGATGAAGACCCGTCTTCGCGGTCGTTCGTTGTGACAACGCTCATCCTCTATCGACATGCGAAGTCGAGTTGGGCGAGTCTCGATCAGCAAGATCATGAGCGTCCGCTCAATGCACGGGGTCAGGCTGCTGCTCCTGTTATGGGCCAGTGGCTTGCAAAGCAAGGTTTGAAGCCAGATCTCGTCATTTCATCGGATGCCGTCCGGACACGCGAGACGTTAGCGCTTACGCTGCCTGCTTTCGAGGCTCCGTTGCCCGACATCGTTGTTGATGAGCACCTCTATTTGGCATCACCTGAACTCATTCTGGAACGTATCAAGGTGCATGCTGGGCGTGCGCCGCTTGTCATGGTTGTTGGCCATAATCCAGGGTTGCATGTTCTTTCGCTCAGCCTTGATAGGGGGCCTAGCGCAGACGTCAGCGCCGAGATGACTGCCGTCAGGCGTCGGTTGGCACATAAGTTTCCGACGGCTGCAGTCGCCGTTTTCGACCTCGGAGACCTATCATTTGGTGATGATCTCGTGGGACGGTGTACCCTCACGGCATTCATGACGCCCAAGCAACTGCAATAGGTGTTTGCCTCGGCACCTCACCACCGCAATATTGACCTTGTGGGCGTGCCTGCCTACACGTCGAGGCTCAGGTTCCAACCCATTGGTCATCCATGCTTCTGCTTATCGATAACTATGACAGCTTTACCTACAATCTCGTCCATTACATTGGCGAGTTGGGGGTCGACTGTGTCGTGCGGCGTAACGATGCGCTGACAACGAAGGAGGCGATAGCACTCAACCCTAAAGCGATTGTCATTTCACCGGGGCCTTGTACGCCAAACGAAGCGGGCATCTGCATTGATTTGATCAAAGAGCTTGATGGTCGCGTGCCGCTGTTCGGTGTCTGCCTGGGCCATCAGTCAATCGGGCAAGCCTACGGTGGCGATGTCATCCGGGCGCCGCTGCCGATGCATGGAAAACTGTCAGAGATTTCGCACACGAATGAAGGCGTCTTTGCAGGCCTTCCCAAACGCTTTGAGGTGACGCGATACCATTCGCTGACCGTAAAGCCCGAGACGCTACCCGATTGTCTCCGGGTAACGGCACAGACAGACGATGGCATCATCATGGGACTGCAGCACGTCTCGCAACCCCTCCATGGTGTTCAGTTCCACCCCGAGAGCATTGCCTCAGAGCATGGCCATGGATTACTTGCAAACTTCCTGGAGCTTGCAGGCTTTGAACCCAAGCGGGTTACCCGGGAACGCCCGATTTCTGCAACAGCACCGCCAGCAGCCTGATTGGACCTTCCATGCCTGCAACCCTACAGATCAAGGCGTTGATGAACGAAATCGCTGCTGGCAAATCGCTTGATGAAGACGGGATTATCACTGCGCTCGAATTACTCAGCGGGGACGAGGCGACGCCGGAAGCCCGATCCGCTTTTCTTATGGGCTTGCGGGTACGCGGCGAGACGGTTCTGGAATTGACGGGTGCTGCCCGGCACATGCGCGCCAAGATGCTAACGGTGGATGCGCCGGACAACGCAATCGATATTGTCGGAACAGGCGGTGACGGTCATGGCACGTATAATGTCTCCACGTGCGCTGCGATCGTGGCGGCAGGCGCGGGCCTCAAGGTCGCAAAACATGGCAACCGGTCTGTGTCTTCAAAATCGGGTGCGTCGGATGTGCTATCTGCGCTCGGCGTGAAGCTCGATGCGGACTTCACGGTTGTTTCGCAGGCCATTGATCAAGCAGGTGTTGGGTTCCTGTGGGCGCCCATGCATCATCCGATCATGAAGACCTGGGCACCCATCAGGGCCGAACTTGGCATTCGATCACTGTTCAACCTGATGGGGCCGTTGTGCAATCCGGCTGGTGTTAAACGACAAGTCATTGGGGTGTTCTCTGAAGCCTGGGTCGAACCTGTTGCTGATGTGCTCGTGAACCTTGGAGCCGAGCATGCCTGGGTTGTTCACGGCGCCGATGGAATGGACGAACTCACGACTACGGGGGCAACGACGGTTGCGGAAGTGAAAGACGGCGAGGTTGCGCTGTTTACCGTGACGCCGGATGCTGCTGGTCTTCCAACGGCGAGGCTGGATGATCTGCGTGGTGGTGATGGACAAGAGAACGCGGCTGCCTTGATGAAGGTTCTGGACGGTCAACCGTCGGCCTATCGCGATATCGTGGTGTTGAACACTGCGGCTGCGCTGGTCGTTTCTGAGCGCGCCTCCAACCTTGCTGATGGTGCACAGCAAGCTGCGAAAGCCATTGACGATGGGCGCGCCAAGGCTGCGCTCGAGCGATTGGTTGCGATTTCTAACGGCGCGGCAAATTGAGCTGAACGCGCTAAGGCAAAGAGATTGATGTCGAACATACTGGACAAAATCACGGCGTATAAGCGCGAAGAAGTCGCGAGCGCAAAAGACCGCGAACCGTTGCGGGTTTTGGCGGAGTACGCGCGAAGTGCCCCGAAGCCACGCGGATTTGCAAAAGCGTTGTTCGATGCGCGTGCTGAGGGCAAAACCGGGTTGATTGCCGAGATTAAAAAGGCGAGCCCGTCGAAGGGCCTGATCCGGGCCGACTTCGAGCCTGCTGCGTTGGCACGGGCCTATGCTGACGGTGGTGCGACGTGTCTTTCCGTTCTGACTGATGCGCCATCTTTTCAAGGTGCACCGGACTATCTCAAACAGGCACGAGCGGCGTGTGCGCTGCCGTGTTTGCGCAAGGACTTCATGATTGATGTTTATCAGGTCGTTCAAGCCCGAGCCTGGGGTGCGGACGCGATCCTCGTGATCCTAGCTGAGGTCGATGACGAGCTGGCTGCGGACCTTATTGCGGCGGCATCGGACTGGGGTATGGACGCACTGGTCGAGGTGCACGATGCGGCCGAACTTGACCGCGCGCTGACGCTTTCCAGCCCGCTCATCGGGATTAACAATCGCAACCTGAAAACGTTTGAGACGACGTTGGCGACAACCGAGGAGCTTGCACCGCGTGTTGGCTCTGACCGACTGGTGATTTCCGAAAGCGGTATCTTTACGCCCGACGATATCACCCGACTGCGCCCAACTGGTGTTTCAACATTTCTGGTGGGCGAAAGCCTTATGCGTCAAGCTGATGTGACATTGGCAACGCAAACGCTTCTCCAGCCGCCAGCAGTTTGAGGTCTTCCGAAAATGGGAAAGCTTTCGCATCTAAACGATCGGGGTGAAGCCAATATGGTGGATGTGTCCGACAAGTCCGTAACCTCCCGCACTGCGATTGCCGAGGGCTTCGTCGCCATGGCGCCCGCGACGCTTCAACTGATTGAAACTGGTGAGGCAAAGAAAGGCGATGTGCTCGCAACTGCGCGCATCGCCGGGATTATGGCTGCGAAGCAAACGCATCTGCTCATCCCACTCTGCCATCCTCTTGCAATCACAAAAGCCACAGTCGACTTTGACCTGCAGCATGAGCCAGTCGGCGTGCGGGTGACCGGTCTGGTCAAGGTGGGTGGTCAGACGGGTGTCGAGATGGAAGCACTGACGGCCGTGTCCGTTGCCTGCCTGACAATCTACGACATGTTGAAGGCCGCCGATAAGGCCATGTCCTTTTCTGGCATCCGACTGATTGAAAAAAAGGGCGGTCGATCGGGGACGTATCGCGCCGATGACCATGTTGCTGAAGATGACCCGGCCGGAGAAGGTGCGTCCTGACATGCTGAGTGTCGCTAACGCGCGCGCCCGTATACTTGCTGATGTCGCGGCAGTTTCTGAAACTGAGACGGTGCCACTCATTGAGGCGGCGGGCCGGGTAACTGCGGCACCCGTGTTGGCACGTTTCGATCAACCCCCGTTTGCAGCCTCGGCGATGGATGGTTACGCGGTTCGCGCGAATGATCTTGCCGGTTCAAAACCTGAATTTGTTGTCGTTGGCGAAGCGGCCGCTGGACACGGCTATGCTGGTCAAGTGGGCGCTCACGAGGCGGTGCGTATCTTCACTGGCGCGCCATTGCCAGCGGGCGCTGATGCTATTGTCATCCAGGAGAATGTGAACCGGCAGGACGACCGCATCCATGTTGTTGATGGCCAGCCTGAGCCTGGTCACGTTCGGCCAAAGGCAGGTGACTTTGCTCGTGGCGATGCGCTTATTGCTGCCAACCAGCTCTTGACGTCGCGCGACGTCACGCTCGCTGCTGCCATGGGGCATGCCGCGCTCACTGTTCGGCGCAAACCTGTGGTGGCGATCCTGGCAACTGGCGATGAACTGGTGATGCCTGGTGAGGCCCCTGGCGCTGATCAGATCGTCTGCTCGAACTCTTTCGGGCTTGCTGCTATGGTCCGTGCGTTTGGCGGAGAGGCTCAATGTCTCGGCATTGCCCGTGATACTGCTGACGACCTGAACGCTCATCTCGATCGAGCAGAAAATGCCGACGTCCTGATTACCATTGGTGGTGCATCGGTTGGTGATCATGATCTGGTGGCAGACGTGTTGCAGGCACGCGGCATGTCGTTGGACTTTTGGAAGATCGCCATGCGTCCTGGGAAGCCGCTGATGTTTGGCCGCATCGGCGAAACACGCATGATCGGCGTGCCTGGGAACCCTGTTTCATCATTGATCTGTGGCCGCCTCTTTGGCGTTCCGCTCATCCAACGCCTGCTTGGCTTGCCGGGTCTTGCCACAGTGCCGCGCATGCTTCCACTCGCCGGTACTATTCCTGCCAACGGGCCGCGTGAACATTACATGCGTGGACAGATTGTCGAAGGCCCAGAGGGCCGCTTCAGTGTTGTCGCGAGCGCGTCGCAGGACAGCTCATTGTTGAATGTCTTAGCTCAAGCTGATGTCCTGATCGTTCGCCAACCTCATGAACCTCCGGCTGAAATTGGTGACGAGGTCGCAGTGGTGAAACTTGATTTTTGAAAAAGTTGCAGAGGACCACTTGCGGAACAGCAGGGGAACGTATAGGGTCCGTTCATGCTTTGTCCTCGATTGTTGATGGAGGACACACGTGTTCAAAGTCTAGGTGGGCCCGTCGGTTGATGGCGAG
This sequence comes from Pseudomonadota bacterium, assembly GCA_039819885.1. GTDB lineage: Bacteria > Pseudomonadota > Alphaproteobacteria > Rhizobiales > Hyphomicrobiaceae > JBCBRD01. The sequence continues at coordinate 14,657 of JBCBRD010000016.1, forward strand.
GGCCATCGGATCATGGGCACCAGGAACGGTCAACCGGGGGCGGCGCAGCCGACAGCCATGCTGACACAGAAGCAAAAAGACCTACTTCTTTTCATTAATGACCGTATGCGTGAAAGCGGTGTTCCACCATCCTTTGATGAAATGAAGGATGCACTCGAACTCAAATCGAAATCTGGTATCCATCGATTGATCACGGCTCTCGTGGAACGCGGTTTTATTCGCAGACTTCCGCATCGTGCCCGAGCTATCGAAGTCATTAAGCTGCCAGAGGATATGGCGGGCGCGCGAACCGGTGTTGGGCTTGCTCCCGCTGCGGGCACATCTTCTCAAGCTGACGGGCATCCTGGTGCCGGTCACGCCGCTGGCCTTGGGCTTCGTGAGGCCGGCTCCACGTTCGTGCCGGAGATGATCGAGGGTGGACTTGGTCGCAACTCCGGTTCAGGGGCTCCAAAACCCGCCGGAGCTGGCTCACCACCCGACTTTCAGCCTGCTGCGCATGTGATGGCTGGAATGAATGAGAGTGCGAGCGTACCCATGATGGGACGTATCGCGGCGGGTGTACCTATTAGCGCTATCCAGGACCATAACAACGACGTGGTGTGTCCTCCTGACATGCTTGCAGGTGGCGAACATTTCGCACTCGAGGTCCACGGCGACTCGATGATTGAAGCCGGGATACACGATGGCGATACAGTCATCATCAAGCGCTGCAATTCGGCTAACAACGGCGACATCGTTGTTGCTCTTGTAGAGAAAGAAGAAGCGACGCTGAAACGGCTGCGCAAGAAAGGTTCAACTGTCGCATTGGAAGCCGCCAACCCGGCTTATGAGACGCGGATTTTTGGACCCGATCAGGTTGATGTCCAAGGTCGTCTTGTTGGGTTGATCCGCAAGTATTAAGCTGTTGGGGGAAATCTCATTGCCCTTGGCACTCTCGGGCTGTGTGGCCGATCAAGGCGTTTCAGTTCGGACCGTTTCCGGGGTCTGGTGCACCCACGGTCTCTCCCCCCGCAAGCCATTGACCGTCTCTACCCGGATTGACTGACTTGGCTTCGTCCTATTGTGCGCCTGGTTTGCTGTATTTGGTTCAAGCGACGTTGTTGCGCTGCTGGTTGGGTCATCTTCGAGGGCCAAGGCACCAACGAATAGTGCGTGTGCGCCATTGATATCGACCTGCTCGATCCCGATCCTGATGCGTTGGGTCTCGGCCCCTTGCGGGTCGCATGTTGGCGCATTTTGGAACGTGACAATGACGATATCGGCTTGCGCGCAGTCATCTTGCAGTGCGCGTGGGTGACGTGTGATGGCGACCCGTTTTCCCTTTACATCTGTTACACATCCAAAGGCATCGCAGCTGAAGCCTTGGTTTTTGCGAATTGATGCTGCGCTTCGATTATCCCCATCGCGTTCAAGCCACCGATCCTCGATGTATCGATCGCGCTTTTTCGCAGAGATCATGAGCAGTCCATCTTGGGCTCGCGCGGCGATTGTTTGCCCATTCGCAGATACGAGGATGTCCGGTCGTTCGGGTCCGCTTGCCCAGGCTAGGCCGCTAGCAAACAGTGCAAGACCGACCCAGCGGACCTGATGCTGCACCAGTGCGAGGGTCAATGCACCCGCCGCCATCAAGAGAATAGCTTCCTGAGCGAATGCCGGTGTCCGCCCCGTTGCGCCTGGAAGGCCTGCAACCCACTCCGCACTGGCGGTCATCAGGTCGATGCCCTGACCCATCAGCCATAGTGGGACAGCTTCGAGGCCGAAGGGTAGGGCTATGAGGGCGGCAAGCGCCATGGGCATCACGACGAGGTTGCAGACCGGCATGGCCGTAGCGTTGGCCAGGACCGAGAAGTGTTGTGACTGATGAAAATGGTAAAGCGCGAGCGGTGCCACGGCGAGGCTGGCAAACATCGTGGAGGCCACAATGCCGGTGAGTAGCGCCATGGGCTGTTGGATCAGGCTGCTTTGGGTGTCAGGCCCCTCCCCAGCCCGCGCGCGTCGTCGCCAGCGCTCATATTCGCCATAACCTGCCACCAGTGAGATGACTGCCGCGAAAGACATCTGAAAGCCGGGATCGAGTACGCTTTCTGGAAAGATCACCAGGATCAGAAGTGCTGCCAATGCCACATTGCGCAGTGCCAAGGCTGGTCGATTGAGCAGGATCGCAATGAACATCACAGCGATCATCAGGAAGGACCGGATGGTGGCAAACGCTCCGCCAGAAATTGTGAGATAGGCGAGCGCTCCGACAATCGCGCCGGCCGCTGCCCATTTCTTGATGTCAAAGCGCAAGACGATTGCGGGAAACAAAGCCAATGCAAGTCTGATGGTGAAGAAGACCGCTCCACCCATAATGGCCATGTGCAGACCGGATATCGACAGCACATGGTACAAGCCCGCTGCGCGATAGGCCTCGTTCGTATCTTCCGAAATGGCGCCGCGTTCACCTGTGATCAATGCGGTCGCTATTGCTCCGGTCTGTCCGGGCAGTACCTCGCGGACCCGGTTGCTGATCCACGTCCGTATGCCCCCGATTGTGCTTTGGACCTCGATCCACCATGGTGTGGGGCCTACAGCTTTAGACAATATCGGGGGCCGGGTCAGAAAGCCGACACCGCCCAGACCTTTAACCCAGGCGTAACGTGCGAAGTCGTAGTCACCGGGTGCAGCAGGCGCTGCTGGTGGTCGTAGCCGCACCCATGCATCAATGTGGTCACCCACTCTGATCTGATCGAGCTTTTGGCGCGAGGATACCCGGACCCGTCTGGGCTGATCGTGTTTTGCGGTCGCTGCCAAATCAGTCAGGAGAATCGTTATCCGTGAACCGCCTTTGGCCCGCGGTTCGATAGCCTCGGCATACCCTGAGACTTTTACTTCAGTGGTATCGGTGAGAATGACAGGCGCACGCACGGTTTCGGTGCGGAGTTTTGCTGCGAGAAACCCGAGAGCTGCTAGCGCTAATACACCGCACGCCACATAGGGAACTGTTGCTGAGCGGCGCATTCCGGCGAGGCACGCTAAGCTTGCGGTGAAAACAGCTCCGCAAAGTGCCAAGCCAGGCTCAAATCGGAGCCCGAAGTAGGTGGCGGCCCCCAGAGCAAAAGCGATCGGTGTCCATAGTATCCATCGGGCGCGCTCATGTTCGAGCACTGCTGTTAAGGCGTCAATTGGCCCGGTGGACCAATGGCGTGCCGCTGCCGATCTAGAGACACCGCTTGTAGGGTCGTCTATCTCTCCAGGAGTCCGCCCCGAAGTTGCTGAGTTGTCGGTTGCAAATCGTGCAAATACAGCATCCGACACAGTTCAACTCTCCCTGGCACCACGTGCCCCACTTACGGTTGTGAAATGCACGTGCTAAGTGCCCAACTTCACAATCAGTCCCTACAGGATCTCAGCCCGACATGGCCGAACAATCAATGGCTTCTTCGAACAATGCGCGTTCTGCTGCAACGTCCAGCGACGTCGTGGTGCGCTTTGCACCTTCACCCACCGGATTTTTGCATATCGGCGGTGCGCGGACGGCGCTGTTCAATTGGCTTTATGCCCGCGCCAAGGGGGGGCGGTTTCTCCTTCGGATCGAGGATACTGACCGCGCACGGCATAGCGATGAGGCAGTCGAAGCCATTTTGGACGGACTGCGCTGGTTGGAGTTGGACTGGGACGCGGAGCCGATCTCACAGTATTCATGCGGAGACCGTCACCGCGAGGCCGTTCAGACATTACTGGACAGCGGCTCTGCCTATCGCTGCTACCTCACGACGGATGAACTCAGCGCCATGCGCGAACAAGCCGAGGCCGAAAAGCGACCGCCAATGATTGTGTCACCGTGGCGAGATCGCGATCCATCGGAAGCACCAGACGATCAAGGCCATGTGGTCCGTTTGAAGGCGCCTAAGGATGGTGTCACTGTTGTCCAGGACCATGTACAGGGTGAGGTCAGTTTTCCGAACAAGGATCTCGATGACCTGATTATTTTGCGCTCCGATGGGTCACCGACGTACAACCTCGCGGTGGTTGTTGATGACCATGACATGGGGGTCACGCATGTTGTGCGCGGTGTCGATCATCTCACCAATGCTGCGCGGCAGACGCAGATTTTTGAAATGCTCGGGTGGGCGGTACCGCAGTGGGCGCATGTTCCACTGATCCACGGCCCCGATGGTGCGAAACTATCCAAACGTCATGGTGCACTTGGCGTCGAGCATTATCGCGCCATGGGATATTTGCCAGCGGCCCTGCGCAACTACCTCGTGCGGCTTGGCTGGAGCCATGGCGATGATGAGGTTTTCTCGACTGAACAGGCCATTGCGTGGTTTGACCTGAGTGGCATCGGCAAATCGCCTGCGCGGTTCGATATCCAAAAACTCGAAGCCACAAATGCTATTTACATCCGCGAGGCGGACGATGCCGAACTGGTTCGCCGCTGTCATGACATTCTTGGCGAAATCGATGGTGGTGATTTCTTTGCCGAGCGATGGAGCGATGAAAAGGCCGCGCAACTCGAAGCGTCCATGCCGGGCTTGAAAGAACGCGCCAAGACACTTGTGGAGTTGATCAATTCTGCCAGATACCTGTTTGCTGAGCGCCCGCTGGCGTTGGACAAGAAAGCCAATAAGCTGGTGGACGATGACGCTAAGGCGATGCTTGGCAAGCTGATATCCAAGCTTTCGGAGCTGGATGGATGGACAGCGGACGCTATCGAGCAGGCTGTTCGGGACTTCGCTGAAGCCGAAGACCTGAAGCTGGGCAAAGTGGCTCAACCCCTACGCGCAGCGATAACCGGCACAGGCGTGTCACCGCCGATTTTCGATGTGATCGAAGTCCTGGGTCGCGACGAAGCGCTCGCGAGAGTTGGTGACCAAGCGGCTCAGACTTAGAGCGTTTCAGACCGACCGTTGACAGCGTAACGCAGCACAACATCGGCAGCGACAGCAGACGGGGCCTGGCCATCGGTTCGCGCCATTTTCTCTGGGATGCGCGCCAAGCCCGCCAACTGTGTTTGGCGAGCAGGCGTGTCGCTGAACAGGGGGAGCAAGGTTTCGCTGAGGTTTTCTGGCGTGCAGTTTTCCTGGATGAACTCAGGGAACACCGGATCATCAAGGACGAGGTTGGCCAGGACAATGGATGGGACGTTGACCAGAAAGCGCAAGTTGGCTGCCAGTCCATCGACGAGATAGCCGACAACCATTGGTGTGCCAGCCATGGCCAGTTCCAACGTCACCGTGCCGGATGCCGCCAATGCTGCATCGGCCAATCGGAAGGCCCGGAATTTGTCGTCTTGGCCTGTGATAATGTGCGGTTCAACCGGCCATGAGGTGGCGGCCTGCTGGATGTCATCACGCAAATCTTCGACCGCGGGGATGATTACTTCCGGTGTGATCCCAGCTTCGATGAGTTTTCTGATTGTCCCGCCGAATGGCTCCATCAAGACACGGACTTCGGAGCGGCGGCTACCCGGCAAAACAACGAGGATGGGCTTTTCAGCATCCAGTGCAAGGCGCGTCGTCAAGCTGTCGGTCTCGAGTGCATTGAGCCAACCAAGCCGCTCGATTAGCGGGTGCCCGACGTACGTGCAATCGGGACCGCCGAGGCGTTTGTGTGCTCCTGGTTCGAACGGGAGCAGCGCCAGCAGATGGTCGACATACGGTGCCATTTTTTTCGCGCGCCCCGGACGCCAGGCCCACACGCTTGGTGACACATAATCGATGATCGGGATGTCAGGGCGGCGCTTGCGGATGCGCTTTGCGATCGGGTGGGTGAACTCAGGGCTGTCGATGATGACGACGATGTCTGGGTCGGCTGCGATTGCTGCATCGACGGTGTGGAACACACGTTTTCGAATTCGTGGCAGAGCCTTGAGGATGTTTATTGGCCCCATGACTGCGACGTCGGCCAATGGGTATTGCGAGATCAGGCCCTGGCTTGCCATCTCCGCGCCGCCGACACCGAGATAGCGAATGCGGTTCGGGAGACGCTCGTTCAGTTCGGCCATCAGCTTGCCGCCAAGGGCGTCTCCGGAGTGCTCACCGGCGACGACAAAAATCGTGAAGGTGCGCTCGTTCGCATCATGTGGTGTGGCTGCGATTGGGGAAGCAGGCGGTTGTTCTGGTCCGCCTGATGGATTTTCTGCCATGACTACCCCCTCCGAAACGCGTTGCGCTGTGGGTGGACGGTGGTGCTGCGATCGTTATTTGCGATGATGCTCATGACGCAATCAACTCCGCGATGCAAAGCTTGTGCTCGTCGGCAAGTTCGATGAGTTCATTTCCGAGGTGTGATGCCAGTTTCTGCGGGCGAATGGCAAAGCCTGCCAATCCGGTTTCTGCAACTCTTTCAATAAGCTCGGGGGTTGCTTCATGGCCGGCCGCTAATACCGCCATGCCCGAACGCCGACGCCACCGTTTTTCACCCCATTGGCGAAGATTTGCTACGCGCGCGATGGTATGGATGGGTTCGTCACCTGCTTGCACCGAAAGCACATGGCCCCGTGCTGCTACGACAACCCTCCCGCAACCATAGGGTTCCATTGCCTCAGATACCGCGGCACAGCGCAGTGCGTCGGCGCGATCAACATCACGCAATGGGACAGAACCGATGCTTGCGATCCGATGTTCCTGACGCGTGGTTGGCCCCTCTGACTGGCTATTGAAGGATGGCTGCTCAGTCGGTTTTGGTGTGATACCGGTCACGGACAAATCGGCTGATATGGCGCAACGGATCAGTTCTTCGCGAGAGAGGGCGATGACGCGGTCTGCTTCAGCGACGATCCCTGTCAGGTTGGCTTCCACGATGCCATCAATCGTGCGTGGACCAATGGCTGGGAGATCAACGCGCAAGTCCTGGCCAGACTTGGGTTGCTTGACCAATAAGCCATGCGCACTTTCTTGGCTGTCTGATATTAGGTCTCGGCGTTTGGAAGCTACCCGCGCCAGCATCCGGTCAGTGCCTTCGGCCCCTTCGATTGCCTCGATGCCTGCTTTGCTAATGACGACACCCTGGCCGACATCAAACGGGGCAAGCGCCGTCAAGAGTTCGAAGGCGCGTTGGGACAGCGCGACGTCGCTAGCTGGCAACGGCTTCGTTCCTGGTAACGGACCCTCTTTGACGAGGAGCCCAGGTGCCACATCTGCAGGACCCAACACCGTCAGGCCCATCTTCGCCAAGTAAGCAATCACCCCACGCAAGACGGCGTCGTCTCCACCCGCCCGGATCAACTTCACGATGGTGAAGAGCGCGCGAAAAAGCCCAAGGTCGGGTTTGATCTTGGTTAGATCTGGCCGGTTCACCGAGCCGACAATCAGCATCTGCCGACAACCTGCGTCCTTGAAAGCTGACACGATGCCGCCGATGCGGCCCCAGTTTCGGACGATGGTACCTGGTAAGGCTGCGAGTTCATCTGCCTCGCCTTCCAAGACGACGATGACGACTTGGCGGCCTTGCTCACGCAGGCATTGCGCGATCTCAAGCGGCAGTGACCCGCCACCTGCCAGGATCCCGATTGGTGATTGATCGTCATCCATCGTGTTTTGGGTCACCATGTGATCGGGTGGCCTTGTATCCCGCGCATGTCAGACGGCTGCTCAGTCCGCTTTGACGCCTCGGGGCGTGCAGAGGGAGCGCTTGCCGCCCTCTTTTATGAAGTCCAGGATCTCGACGACAATCGGATGATCCTTAAATCCTTCAGCGACGTCCACCATGCGTTCCTGCAAGGTTCCCTCTGCTGCAAACAAAAGACGGTACGCGCGCCGGAGGTCGTGAATATCGCTGCGGGAAAAGCCGCGCCTTTGGAGGCCAACGATATTGAGGCCTGACAGATAGGCTCGGTTGCCCATCGCCATGCCGTACGGGATCAAATCGTTCTCCAAACCCGACATGCCGCCGACGAAGGCATGCGCACCGACGCGAGCAAATTGAATAACGGCAGCGCCGCCTCCGATGATCACAAAGTCACCGATCGTACAGTGACCGGCAAGCATGACGTTGTTGGAGAAAATCACACTGTCGCCAACGATGCAGTCATGGCCGACGTGGGAATTTGCGAGAAAGGCGCATTTGTTCCCGACGACGGTTTTCATACCACCGCCCTCAGTGCCGGGGTTCATCGTTACCCCTTCGCGGATCAGACAGTCATCCCCGACAACGAGTGTGGATGCTTCGCCATGGTACTTCAGGTCCTGGGGTTGGTGACCGATGGAGGCGAAGGGGAACACTTTTGTGCGTGCCCCAATGGTTGTTTTGCCCGCAATGACAGCATGGCTGATGAGATCAACACCGTCGCCCAGGACCACTTCCGGCCCAACCATGCAGTAGGGACCGACGGTAACGTTAACGCCGAGTTTTGCGCCATCTTCTACGATGGCCGTCGCGTGGATCTGATTGTCAGCCATGTTTACTCGCAAATGCGCGTGCGTCTGCTGTGTCGGCCAGCATCGCACTTATCTCGGCTTCGGCAGCGACCTGACCGTCGACACGGGCCTCGCCTGCAAAGCGCCAGACACGTCCGCGGTTGCGGATCTTCTTAACGTGGTAGTGAAGCTGATCGCCGGGAACAACGGGGCGTCTGAATTTCGCTTTATCGATACCCATGAAGTAGACGAGCTCGGCCTTGTAACCTTCTCCGAGGCTATGGACGCAAAGTGCGCCAGCCGTCTGGGCGAGACCTTCGATAATCAGCACACCCGGCATAACTGGAAACTGGGGGAAGTGTCCCTGAAAAAAGGGCTCGTTGATCGTTACGTTTTTGACACCGACACAGCTTTCGTCGCCGTCCATGTCATACATCCTGTCAACCAAGAGAAACGGATAGCGATGCGGCAAGAGCTTCATCACTTTGGCAATGTCCGCCGTGTCTAGTTTTGGTTTGTCTTTAACCTCTGCCATTGCAGTCCTCTTGAAAGCCTTGCGTCATGCCGTCTGTTGCTCCGTTTGCACCTTTTCAAGGCAGGATAGAAGCTGAATGACGTGGAGCTGTTGGGTCCAGTGATTTATGCCGATGGCACGATGATTTGCAGCAGTCTAGCTGGAATGCGTACCGTTTCCTTGTACCGTCTGTAACGCCTGTGGGTCATTCACCCAAGCCTACGTGTGTCGGGGGGTTAAGGACGCACCGTTCAATCGGGTGTTAACCACGCTGTTTTGGTTCGTCGAGCCTGCGGAGGCCACATGCGACATCCGATGCGCGGTTTTTCAATCGGATCGCGGTTTTGCAGCGGCCAATCTGGTTAGTGTAGCAATCTCCTTGGCCCATTGACGGAGTGGGCGAGCCGGGGTTCCGCCCATACGGGCACCCGGTGGGACGTCATTCTTCACGTGCGACGCACCAGCGACCTGTGCACCAGCACCCACTGTGATATGCCCCACAACTCCAGCTTGGCCGCCCATGATCACGAAGTCGTTGAGCTTGGATGATCCGGACAGGCCACATTGCGCAACAATGACGCAATGGCGGCCAATGTGCACGTTGTGTCCGATCTGAACCAAGTTATCGATTTTAGTCCCTTCACCGATGACCGTATCGTTCAGCGCGCCGCGATCGATTGTCGAGTTCGCGCCGATATCGACGTTGTCCTGGATAATGACTCGGCCGATTTGGCAGACTTTCTCATGGCCGCCCGGGCCCATTGCAAAGCCAAATCCATCCTGACCGATCCGGACGCCGGTATGGATGATGACGTTGTCTCCGACCAATGCATGACAAATCGTGGCGCCTGCACCGATGTAGCTTTTGCGGCCAATGTGCACGCGACCACCGATTATCGCACCAGCCGCAATACGCGACCCTGAGCCTATATGAACATCTGGTCCGATGATGGCGCCGGCCTCAATGATCACGTCATCTTCAAGTTTTGCAGATGGATCGACGAGGTCTGAGCGCTGGCGCGCAATTCTAGGTGCCATTGCGCTTGGGTAGAACAAGCGAAGTGTGCGCGCGAAGGCGTGATAGGGCTGCTTGGTTGTCAGCGGGATGACTGTACCAGGTACACGATCAGTGAAATCAGGGTGGATGAAGCAGGCCACTGCCGATGTCTCATTCAACGCGGGGAGATACTTCTTGTTGTCGAGAAATGAGACGTGCCCTTCGGCGGCTTCGGAAAGCGGGCGAATGTCTGTGATTTTGATATCGCTTTGGTGATCGGCTGCGATTTCGGCACCGGCGGCAGAAGCAACATCTGCCAGTGAAAACGGCCCTTCGCGATCAAAAAATCCTGGATGCTCCATATCCGTTTCCCGTGTTCCCCTGGCGTCACGGTCAGTTGCGTGATCCTTTATGCCCTACCCCATGCCACACAGGCGCTTTGAGGGGAACCGATCGTTTCAGTTTTTGCCCGACTTATGAGGCGCATACAGCTTTGGGTGCGCATGGTTCTTGCGCAAGAGGACGGCGCTTCAGAAGCTTCGACCGGTGGGCGCGCTTGTTTGAGTTTGTAGGAGCATTGCCAATTGGAAATGAAAACGGCCCCACAAAATCGCTGTGGAGCCGTTGTTATATCGCGATGCCCTCAATTTCGAAGCGAGATGACCGATCTAGCTGGTCAAAAGCCTAGAAGTTGGTGGATGCACCGAACCGGATGCTCTGCTCATCGTCGTAGTCTTCACTCGACAAGACATGTGCGTAGTCGAGGCGAAGCGGACCAACCGGCGAGTTCCAAAGAACACTGGCACCAACCGACGAGCGGATAGAGGCGTCGTCCTGCAAATCCTCGGCCAGCAGCTCAGCACGTTCACTGGCGTTAAACAATGAACCTGCATCGGCGAACACGGCGCCCGAGATCCCCAGGTCTTCAGGAATGATTGGAATTGGGAAGCGCAGTTCTGCGGTTGCAGCCCAGTAAGTCTTACCGCCCAATGCGTCCTGGTTCGCAGAACCGGTATCTCGAGGACCAAAGCCTGACCGATCGAAGCCACGAACCGTCTCTCCGCCCCTGAAGTAGAGGTCTAGGATCCGGATGTCTTCGTCGCCATAGCCTTCGATGTGTCCGGCAACTGCGCGTCCTACAAGAATCACCTTGTCAGCGATTGGATAGTAGGCCCGTCCTTCAGCTGAGAGCCTTGCGTACTGTGCGTCACCACCGATACCCGCAAAGTCAGCAGATGTCTGGAGGTAGAAACCGCGTGTTGGGTTCCGTGGGTGGTTCCGCTTATCATACTTGAGCGTGCCACCAACAGATGATGTCCAGTACTCGCCCTCAGCGTCCTGAATGGCAGGAGACG